>CABSFY010000008.1 GCA_902477055.1 uncultured Eubacteriales bacterium
CGGATATGTACCTGATGCCGTCGAAGTCCGAGCCGTGCGGCCTGTCGCAGCTCATCGCGATGCGCTACGGCACGATCCCGATCGTCGCTTCGACCGGCGGCCTGCGCGACACGGTCCCGCCGTATAACAATCAGACCGGCGAGGGCCGCGGCTTTACGTTCCAGAGCTATAACGCCGACGACTTCCTCGGCGCGATTGACCGTGCGGTCGGGCTGTATTACAACGCCCGCGACGAATGGAACGCGTTGGCAAAGCACGATATGGAATGTGACTTTAGCTGGAAGGCACCTGCGAACGAATATATGCAGATGTACCAAGAGCTTTTGACAAAGTAATTCGCAATGCAACTTAGGAGGACCCCATGAAAAAGCAAGAAACAAAAGAAGTATTGGAAACCAAGCGCGAGGAGCTGACGGTCGAGCCGACCGCTGCGCTGAATGACGCGCTGATGCGGATGTTCGGCACGGACCTGTCCGGTGCGACGGAAAAACAGGTCTACCGTGCGCTGTGTACGGTCGTGCGCGAGTTTTTGACCGATAAAAACCACGCTTTCGACCGCCGCAACAGCGAGCAGGAGCGCAAGGAAGTTTATTATATGTCGATGGAATTCCTCGTCGGCACCAGCCTGCGCAACAATCTGTTCAATCTGGGCATCGAAAAGAGCTACCGCGACGCGCTGACCGCAGCGGGCTTCGATATCGACGCGATTTACGCGATGGAGCCGGACGCGGGCCTTGGCAACGGTGGCCTCGGACGGCTGGCCTCGTGCTATATGGATGCGGCAACGGGACTGGAATATCCTGTAACAGGTTTTTCCATTCGCTATGAGTTCGGCATCTTCCGTCAGAAGATCGTCGATGGCTGGCAGATGGAATTCCCGGACAACTGGCTGGAAATGGGCGACGTGTGGCTGCATACCCGCGAGGACGATGCCGTGGAGATCAAATTCGGCGGCGAGGTCCGCGAGTGGGTGGACGAAATGGGCCGCTTCAAGGTCGCGCAGGTCGGCTACAACTCTGTTGTCGCCGTGCCGCACGATATGTTCATTTCCGGCTACGACAGCGATGCGTCCAACCGCCTCATCCTCTGGAGCGCCAAGCTGCCGCAGAGCTTTGACATGGCGGCCTTCTCGCGCGGCGACTATGTGCAGGCGCTGGAGCGCAACGCCATGGCCGAAACGATCTCCAAGGTGCTTTACCCCGCCGACGATCATATTCAGGGCAAGCGCCTGCGTCTGAAGCAGCAGTATCTGCTCGTTTCCGCATCGCTGCAAAGCATTCTTAAGAGTCATTTTAAGAAGTATCACACGTTCGACAACCTCCCCGACAAGGTTGCAATCCATATCAACGACACCCATCCGGCCCTGTGCGTCCCCGAGCTGATGCGCCTGCTCATCGACGAGCATGACTACGGCTGGGACCAGGCGTGGAAGATCACCTGCGCCACGTTGTCTTACACGAACCACACCGTCATGAGCGAGGCGCTGGAGCGCTGGAACGTCGATCTGTTCCGCGAGCAGCTGCCGCGTGTGTACTCCATCTGTGCGGAGATCAACCGCCGCCTGATCGAGCAGCTCAGCGCCGCCTATCCCAATGACTGGGGCAAGATCAATTATATGGCCGTTATCGCCAACAATGAAATTCGCATGGCGAATCTCTGCCTGGCCGCCTGCCATAAGATCAACGGCGTTTCCAAGCTGCACACGGATATCCTCCGCAACGGCATCTTCCGCGACTACTGCCAGCTCACGCCCGACCGCTTCCTAAATGTCACCAACGGCATTGCCTATCGCCGCTGGCTCAACCAGTCCAATCCGCTGCTGGCCGACTATCTCAAGGACATCATCGGCGACGGCTTCCTGCGCGATGCCAACGAGCTGGAAGGACTGATGAAATACCGCGACGACGCGCAGGTGCTGGCCCGCCTCGCCGAGATCAAGCACGCCAACAAGGAGCGCCTCGCCGCCCTGATCGCCGAGCGCAACGGTGTCCGCGTGGACCCGAAGTCCATCTTCGACATTCAGATCAAGCGCCTGCACGAGTACAAGCGCCAGCTGCTGAATATTCTCCATGTCCTGCATCTGTACTGCCAGATCAAGGAGCATCCGGAGCTGCCGTTCGTTCCGCGCACGTTCGTCTTTGCGGCAAAGGCTTCGGCGGGCTATGTCCGCGCGAAGCAGACCATCAGCCTGATTGTCGCCGTGTCCAACTTCATCAACGCCGACCCCGCCGTCCGCGACAAGCTCAAGGTCGTCTTTATTGAGGACTATAAGGTGTCGCTGGCCGAGATTATCATCCCGGCGGCCGATATCTCCGAGCAGATCTCCGTCGCCGGCAAGGAGGCCTCCGGCACCGGCAACATGAAGCTCATGGCCAACGGTGCAGTCACCATCGGCACGCTCGACGGTGCGAACGTGGAAATTCACGAGCAGGTCGGCGACGAGAACATCTTCCTGTTCGGTATGAAGGCGCATGAGGTTGATGCACTGTGGCAGCGCGGCTACGACCCCAACGAATTCCTCACGCCGGAGCTGAAGCAGGTTCTCGATATGCTGACCAGCGGTGTCCTCGGCCAGCGGTTTGACGATCTGGTCGCCTCGCTGCTGACCAACCGCTTCGGCGTTGCCGATCCGTATATGACCGTAGCGGATTTTGCCGACTACGCCCGTGCGCAGCGCGTCGTCAGCGAAACGTATCTTGACACGACTCGATTCGGCAATATGTCGCTCGTCAACATCGCCAAGTCCGGTATCTTCTCGGCCGACCGCGCGGTGAAGGAATACGCCGATAACATCTGGTATCTCAAATGAGAATTCTCTATAACAGCAAAGACGCGCAGTATAAGACCCCGTTCGGAACCATCCGAACGGGGCAAAGCTGTTTCCTGCGCATTGACATTCCAAAAACCTGCGCGGCCGTGCGGGTAACGCTTGTCGTGGAGGACTGCGACGAGAAGCCGTGCCGGGAAATTACCCTCACCCGCGCGGAGGAAACGACAGATTACGTTCTCTGGCGGACAGAGTTCACGCTGGAGCACGGCTTGTACTTTTACTGGTTCCGCGTGGAAAAGCCCGACGGCAGCTTCCGCCTGTTCCGGCAGGGCGACGGGACGAACATGGAGGCAGGGGAGAAGTGGCAGCTCTCCAGCATCCCGGCGGATTTTATGACGCCGGGATTTGCACACGGCGCGATCATGTATCAAATCCTGCCCGATCGGTTTTATCAGAAGGGCGAATGCGATCTGAGCGAAAAGCTCCGCCCCTTCCGGCTGCATCAAAGCACGGAAGAAACGCCGTATTACACTGCGGATGCGGCGGGGAACTGGTGCAACGATTTTTACGGCGGCAATCTGGCGGGCATTTCCGAAAAGCTCCCATATTTGCAGGAGATGGGCGTTGAGGTTCTGTACCTGAACCCGATCTTCATGGCCTACTCCAACCATCGCTACGACACCGCCGACTACAAGCGCGTCGATCCCATGCTCGGCACGGAGAGCGACTTTGTCCGCCTGTGCAACGAAGCGCATACGCGCGGGATGCGTGTTATTTTAGATGGCGTGTTTTCCCACACGGGCAGCAACAGCGTCTACTTTGACCGCAACCATGTGTTCGGCGGCGGCGCGGTGTCCGACCCGAATTCACCCTATCGTGCGTGGTACCGTTTCCGGCACTATCCGGACGATTATGACGCGTGGTGGAATATGCCGACGTTGCCGAACGTGAACGAGCTGGAGAAAAGTTATGTAAACTACGTCATCGAGGACGACGACTCCGTGATTGCGCATTGGCTGCGCCTCGGTGCAGATGGCTTCCGGCTGGATGTGGTCGATGAGCTGCCGGACGAATTCGTCGGAAAGCTCAAACGCCGCCTGCGGGAGCTGAAGCCGGACGCGCTGTTGATCGGCGAGGTCTGGGAGGACGCGTCGAACAAGCGTGCCTACAGCGTTTCCCGCCGCTACTTCGTGGACGGCGAGCTGGACAGCGTGATGAATTACCCGTGGAGGAGCGCGATTCTGCGCTACGTCAAGGGCGAGGATGATGGCACGGCCCTACGCCAGATGATTGAGCAAATTACAGAAAATTATCCGCCACAGGTGCTGCAATGTGTTATGAACTGTCTTGGAACGCATGACACGGCACGGATTCTGACGGTCCTCGGCGACGATTTTTGCGGCTCGAAGGCCGAAAAGGCCGAGCGTTTCCTTACCCCGGAGCAGCGAAAGGTCGCGCTCGACCGCCTGCTGCCCGCGCTGCTGCTGCAATTTACCTTGCCCGGTATGCCGAGCGTGTTTTACGGCGACGAGGCGGGGGCACAGGGCTTCGAGGACCCGTTCTGCCGCTGCTGCTATCCATGGGGACGCGAGGACCAGGGAATTCTGCACCTCTATCGCGCCCTGATCCGTCTGCGCAAAGAAAGCCCGGCACTGCGCTCCGGCGGCATCCGCATTACAACGGCGGGCGGCGGGAAAATCGCATTCGAGCGCACCTGTGAGTGCCAGACCGCAAAGATTTATGTAAACCGATCGGCAGCCGTCTGGCAGCTCGGCATTCATTCCTGTCCGCCGCAGTTTGCCGCCGGCCTGATTTGCTCCGGCAGTGAACTCGCCCTCCAACCCGGCGGCCTGTGCGTGATTCTCTCTTGAAAACGGAACGCATTTCGAGTATCATACATTACAATAGTCGCAAGGCCCGCCGCACGTAACGCCGTATCCGCGTCCCACGCGTAGGGGCCGATGTCCACATCGGCCCGTGCTGGCAGCATCGAACACCGTTCGTAGGGCGCTCTGCCCTCAGCCCGCCGGTGCAGGCACCATCGATAGACGTTTGTAGGGGGCGGCGTCCCCGACGCCCCGCGTGCAGGCAGTATCGGTTTAGTGAACAGTGAATGGTGAATAGTGAATAATATAATAATGGGTGTGCGGGGGAAACCCCTCAGTCAGCCTGCGGCTGACAGCTCCCTCGTCAGAGGGAGCCAAGGGGCCTGCGGGCGTGGAGGAGTAAGAAAAAACAAATTACCATAGATCAATACACAGGAGGAAAGTACAATGAAATTTACCGAAATGCCGTATCAGCGGCCGGATGTGGCGGCGCTCAAGGCTGCAATGGAGGATGCAGCGGCGAAGATCGCCAATGCGTCCGGCGCGCAGGAGCAGATCGACGCGTTTGAAGCCTACACCGCGGAGTCCGTGCAGTGGAACACGCTGCAATCGCTGTCCTACGTCCGCAACACCGTCAACACCAAGGACGAATTCTACGCCGCCGAGCGCGAGTATTTCGATACCGTCGGCCCGGAGCTGCAGGAGGTGGCGCAGAAGATCGACGCGGCGCTGCTCGACTCGCCGTTCCGCAAGGAGCTGGAGGCGCACTACGGCACGCTGCTGTTCAAGAACATGGAGATCTCCCGCCGCAGCTTCAAGTCCGAGCTGATTCCCCTCATGCAGGAGGAGAGCAAGCTCGAAATGCAGTATCAGAAGCTCTACGCAGGGATGACCGTGGAGTTCGACGGCCAGACCATGCCGCTGCCGATGCTGGGCAAGTATAAGGAAAGCGCCGACCGTGCCGTTCGCCGCGCTGCCTTCGAGGCCGAGGGCAAGGTGTTCGACGCGCATCAGGCGGAGCTGGACGAGATTTACGACAAGCTCGTCAAGGTCCGCAATGCGCAGGGCCGTCTGCTTGGCTATGACAACTACATCCAGCTCGGCTACGACCGCCTCGGCAGAAACTGCTACGGCAAGGAGGAGCTGAACGCCTTCCGCGAGCAGATTGCCACGGAGCTGGTGCCGATCATTGCGCAGGTCAAGGAGGCGCAGCGCAAGCGTATCGGTGTGGACCGTATGTGCATCTATGACGATAAGTTCCGCTTTACCGATGGCAACGCCGCGCCGGAAGGAACGCCGGAGGAGATTCTGGCCGCCGGTAAGGCAATGTATCAGGAGCTCAGCCCCGAAACGAAGGACTTCATCGAGGCGATGTTCGACGGCGAGCTGTTCGACGTGCTGTCCCGCGACGGCAAGGCGCCCGGCGGCTACTGCACAATGTTCCCGGCTTATAAAGTGCCGTTCATCTTCTCGAACTTTAACGGTACGTCCGGCGATGTGGACGTTCTGACCCACGAGGCGGGCCATGCGTTCGCCTTCTATCGCGCGCTGCATAACCCCGCCATCCATCCGGCCCTCCAGCAGCCGACGATTGAAGCCTGCGAGTGCCATTCCATGAGCATGGAGTTCCTCACACAGGATTATCACAAAAATTTCTTCGGCGACAGGACGGCGAAGTACGAATTACAGCACTGCGAGGACAGCCTCGACTTCATCCCCTACGGCTGCATGATCGACGAATTCCAGCATCGGATGTATGAAAACGAAAACCTGACCCCCGCCGAGCGCAACGCGGTCTGGCAGGAGCTGGAACACAAGTACCGCCCGTGGCTGGATATGGACAGCCTGCCCTTCTACAGCCGCTATTCGCACTGGCAGTGGAAGCTGCACGTCTATCTGCACCCGCTGTACTATATTGATTACTGCATGGCCCAGACCGTGGCGTTCCAGATCTGGACGCTCTCGCTCAAGGACCGCGCGGCGGCTTGGAAGAAGTATCTGGCCTTTGTCGATGCGGCCGGAACCAAGACGTTTGCCCAGCTGTGCCGCGACGCAGGCCTGCGCATCCCGTATGAGCCGGGCACGGTGCACGACATCGGCGCGGGCATCTCCGAATGGCTCAAGACGGCAGCGGAGAAGTTTTAATTAAATAAACCCCAGCGGCGAGAGGCAAACGCCTCCCGCCGCTTTTGCTATGCAAAAGCATAGCAAAACAAGAAATGTGCCATTTCCTCGCCCCTGCGGGGCAACCGGAAATGATGCACAAAAACTTCATGCACCAACATTTGCGCATTTTCGTGGTGCAGTGCTCTTGCATGAAGTTTTATGCGAGAATAAAAAATATATCGTCCATTGGAAAATTTCCCACCCCGCCTAGGGGCCGATGCCCTCATCGGCCCGTCGGACGCACGATCGGAATTCGTTCGTAGGGCGGGGTCACCTGACCCCGCCGCGAATTGTGTACTGGCTTTCGGTTCACGCCGTAGACGGTCATCGACCGTCCGTTGCATGCACTATCGATTTCGTGAATAGTGAATAATAGAATAGGTGTGCCGGATGGCACGGATTAAAATTTCGCGCCGTTGGCGCGAAAACAACCCTTCCGTCACGCGTTCCGCGTGACAGCTTCCCTTACACAGGGAAGCCCTTGACTGGTACGCACCCATAAGGCTCCCTTGTGTAAAGGGAGCTGTCAGCCGGAGGCTGACTGAAGGATTGCGTTCTTGCACTTTGCGCAAGAACAGCGGGCGCTGCCCGCTCATGCCGGCGCTTTGATTTTGTTGCAAACGATATCGCGACTTGCACCTACGAGGGGGTGGGAGGTGCGAATCGCGTCGGCGCGATTCGCTTTAAATACCAAAAGAGGCAACAACTGTTCGAGCGGGTTGTGTTGAATCAACAAAAATGAATATTATGCATACTGCCTCATTATAAAAATTCACAGAAGTTTATAGAAAATTAAAAAATTCGATTTTTTCGGTTGATTATTTGAAAATTCTGTGTTATAGTATAGAAAAATTTCAGAGGGATAGACATAATATGCGCTCTGTCCGCAGAATGCGTACAATCCCCTGTGATTTCGGTATTTTCTGTGCAAGTCACAGTAAATATAAATTTTATAGGAGGAAAAGAAAATGAAGAAATTGTTAGCTCTTCTCCTTGCACTCGTTATGGTCGTCTGCATCTTTGCCGGCTGCTCTAACGACGCCAAGGACCCCACTGATGCTCCCACTGATGGGAACACCGACGCTACGGATGCTCCCACCGAGACCACTCCCGTAGAAAAGCACGAAAACCGCGTTATTTATGGTTCCTCTACCGAGATCTCCGGTGACCTCGGCAACGCATGGTGGACCAACAACGCAACCGACAAGCTGGTCCGCGACCTGATCGACGACTATGCTACCGTCGCTTTCGATCAGTTCGGCGAGATGGTCACCAACGAAACCGTCTGCACCGGCATCGACCAGACCAAGAACGAAGATGGTTCCATCACCTTCACCGTCGGCATCAAGGAAGGCCTGACCTACAACAACGGCGAGCCCATCACTGCTGCTGACTATGTCGCGTACGCTCTGGTCAACCTCGCTCCGGCGACCCTCGAGGCTGGCGCTACTGTTTCTCCGGACACCGTTGTTGGCGCTGCTGCGTATCAGAAGGGCGAGGCCACCGTTCTTTCCGGTGTGCGTCTGCTCGATGAGAACACCTACTCCATCACCATCACCCCGGACTATGCGAACTACTATTTCGCCCTGAGCTATGCTTCTCTGCAGCCCCTGTACCTGCCCCTGTACAGCTCCGCTGACCTGACCGTTAAGGACGACGGCGAAGGCGCTTACCTCGACGGCGGCGAGCTGACTGCTGACGAAATCAACGCTTCCCGTTATGTCTACGAGAACCGCGTTACTGCCGGCCCGTACATGATCAAGAGCCTCGACACCGGCGCTCTGACTGCTACCCTGGTTCGCAACCCCAACTACGCTGGCAACTTCGAAGGCCAGAAGCCGAGCATTGAGACCATCGTTATCGTCCGCGCTGAGGACGAAACCATGATGGATAAGTTCAAGACCGGCGAAATCGACTTCCTGTCTCAGCTTTCCGAGGGCGACCAGATCAACACCGCGCTTGATATGGCCGAGACCGGCGACTACAGCTACGTCCACTACACCCGTAACGGCTACGGCAAGATCCAGTTCCAGTGCGACTTTGGACCCACGCAGTTCGTCGAGGTCCGTCAGGCGATTGCTTACCTGCTCGACCGTCAGGAGTTCTGCAACACCTTCACGGGTGGCTTCGGCTCCGTCGTTGGCGGCCCGTACTCCACCGCACAGTGGATGTATCAGGAATCCGAAGAGCTCTTCAACGACAAGATCAACACCTACGCCTATGATCCTGCGAAGGCTGTCGAGCTCCTTGAGGCTGGCGGCTGGACCCTGAATGCTGACGGCACCGAGTACTCCGGCACCGGCACCCGTTACAAGGAAGTCACCGCTGAAGAAGCCGGCGACTACGAACTGAATGTCAAGCTCGACGACGGCCGCATCCTGATGCCTCTGCACATCATGTGGGCTTCCTCCGAGGGCAACCCCGTTTCCGACCTGCTCGTCACGATGCTTGCCAACGGCACGCAGACTGCTGACGCCGGCATGGTGATCGAACAGAACGTCATGACCTTCTCCGAGCTGCTGAACTGGCTCTATCGCGATGTCTCCAGCGGTGAGCAGTACGGTGTCAAGACCTATGGCATGTACAACCTGGCTACCGGTTTTGCTGCGGTCTATGACTATTCGTTCAACTTCAACGCTGATCCCGAGTCTCAGTATGTCAAGATGGGTTACAACCAGAACTACATCTTCGACAAGGAGCTGGACGATGCTTCCATGAAAATGGTTTATGAAGCTGCGCCTGGCGACAATGAGACCTTCCTGAAGTACTATCAGGAGTTCATCCTGCGCTTCAACGAGCTGCTGCCTGACCTCCCCCTGTACTGCAACGACTATCACACCTTCTTCCCGTCCTGGCTGAAGGACTACAACGAGTCCACCATGTGGGACTTCCAGCAGGCAATCCTTTACGCTTCCATCGAGGGTGCTGAATAATCACTGAAACCCCCAAAAAATCTTTGGCGACGGGGCGGTTTTTCCGCCCCGTCGCTTCCACCTATTTTTGCTCAGACCGCTGAAAAGCTCTGATGCCGTCCGCTGAGCTACGGAATTGACCAAGCTGCTGCGATGCTGCCTGCAACCGCGGGTTGAAATTGCCGGTTTTGGGTCAACCGCCGCTCCCGGCGGCACCACCAGAGCCTTTCCGCGTTCTGAGCACCCGCGCCGGTTTACCTATGTGCGCATGACGGCGACCTCAAATGACGGCGCGTACCCGGTTGCCCATGTGTCCCTAAGCCATTTAACTATGAAATATCTTCCGTGCGGATGATTTGCGCGGATTGAAATACAATATTATTAGAAAAGGAGGGCGCAGGATGACGAAATATGTTCTCAAGCGTATCGGTTATATGATTCTGGTTTTTCTGATCGTCTCGCTTTTGATGTATTCTATCTATAACCTGATTCCTACTGACCCTGCCCGTGCTCAGCTTGAAGGCCTGAAACAGACGCTCAAGCCCGAACAGTATGAGGCGCGGTATCAATTGCTCCGCAAGCAAATGGGTCTGGATGATCCGCTGATCGTCCGCTACGCCCGGTGGATGGGCTTCGCGCCGGAGGTGAACGGCAGCTTCAGCGGCCTTCTCCAAGGTGACTTCGGCTATTCGCAGACATTCAAGCAAAGCGTCATTGATGTTCTGCCGCCGCGTATGCTCAACACGGTCTACCTGAACATCTTCTCAACAATTCTCGCCCTCGTAATTACCATACCGCTCGGCATTTTCTGCGCCGTTCATAAGAAGGGCAAGTTCGATAATACCGTGCAGGTCTTTACCATCATCGGTTATTCTATCCCGGTGTATATCATCGCTTTACTGTTTATCTGGCTGTTTGCGGTCACGCTGGGCTGGCTGCCGGTTTCCGGCATCGAAACCCCGGGCAATAGCTATACCGGCTTCCGCTGGTTCTTAGACCGGGTGTATTATATGATTCTTCCGGTTCTGGTCATGACCGTCGGCTCCCTCGGCGGCATGACGCGCTACGTCCGTGCCGCCATGATCGAGTCGCTGAGCATGGACTATATCCGCACCGCCCGCGCTAAGGGCCTGCGCGAGAAGGTTGTTGTCTATTCCCATGCCTGGCGCAACGCCCTCCTGCCGGTTATCACCGTTATCATCGGCTGGTTCATCAGCATCTTCTCCGGCTCGCTGATTATCGAGAATATGTTCTCCCTTAACGGCATGGGTCAGCTCTACTATAAAGCGCTGACCGGCAATGACTATGAGCTGGCGCTGATTATTCAGATGTTCTACGTTGTGATTGCCCTGGTTGGCCAGCTCATTACCGACCTCAGCTACGGTCTGGTCGATCCGCGTATCCGTGTGGATAAGTAAGGAGGTATGACGATGAAGAATAAGAAGAAAAAGTCAAAGACCTCCCTGTTCGGCCGCCTGTTCGGTAACCGCAATAAGACCATGAGCTTCATGGAGGAAGAACAGCTCCAAAGCCCCGGCCGTTTGATCGCAAAAAACTTTTTGCACAATAAACTCGGTATGTTCGGCCTGATTTTCTTCCTGCTGATCTTCCTGTTTGTTATGCTCGGGCCGTATCTGTTCAAGCTCGATCTGTCCTCGCAGGACAACACCCAGATCAATGTCCCGCCCGGAATGAATATGATGTCCGTCCCGTCCGGCCTCAAGGGCAATGTGCAGGATATTTCTCCCGGCACAACCTTCGGCGTCGGTGTCGATAAGGATGGCAAGCTCTACACTTGGGGCTATACCCGCATCACCGACACCATCGACCTGGCAAATATTCCGGAGGAAATTCGGGAAAAGAAGATTGTCAGTGTCGCGGCCGGTTATGACCACATCGTTGCGCTCGACGAAAACGGCGGTATTTATGTCTGGGGCAACAATCGTCTGAAGCAGGATATGCTCCCGAACGATATCCAGCAGGCCACGGCCTATGGCAAGAATCTGGACATCGTCCAGATCGAGGCCAGCTATCAGTTCTCTGCCGCGCTGACCGCGAAGGGCAAGCTCTATATGTGGGGCAACGAGAATATGGCCGATATCAAGGTCCAAAAGGCCTATCAGGGCCACATCAAGAAGGTCGCCCTGACGACCTACGCCTATATCGCGCTGCTGGATGACGGCTCGGTTGTCTACTCCGGCTTCTCGAAGGATAACTCGCTGGTCAGGGTGCCGGAATCGGTTTCCAGCGGCGTCGTTGACATCGCGGCGACCAGCAACGCCGTCGCGGCGGTCAAGGAGGATGGCTCCGTCATTGTCTGGGGCAACTGCGACGCAGGCGAAAATAACATCCCGGCGTTTGAGAGCAAGCCCGTCGAGCTTTACGGCGGCCGCTATCACTTCACCGCGCTGATGGACGACGGCGAAGTCATCTCCTGGGGGGGCAACGACCACCACCAGATCGATATCCCCAACTCCGTTAACGAAAAAGAGATCGAAACTGTGTACGCAGGCTTCTATCAGAACTACGCCATCACCACCGACGGCGAGATCGAAACCTGGGGCCTGAAGGGCTATGTCTGCGGCACCGACGAATTTGGCCGCGACATTTTGACCCGTATCGTCAACGGCGGTAAGGTCACCATGACCGTCGGCGCAATTTCCGTTATCATTGAGCTGATTATTGGTATCATCCTCGGCGGCCTCGCCGGTTACTTCGGCGGCTGGGTAGATAATATCATCATGCGTATCTCCGAGGTCGTCGGCGGCCTGCCGTTCCTGCCGTTCGCAATGATCCTTTCCGCAATCATCGGCACGCGCATCTCCGTCGAGCAGAGAATGTACCTCATCATGGTCGTCCTCGGTGTCCTGTCGTGGCCGGGCATCTGCCACCTCATCCGTGCGCAGATCTTCTCCCAGCGTGAGCAGGAGTATGTCACCGCAGCGAAGGCGATGGGTGTTAAGGAAAAGAGCATCATCTTCCGCCACATTATTCCGAACGTCATGAGCCTCATTCTCGTCAACGCGACGTTGAGCTTTGCGACGTGTATGCTGACCGAGTCCTCCTTGTCGTACATGGGCTTCGGCATCTCTCCCCCGACACCGACCTGGGGCAATATGCTGACCGGTGCGAACAACTCCATCGTCATCCAGCAGTACTGGTGGCGCTGGGTCTTCCCGGCGGCGATCTTCGGCATCTGCACCATCTGCATCAACCTCGTGGGCGATGCGCTGCGTGATGCGGTCGATCCCAAGTCGGCAGAACGCTAAAGGAGGTCGAAACGATGTTACTTGAATTAAAGAACCTCAAAACCTTCTTTGAAACGAAGCGCGGCACGGTCAAGGCCGTCAACGGCGTGAGCTACTCCCTCGATGCCGGCAAGGTGCTCGGTGTCGTCGGTGAATCCGGCTCCGGCAAGAGCGTTTCTGCCATGAGCATTCTCCGCCTGCTCGACGGTAACGGATATATCGAGTCCGGCGAGATCCTATTTGACGGTGTTGATCTGACGACGATCTCTACCAACGAAATGTACAAGATTCGCGGCAACGAGATTTCCGTGATCTTCCAGGAGCCGATGACGAGCCTGAACCCGGTGTTCACCGTCAGCAAGCAGCTTTCCGAGCCGCTCATGATCCACCAGGGCATGAGCAAGAAGGAAGCTGCCCGAAAGGCCATCGACCTGCTGTCCGACGTGAAGATTCCGAATCCTGAGGTCGTTGCGAAGCAGTATCCGCACCAGCTCTCCGGCGGTATGCGCCAGCGCGTCATGATTGCCATGGCGCTGGCCTGCAAGCCGAAGCTGCTGATTGCCGACGAGCCGACCACCGCGCTGGACGTGACCATTCAGGCGCAGATTCTGAAGCTCATGAACGAGCTGCGCGAGAAGAACGGCACCGCCGTCCTGTTCATCACGCACGACCTCGGCGTTATCAACCAGATGGCAGATAACGTGGCGGTAATGTACTGCGGACAGGTCGTCGAGTATGCGCCTGCGGAAACTGTATTCCACAAGAGCGAGTACTCCCACCCCTACACCGAGGGCCTGATGCTCTCCATTCCGCGGCTGGATACGCCGCGCGGCACCCGTCTGGAGGCCATTCCCGGTGCCGTCCCGCATCCGCTGGATCTGCCGAAGGGCTGCAAGTTTGCTCCGCGCTGCAAGTACGCAACCGCGCGCTGCATGGAAGAAGAACCAGAGCTGGTCAACGTAACCGAAACCCAGCAGGTTCGCTGCTTCTACCCGAAGAAGGAGGACAGAAATGCAAAATAATGATAAAAAAGTCCTGCTTCGCATCAGCAACCTGAAGCAATATTTTCCACTGAAAAAGGGCCGCTTCGTCAAGGCCAACGACGGTATTTCCCTCGAAATCTACGAGGGCGAAACCTTCGGCCTCGTCGGCGAATCCGGCTGCGGCAAATCCACGCTTGGCCGTACCATCCTTCAGCTCTATCATCAGACTTACGGCCGCACGATGTACTATGGCCGTTCGCTGGACGATCTCGCGCCGAAGTATGTTACCGAAACGGTCAAAAACCTGAAAAAACTGCGCTCTCAGTGGAAGGAACTGACCGCCAAGCGCGAGAAGCTCGAAGAAACCTATAACTCCCTCGGCGAAAAGGAACAGTACGCCATGCACGGCGAGCTGGATATGGCCAAGAAGCTGGAGGAGGATGCCCTGCTGAACATGACCCAGATCGTCGGCGGCTTCATCACCGTAGACGACCTCAGCCCGGTCATCGCCGTCTACAGCAGGGGCTATGCCGTTGCGCAGAAGGTGTCTGCACTGTCTGTGAAGCGGCAGGCGATCCAGGTTCGCTATGACGACGAAGCGTTCGCAGTCAAGAAGGCCAAGGAGAGCGGGAAAACCCGCAGCACCGGCAAGCTCGACGGCCTTAAGGCCAAGCTCGATGCCTGCGATGCCAAAACGGTGGAATATCACAAGCAGCTTGCCGCTATCTCCGCCGATATCCAGAAGATGCGCGACCGCTATGTCAACGACGCGGAGTTCCAGAAATATGAGGCCTACCGCGACGACGGCATTGACCTTGCCCGCCTGCGCTATAACGAGATGCGCCGCCTCCGCCGCGATATGCAGCTCATCTTCCAGGATCCGTATTCGTCCCTTAACCCCCGTATGAGCGTCGGCCAGATCGTCAGCGAGGGTATGCAGGCACACGACATGATCCGCAAGAAGGACGAGCGGATGCAGGAAATGGTTCTCAAGGTCATGGACCAGTGCGGTCTTGCGCCGTACTTCCTCCATCGCTTCCCGCACCAGTTCTCCGGCGGCCAGCGCCAGCGTATCGGCATCGCCCGTGCGCTTGCGACGAACCCGAAGTTCGTGGTCTGCGACGAGGCCGTTTCCGCACTGGACGTTTCCATTCAGGCGCAGATCATCAACCTGCTGCTCGACCTGAAGGAAAAGCAGAACCTGACCTATATGTTCATCACACATGACCTGAGCGTCGTCAAGTACATTTCCGACCGCATCGGCGTGATGTACCTTGGCTCCATGGTCGAGCTGGCGGACTCGCAGGAGATCTTCGATCATCCTGTCCATCCCTACACCGAAGCGCTGCTCAACGCAATCCCGACGACCGATACCGTCGGCGGTAAGGAGCTGTCCATCCTTGAGGGCGATATCCCCAGTCCGGTGAACCCGCCCAAGGGCTGCAAGTTCCATACCCGCTGCAAGTATTGCACCGAAATCTGCGAGCACGTCACCCCGGCGTGGGAGGAGGTCAGCCCCAACCACTTCGTTGCTTGCCATCATAAGCTGACGAGAACCAAGGAATAAGGGAAGGCCTATGATCTTTCGGAAAAAATATCTGCGCGGGATGGAGCTGCTGCGCAAGAAGAACGGCAAAGAACCCGAACAGCCTGACGCAGAAAACAGAGAGATCGAAACCATCAAGAGAGTCTACGCGGACGACGATATCAAGCCGGAGAAGCGCGACGTTCTGGCAATGCTGATTTCAGCGTTCGTGATCTTCGTGCCGGTGGCCCTTATCGTCCTGCTCGTCATGTGCCTGCCGATTTTGCTGACGGCGCTTCTGAGCTGACGCGCGAAAAGTGAATACCAAAAAACAGCGGGAGAGTAATCGCTCTCCCGCTGCTTTTTGCACTTCGGCCAAAGGAAATTTCATACTAGAATCTGTTAAAAAGCTTGAAAAGCTTTTTATAGCGCCGAAGGCGCGTCAGATTTTGCATAAGACGGCGCATCGTGCCCTCGCACGATGCGCGTGTGCGTAGCACTGGGATTCTTGATGAAATACTTTCATCAAGAATCAGTATCAGTATCAAAAAACGCAGCCACCGGCCGGGATTGTGCCGGTGGCTGCGTTTCGTATTGAGGGAATCGGCGCATACCGCGCATTGCGGTCAGTTTTCCTGCTTCAGCGCTTCAAGTGCCTCGCGGGTATCCACGTCGGTCAGCTCTTCCTTGGCGACCTCGACGGTGAGCAGGCGGTCGGGGTAGCGGCGGATGACGGTGTTGCCGCCGTGGTCCTCCTCCAGCGCCATTAATTCTTCAAAGTATTCCTTCGGAAAAATGCACGGGTTGCCGCGCTTGCCATTGTGCGACGCTCCGACGATATTGCACGGGTGCTGCCGCCAGCATTCGAGGATGCGCTCCACGGACGCGTCGTCCAGCAGCGGCTGGTCGGCGACCATATATAAAATCGCGCTGCAGTTTATCATCGCCTCCGTCCCCAGCCGAATGGTGTGGCTGATGCCCCAGTCGGGATGCTCGTTGCGGATGACGGTGAAGCCGCGCTGCGCCGCCATTTTTTCGATCTCCGGGTACTGCGTGACGACCGTCACGACCGAAAATCGCTCCACCGGGACGGCGTCGAGCGCGTATTCAATGATCGGCTTGCCGTGAAAGATCGCTGCGAGCTTGTTGCCCTGATACCGGGTGGAATTTCCCGCCGCCATTACAAGACAGCCGACGGCCGGCCCTATGGGTTCCTGCATATTGCCTCTCCTTTGCATAACAAAGCTTTCTGATGACAGTATACCCGATTTTGTTCGATTTTTCCACTCATTCGCTGAATTCTGCGCAGGCTTTTTGTTCGCGATCGTCGAATTCTGCGTGATCTTATAAATAGGATAACGGCAATTCTTCATTTTCAATGAAATTTGTGCTATAGTGAAAAAGAAAAAAGAGAACGACCTGCTTTTTTGTGGAAATCGTTCTGATTCAAGGGTAGGAGGTTTACATAATATGAATGTAGGCAAGAGCGTAGCCCGCGTCGATGCGTACGACAAGGCTACCGGCAGAGCCAAATACACGGACGACTGCTGCGACAAAAGCGCACTGATTACCCGTGTCGTCCGCTCCACGATCGCCAACGGCTATGTAAAATCCGTGGATACGTCCGCGGCCGAAAAGGTCCCCGGCGTTGTGCGGATTTTCACCTGCTTCGACGTACCGGATATCAAGTTCCCCACGGCCGGTCACCCCTGGTCGGTGGAGGAAGCGCATCAGGATGTCGCTGACCGCCGCCTGCTGAACCGCCACGTCCGCTACTACGGCGACGATGTCGTCGCGATCGTTGCGGAGAACGAGGTTGCCGCGTCGCAGGCCGCGCATCTGATCAAAATCGAATATGAGGAGCTGCCTTTTGTCCTCGATCCCATCAAGGCCATGGCCGACGGCGCCCCGCTGCTGCATAACGACTACCCCAACAATGTGCTGCGCCACTCCGATATCCGCATCGGCGACTATCAGGAGGCCATCAAGGAGCCGGGTCTGCTCTGTGTGGACAAGTGGTATCATGTCCCTACCGTCCAGCACTGCCACATCGAAAACCATGTCGCCTACGCCTATGAGGAAGCGGGCAAGATCGTCATCGTTTCCTCCACACAGATTCCGCACATCGTCCGCCGTACCGTCGGTCAGGCGCTCGGTATCTCTTGGGGCCGCGTCCGCATCATCAAGCCCTACATCGGCGGCGGCTTCGGCAACAAGCAGGATACGTTGTATGAGCCGCTGGTCGCTTGGCTGTCCATGCAGCTCGGCGGCCGCCTGGTGAAGATCGATATTCCGCGCGAGGATACCTTCGTTTCCAACCGCGTCCGCCACGCGATGCACATCCACCTCGTTTCGTGGCTGCGTCCGGACGGCACGTTTGTCGCCCGCAAGGCGGAGCTGTATTCCGATCAGGGCGCCTACGCCTCCCACGGTCACAGCATCGTCGCCAAGGCGATGGGCTCCCTCCCGCAGCTCTATCCCTGCCCGAATATGGAATGTGACGCATATACCGTCTTTACGAACAAGTCCGTCGCCGGCGCAATGCGCGGCTACGGTATGCCGCAGGCCTCGTTTGCGCATGAGTGCCATATCGAGGACATCTGCAAGCTGCTGGGCGTGGACTCGCTGCAATTCCGCCGCGACCATATTATGCCCGTCGGCTACGTGGACGGCTTCTCGAAGAACGAAAACTATTTCGACAGCTTCAACCAGTGCTTCGACAAGGCCGTGGCCTATATGGACTACAACCGCAAGCACAAGGAATACGAAAACCAGACCGGCCCCATCCGCAAGGGCATCGGCATCGCCCCGTTCTGGTATAACACCGCCGTTTGGCCCATTTCGTTGGAGCATTCCTCCTGCCGCATGGTCCTCAATCAGGACGGCTCCATTCAGGTTCAGGTCGGCGAAACCGAGATCGGCCAGGGCGCAGACACCGCCTATGCCCAGATGGCAGCGGATGTGATCGGCATTAAGGACTACCGCGACGTTCACGTCATTTCCTGCCAGGATACCGACGTGACCCCGTTCGGCCTCGGCGCCTATGCCTCCCGCCAGACCTATGTCGTCGGCTTCTCCATCACGCAGACCGGCAACATCCTGAAGGAAAAGATCCTGACCTACGCCAACGAGCTGACGCGCGTCGCCATTGCAAACCTCGATATTATCGACAGCAATATCGTCCGCACGACCGACGGCCGCATCCTGATGCCGCTGTCCGAGCTGGCGACGACGGCCTTCTACAGCCTCAGCCACAGCGAGCATATCACCGCCGAGTCCACCTACCACATCAAGAACAATGCCTATTCCTTCGGCTGCTGCTGCGCCGAGGTCACGGTGGACATCCCCATGTGCAAGGTCACGCTTGATAAGATCATCAATGTCCACGACTGCGGCAAGCTCATCAATCCGCAGCTCGCCGAGGCGCAGGTCCACGGCGGTATGTCGATGGGCATCGGCTACGCCCTGTCCGAGCAGCTCCTGTTCGACGAAAAGACCGGCAAGCCGCTGAATAACAACCTCCTGGACTATAAGCTCTCGTCCGTCATGGACCATCCGCATCTGGAGGCCCAGTTTGTGGAAAATCCCGAACCGACCAGTCCGTTCGGCACAAAGGCGCTTGGCGAGCCGCCCGCCTGCCCCGTTGCTCCGGCCATCCGCAACGCCATTCTCAACGCAACCGGCGTCGCCATCGACACGGCCCCCATGACCCCGCACGTTCTTTTCGCGCGGTTCACCGAGGAAGGCCTCATCAACGATCCGTGGAGAAAGGAGAACTAAGCCATGTATGATATGAAGGAATATTACGAATCCGAGAGCGTGCAGGACGCAATCCGGCTTCGCCTGGAGCATCCAGACGCGCACATCATCGCCGGTGGCTCCGACGTTCTCGTGCAGATGCGCGAGGGCAAGCGTGCGGGCGTGGAGCTGATCTCCATCTATATGCTCGACGAGCTGCGCGGCGTGACGATCGATGCGGAGGAAAATATCCGCATCGGCAGCCTGACCAGCTTCTCCCATATTACGAAGGACCCCATCATCCAGAAGTATATCAACGTCCTCGGCGAGGCGGTCGATCAGGTCGGCGGCCCGCAGATCCGCAACATCGGCACCATCGGCGGCAACACCTGCAACGGTGTGACCTCCGCCGACTCCGCCTCTACGCTCCATGCATGGGAGGCCGTTGTGGAGCTGACCGGCCCGGAGGGAAAGCGCCGCATTCCGATCAAGGACTTCTATCTCAAGGCGAAGGTCGTCGATATCCGCCCGGGTGAAATTCAGACGGCGATCCTCATCCCGAAGGCCAGCTACGAGAACACCTACGGCTATTATATCAAGTACGCCATGCGCAACGCGCTGGATATCGCCACGAACGGCTGCTCGGTCAATGTCCGGCTGTCCGCAGACAAGAAAACCTTCGACCGCGTCCGCGTGGCTTACGGCGTTGCCGGTCCTATCCCGATGCGCGCCCCGACGGCGGAGGCCTTCCTCACCGGCAAGGAGGTCACGATGGAAAACATCGTCGCCTTCTCCGAGAAGGTGCTGGAGGACATCAACCCCCGCGATTCCTGGCGAGCCAGCAAAGCGTTCCGTCAGCACGTCGCCGTCGAGTCGGCCAAGCGCTGCGCCATCGAATCGGTCAAGAGAGCAGGAGGTGCTATCTGATGGAAAACCAGTATCGTCTTGTAAAGTACAACCTCAACGGCAAGGATGTGCAGCAGATCGTTGACGTTCGCGCTTCCCTGACGGATATGCTCCGCAATGACTTCCGCATGACCTCCGTGAAGAAGGGCTGCGAGGTCGGCGAGTGCGGCGCCTGCACCGTCCTGATCGACGGCGAGGCCTTTAACTCCTGTATCTACCTTGCGGTCTGGGCCAACGGCAAGCACATCCGCACGCTGGAGAGCCTCCTCGGCCCGAACGGCGAGCTGTCCGACATCCAGCAGGCCTTCATCGACGAAGCAGCCATCCAGTGCGGCTTCTGCACGCCGGGCTTCATTATGACCGCTGTCGAAATTCTGGAAAGCGGCAAGGAATACACCGATGCCGAGCTGCGCAAGCTGCTCTCCGGCCACCTGTGCCGCTGCACCGGCTATGAGAATATCATGCGCGCGGTCAAAAAGACCATGTACAAGCGCCTCGGCAAGGAAATGCCGCAGCAATAATTCCAATCCATCAAAACAGGCAGAAGCACAACGCTTCTGCCTGTTTTTTACCGCATTTCAAAAGACCCCTCTGGGAGGGAGCTGTCAGCGAAGCTGACTGAGGGAGAGGCCCCACTCTTCTGCTGCTTTTTCTTGCGTTTTGTCGCATTTTATGTTATCATTATTCCGAGGTGATTTTTTTGCAGTTTCTCGGTCATACGCTTTCCAGCCCGCTGTTTCTTGCACCGATGGCGGGGGTGACGGATTATGCCTTCCGCACGGTCTGCGCGGAGCTGGGCGCGGGCGTTACCGTGACCGAGATGGTGTCCTCACGCGCACTGGTCTATCAGGACAAAAAAAGCGTTCGCCTGCTGCGGAAAAATCCAGCGTCGCTCTGCGGTGTGCAGATCTTCGGCAACGACCCCGCCATTATGGCCGAGGCAGCCGCTCTGGCGCTGGCGCACAGCGGCTGCGATTTTATTGATATCAACATGGGCTGCCCCATGCCGAAAATCGCCAACAACGGCGACGGCAGCGCCCTGATGCGCGACATCCCGCTGGCCGGGCGCATCGTCCGCGCCGTGAAGGATGCCGTTTCCGTGCCGGTCACGGCCAAGATTCGCCTCGGCTGGGATAAGAGCAGTATCTGCGCCGTCGAAATGGCGCAGGCTTTGCAGGATAACGGCGTGGATGCCGTTGCCGTCCACGGCCGCACCAAGTCCATGCTCTATTCCGGCGTTGCCGATTGGGACGCTATCGGCAAGGTCGTCCGCGCCGTGTCCGTTCCCATCATCGCCAACGGCGACCTCGTTTCCGCGCAGGCGCTGGAGCGCTGCCGGGCGCATACGGGCGCTACGCTGTTCATGGTCGGCCGGGCGACGTTCGGCGACCCGTGGATTTTTTCCGAATTTTCTGCGCTTCTCGCCGGCCGGCCTATCCCGGAGCGCCCACCGCTGGCCGAGCGCATCGAAACCGCGCTGCATCAGTTTGACCTCGCCATCGAGGATAAGGGCGACCACATCGCCTGCCTGGAGGCGCGGAAGCATCTTGCGTGGTATCTGCGCGGCGTGGCGCACAGCGGGTATTACAAAGAACAGATTTCTCGCCTTTCCGCCCCGGAGGAGGTGCGAGCGGTCGCAAAAGCGATCCAGAGAGATTTGAGGTGATCTCCCATCGAAGAAGATCGAGTGATTAAAAAAGCGGCAAATGGCGATCAAAGCGCCTTCGAGCAGATCGTTGTGCAATACCAGACACCGGTCTACCGCCTGTGCTTCCGCATGGTCGGCAACGCCGAGGATGCGGCCGATCTGACGCAGGAGGCCTTTCTCAAGGCGTGGCGCTGTCTGGACGGCTTTCAGTTCAAGTCGGCCTTTTCGACGTGGCTGTACCGGCTGGCCTCCAACGTCTGTCTGGACCATCTGCGCAGTCGGAAGCGCAGCAAGACCGTCCCGCTGGTCGTCGCGTGCGAGGACAGCGAGGTGCTGGCCATCGACCTGCCCGACCCCACGCCGCTGCCGGAGGAGCAGGTCGTCCTGTCCGAGGAGCGGCAAATCCTACAGGCTGCGCTGGATTCTCTCGAAACCGAGGAGCGCCGCCTGCTGACCCTCCGCGTGGTCAACGACCTGAGCTACGCCGAGATCGCCGCGCTGCTGGAGATCAAGGAGGGGACGGTCAAGTCCCGCCTTTCCCGTGCGCGGGAACGATTGCGAAAAAAATTTTTGAAATTACGGAACGAAACCGATTTCACATCGTCAAAACAGCGGAAAGGAGGATGAACGATGCATTGTAATGATTACTTGCAGCTACTGAGCGGTCATTTGGACCACACGAACAGCGAAAAGGAAGAAAAACGACTGCAAGGCCATTTGAAAAATTGCAGGCACTGCCGTGAGCTGCTTGCGCAGATGGAAGCCAATGATGTTTTGTTGAATGATGAAGCGATCGTCCCTCCGGCTGATTTGACCGACCGTATCATGGCGCAGGTCAAAAAAGAACCGCGCAAACGCTTCAACTACCGCCGCTTTGTTCCCTACGCCGCCGCAGGCCTGGCTACTGCTGCCATGCTGACGGTGGTCCTGACCGGCCGCTTCTCGCTGCCGACGGATGAAAAGGTCAGCGCTGAGCTGCCGAATCCGCTTGAGAGCATTGATTCACGCTACTTCGAGGCCGACGACTATGCCCTCCTGCAGGAGGATGCAGACGATTTCGACGGCACCGCGTGTCCGAACGACGCGAACGGCTGCACCGAGGCGACACCCGACGACCGGACTCCGGCGGACATCACCTACAACGACGCTTTGGGAGACGAAACATTCAACTGCGTTTTTTCTGACGCGACGGAAGCTGCCGCACCGCCGACCGAGGCTCCGACGCAGGCCACCGAGGCCCCCACGCCGTCTGAACAGCAGACGGAGGCTGCGCCCCCGACGGAAGCCGCGCCGACCGAGCCTACGCACACGACCGCTCCGATCGAAGCGCCGGACACCACGCCGGACGGTGTCAGCGAACCGACCATCCCGGAGGTAACGCTGCCGACGATCGCCAACGCAGGGGACCCGGTGCTTCCGGATCCGGCCAATAACAAGGGACCGATCAAGCGCGGCCCGTTGCACGAAAAGACTGACGTGTTCCCCGATGGCCCGGTGCTGGTGTTCTGGGATGCCGCCAACGTGTCGCTGTCGTCTTACGAAAATGTGGAAACTGTCGAGCTGAGGAACCTGTCCGTCCCGACCGACACCGCGCTGCTGTTCCCGCGCTTCATGCAGGCGCTGCCGCTGATCGAGAAATCAACGTCGAATAATGCGTGGATTACAACGGAGAATGAATTTACTGTAACAGCTTATAGAACGAGCTATACAACGTTTAATTCTGTGCTGCTGAGCTTTATCGGCAAACATGAAGCCGCCGTCTACTATCCCACGACCGAGGGCGACTATACACAGGGACTGGTGCTGCTCGTCGCTAATACTGATTCTTGATGAAAACATTTCATCAAGAATCCCATGTGCTACGCACACTCGCATCGTGCGAGGGCACGATGCGCCGTCTCATGCAGAATCTGACGCGCCTTTGGCGCTATAAAAAGCTTTTCAAGCTTTTTAACAGATTCTAGTATAAGACCAGCGAATTAACGCATAAACGAACCTCTTTTTCACAAACTACCCCGTGAGGTGGTTGCCGTGAAGAAGAGGTTCGCTATTTTTTTGCTCGTCGCGCTGCTGCTGGCCCCGCGGGCTGCGGCGGCGGAGGATTACATCCATTGGGTGGAGTTCAAGGTCGGCTATCCCGCGCTTTCCGAGGCGCTGGCGATCGATATCGCGTCGCATGAAACGGAGCAGCCCTTGTCGTGGATCGACATTCTGGCACTGGCCGCCGTCCGCACAGGCGACAGTCAGGTGTCCGTCCGCGCCGTCAAGAGCGCAGCAAAGGAGCTGCTGGGCAAGAACGCGCCGGAAAAATTCCTCGGCAAGCAGTACAAATATTTTGCCTATTACCAAAAGGCGTTCGGCGCGGCACTCGGCGGCCTCGTCGGCAGCTACGCCATCGAAATTCCGGGCAAGGACGGTGTGTCGGAGTGGTCGGCGGCCTATGGGCTGAAGGCGTTTTCGCCGATTGCCGCCGGGTATGGCTACGGCCACTATCCTGACTTCGGCCAGCGGCGAACCTTCGGCTTTTCCCGCCCGCACCTCGGCAACGACCTGATGGGCGCACTCGGAACGCCGATTATCGCCGTCGAGGGCGGCACGGTCGAGGCGCTCGGCTGGAACAAATACGGCGGCTGGCGCATCGGTATCCGTTCAGACGACCGCTTACGGTACTATTACTATGCGCATCTGCAAAAGGACCATCCCTACGCCGACGGCCTTGCCGAGGGACAGCACGTCGCGGCGGGCGAGGTGATCGGCTTCATGGGCCGAACGGGCTACTCGACGCGTGAAAACGTGAACAATATCGATGCAGTGCATCTGCATTTCGGCATCGAGCTGGTCTTTGACGAAAGCCAGAAGGAGAGCGACCACGAGATCTGGATCGATCCCTATGCCATCGTTCAGCTCCTCTCGACCCATCGCAGCTCCGTCCGCTACAACGCCGCCACCGGCCGTTGGGAACGCATCTACCCCTACCGCGATTTAGACGCATGAAACTTCATGCGCAGTATTGCGCACCACGATAACTGGCAACAGTCAGAGTGCATGAAGTTTTTGCGCATCATTTTCGGTTGCCCCGAAGGGGCGAGAAAATAGCGCATCTTATTTTTTGCTATGCTTGTGCATAGCAAAAAATGGGGAAGCTCTAAGTCGATCGGCAAGGATGGCCGGCGAGAGATTTTTCGTCAAGTCGAGGTTTGAAAGGTGCAGGAATGCTTTGTGCACCCGCAAGGGGTATGCCGCATCCGTAAGGCTCCTTCGTCGCCAACGGCTGCGCTATATTTCAAACCTTTCAAACCGCTGAATTGGCGAAAAAGCTCCGGCGGACACCGCAGACGATTGGCTTAGAGTTTTCCCCCAGAAAATATTATTTCCCGACATTTTGTGTTTCGACAAAAAATTCGCACAAGATGTGGTATCTTCATCTTGGCAGCAGGGATACACAGACAGCCGTCATATCATCCTCGGCCGGGACCCCCGCGATCAGCAGCGCCGCCAGCTCACGCGGTGATTGCCCGCGGAAGGAGGCAATCAGCGCCTCGGTGTCCTCCCGCCCTGCGCCGTCACTGACCAAGACAAGCATTTCTCCCCATTTCAGGGACAGTTGATATCGCTCCGGCAGGTGATCTCCTCCCACTCCGACGCCGGGCGGCGGTGTCGCTGTCCCGATTTTCTTTACCTTCGCGTCGTCGCGGAGATAGGAGGGGGCCGCGCCCCATTTGTACAGCGTTGCCTCACCGGCGGAAAGGTCGATGCGCAGCAGGTCCACCGTGGTAAAGCAGCCCGTGCCGCGCAGCAGCTCGATGCCGTTAAAGATTTTCAGCGCCGCCTCCGCGGCAAGGCCTGAACGCAGCAGCCGCTCCAGCAGGCGGACCGTTTCGGCGCTGAGCCGGGAAGCACCCGCGCCGGTCCCCATCCCGTCACAGAGCAGGACGAAATAGTCCGTGTCCCGCCCGGCGAAGCACGCACCCCGGTCGCCGACCGCACCGTTTCCGTTCTTCCCGACGGTGCTGATGCCGACGAGGGGCTGAAACTGCGGCACGCTCCGGCTCTCCGGCTGCTGCTCCGCGCGGAGAAATGCGGCGATGCAGGAGAATTCTTCCGCGACAACCTGCCGGCTCTCGCGCAGCTGCATTCGGTAGCGCCTGCGGTAGAGCATTCCCTCCAGTTCCTGATTCAGTGCGGTCAAAAAACCGTCCAGATGGCAGCAGTCGTTGCGAAAGCTCTGCGGAAAGTCCTCCGGATGTGCCGTGCCGCGCTCCAAAATGCGCTTTGACGCACCGGCCAGCGCCTGATAAGTTTCCTGCGCGTGGTGCTGCCAGCAGCGGTGAAACCGGGCGCAGCAACGGCAGATGCGCTCGGCCGCCGCGTCATAAATTCCGGCGGCCTCCCCGACGGATGGCTCCGGCAGCTTTTCCGGCAGCTGCTTGCTCAACGTGTCGAGGACCTGCGCCGCCGTTTCCAGGCGATACTGCGCCTCCTCCGCCGCGCCGACCGGCAGGGGGGCAAGCAGCCGCGACTTGCGCAGCACAAGCCCGCCGAGGATGCCCAGTCCGACTGCGCCGAGATTTGCCGCCGACATCGTGCCGCTGCCGAGCAGAACGGCGCAGGGAAGGACCAGATAGGTCAGCGGGCGGAGCTGTTTGGCCCGAAAGCGGCAGACCAGCGCGGGCAGCAGAACCAACAGCAGGACCGCGCTCGGGTAAAAGCCGCTCATGCTTAGCGCGAGGGCGGGCAGAACGGCGCTGACCAGCTCGTCCGAGGCGTAGGCCAGCGCGATCGCCCCGGCCAACCCGAATGGCACCGGAGAGGGAAGCGCTGCCAACCCCGCCGTCAGCCCTGCCGGGACCAGCAGCGCGTGATGCCGCCGCAGCGCTGCCGTCACGAAGCCAGCGATCAGCCACCGCGCGGCCCAGAGGCTCCATTCTGCCGCACCACTAAGCAGGCATACCCCGCCCAGCAGCGCACACACCGCCGCCGCCATTGCGGGCATGAACCAGCTTGTTGCCGGAAGCCGCGTCCCCTGAAAAATCGCCAGCGCCGCCAGCATCAGCAGGGACATTGCCGCAAAAAGCGCCGCCTCCGCACCGTCACACTGCAAAAAATACCCGCCGAGCGCACCGAACGTCCCAAACACGGCGGGCAGCCCCATCGGCAGCGACGCGATATACGCCGCCGCGAGCGGAAGCGGCCTCTGCCACAGGAACGCGCCGGAAAATAAAAAGCCCGTCAAAAGCGCCGGGACGCAATCGCGCAGGAGCCGTCCCGTCATGGTCCGGCTGGCCGGGCGCGTTTGATTTTTGGGTAAGAGTTGCTGGAATTGCTTCATGCGCTAACCTCCCAAGGCGGCGGCTGGTTGCGGGAAACGCCGCGCCGTTCGATTTATTCCGATTCTAGCACAGCCCGCGCCGTAAAGCTGTCGGGAAATGTTCCGGGAAAGAAAAAAATCGCAGAACCGGCGCGGCCCGGCGCGGTCCGTGTCTTGACTTGCGGAACGGCGGGTGATAGGATAAAAATAAGGAGGGATCCGCATGGGAATTGAGATTGAATATAAGCTGCACGTCGCCGACGAGGCCGCGCTGGACCGGCTGCTGACCGCGCCGGAGCTGGAATCGCTGCGTATTACGCCGTGGCGGGAAACACGAATGAAAACGACCTATTATGATACGTTGGACGGGTGTCTGTCCGACCGCCGCTGGATGCTGCGCCTGCGAAAGGAGAACGGCGTTGGCATTGTCTGCCTGAAAACACCGTTGCCTGGCCAAGAGGGACGCGGCGAATGGCAGATTTCTGCCGAAGCCGTCGATGCCGCCGCAATAGAGCACCTCATCGAAGCGGGCGCACCGGAGGAACTGCGGGAGCTGTGCGCTGGCGGCCTTTGCGCCGTCTGCGGCGCGGAATTCCTGCGCAGAAGCGCCATGCTGGAGCTGCCGGACGGCAGCCGCGCGGAAGCGGCAGGGGACTGCGGCAAGCTCTTCGGAAAAACGCAGACGCTCCCGTTTTCCGAGCTGGAGCTGGAGCTGTATCACGGCGGTCCGGAGGCGACCAAACACCTCGTCGCCACGCTATGCCAGCGCTACGGCCTTTCTGAGGAACCCCAAAGCAAAGCCGCCCGCGCCAGAGCGCTGCGATAAAGCCCGGAACGGCCTTAAAGAGCCGCAGGACGTGATACTTAGAATAAAAAACCGGGACCGCTTCAAACGAAGCGGCCCCGGTTTTTGCCGGCAGAAGGCAACGACCGGCAGTATTTTGTATTGCGTCATGCTGAGTGCGTCGTTCTGCAGCGGCGTCTTGCTGGCGACCTAACCGGGCTGATAGTCGACCTCGTTCTTGAGCGTCAGGACCTCGGATTTTGCGATGCTTTTCATGAATGCTTTCATTGCAACGGCTCCTTTTCCCATATGATCGCTCGGATGTGTTCGGCAAGGCGGTCCAGTGTGGCTTCAATGCCGGGGAGGGCTTGCAGCGTGGCTAGCTCGTTGGCCGTTTCCATCAGGCAGAAATTCGGCGGCAGCATAGCGGTCTTATTCAGACACATGGCGCCGAGGAGTTGCCGCGCAACCAGATCGCTGCCGGAAAAGCCGGATACGACGATGCCAAACAGGTATTTTTCACTTAATGTGCATTGCAGCAGCAGGCTTGTCAGCCGGTTGAACAGCGCGGCGACATTGGCGCTGACGGCATCGTTGTAGTTCGGGCAGAGAAACAGCAAAACGTCGCTCTCGCGGATGGCAGGCAGGATCGTTTCGGCAATCGCACCGCCGTAGAAGCAGCCGCCGTTCGCCGCGAAGTGCAGGCAGGTCTTGTACGAGCAGCCCCGGCAGTCGTGGATGGTCCCGTTTTGCAGCGAAACCTCCGTGACCTCACAGATATCCGCCAGCCGACGGCAGACCTCCTGCCCCATCCAGAGCGTCCCGGAACGGCCCTGCTCCGAGGAATGGAGCATCAAAAGGCGCGGCCGGCGGAATTTTGGCGGCGCAAACTGCGCCAGCGTCTGTGTAAGCTCCTGCGCACGGGAAAAATAGGTTTCCTCCACCGTCAGGCCCAGCCGCTTTGCAAGAATGTGCTGATTGTAAAGCGAACCCGTCCCCTCCAGCAGCGGCTTGCCGGGAAAGGCGCAGCCGGCGGTATTGGCAGCGAGGACGAAATCCTGCGCAAGCTGCTTCGTATAAAGCTCGCCTGCGCCGTCTGCGATGACTGCGCCGAAGCTGTCGGTCATTGCATCCGGCTCCGTGCGCAGCCGCCGCAGCAGGGCCAGCGTCTGCGCGTCCATGCCGCCCTCGTCCGCCGCCAGCGCGAACAGAACGCGCCGGTGCCGCAGCGGCGCATCGATTGGAATATAACGATGCTCCAAATGCCGCAGCGCGTATTCCGTTACGGAATGCAATCGCGACCGTTCCGTCGGCATGAGGACGTCAATCATAGCAAAACGCCTCCAATCGGCGGTAGACCTCCTCGATTCGTGCGAACAGCGCCGGGTGCAGCGCCTCCCGTTCGGTTAAAACACCCTGTGCCGTCGTCCGGCTCACGCAGCCGAAGTATGCGGCACCAAGACAGACGGCGCTGTAGCACGCCTCGCCGCGCAGCAGCCGCAGCAGGCTCACCGCCGCCGATGACAGCGCCGGGGCGATATAGGGCTTGAAGCCCAGCTCGCGGATGCGCAGATTTGCCGTGACCGTCTGCTCGGTCAGGGGCTGCGACAGCGCCGCGTCATAGTGCAGCGGGTGATTGGCGACGATGAGGTCGGCCCCGTGCGGGCCGTAGACACGTCCTTCGACGAAGTCCACGCCCGCTTTTTCCGCATAGTAGGCCGCCCGTGCGGCCATCACGCCCAGCCCGAAGCCGCGAATCTGCTCCGGCAGCAGGCCCTTTGCGTCGAATTTTCCGTCTGCGCTGCGGTTGCTTTCCAGAAATACCGCGCGACAGAGCTGATCGACCGGGTCAGAAATTTGGCAGAACAGGCCGGAAAACTTCTCCTCACGCGCACGGCGGGCGTAGGCGCGGAGCATTTCGCGGTTGCGGGCAAACTGCTCCATCCGCACGTCCTGCACCCCGGAGCCGACCGGCGGGACCCCGCGCGAGGCGGCGAACAGAAACAGGTCGCAGTCGAACAGCTCCGACTCCGGGCAGACGGTCACGCGGGGCAGGGGAGCGCCGTCCGGTGACAGAATTTGGTTCAATTCCAGCTCATACCGACGGCAAAGCGCCTCGTTCGGGTCATAGATGCGCAGCTCACGGAATTGTCCGCACAGCTTCAGCACCGTCAGCAGCGTCCCGCCGACATCACCGAGGCCGACGAGCGTCAGCCGAAGGCCCTCTGCCTTTCGTTCCGTTACCAGATAATCAAATGCGCGGGAGAAGGCGGTGTTGAGCACCGTCGCACCCCATTGCGCCACCGCCGTGCGCAGTTGCTCCGGCGCGTCGGCGTGCCGGGCCGGAACGAGCGCACGGATACCCTCCGGCTCCAGCGCCTCGTCGATCGACCGCACGGCAAAGCAGCCGCGCGACCGTTCCGGCGGGCGGTCCACCAGCAAAACAAGCGGGGAAAACGGCTCTGCTGCCGCTGCTGCGTCCGGCGGGAATGCCCCGCCCAGACCGCACAGGCAAAAGCCACGCCATGCCTTAAGCTCCACTTACGCCACCTCCTACGGGCCGGATCCGGTCGAGGAGGAGCAGATCGTCCTCCAGATAGTCCGAAGCCGGAATGGAAAAATCATAATCCAGCGCCTTGCCGCGATCCGGCAGGCGGGGATGCTCCACCGCCTCACCCAGCCTGCGCAGGGTCAGGACGGTGTTAAAGGTCCGTTGATGCGCCTTTTCCAGTGCGCGCAGAACGCACAGCGCGTTTTCCAGTGCCGTCCGGCTCAGCGTCCGCACGGCGGCTTCACTCGTATCGACGTAATGCCGCGGGTAAAAATACGGCAAAATCAGGTTGACCGAGGTCAGCATCCGGCCCGGATTGGCCCGCTCGCTGACCGAGTCACCACCGATGAAGGGATACAGTAGGCTTTCCGTCACCCAATAGTGCAGATTCGGAATAAAATATTCGCAGTCCACCTGCCGGTGCTGCTCGCGCATCAGGTCGCGGCCGCGCCCGGAGAGAATGCCGACAATGATGCGGCTAATCTCCAGGTTTTCATGCTCAAACAGCGGATTGAGCTTCTTGATGCGGTAGCCCTTGTGCAGCAGATCGTCCACCAGAATGACCGGCCGGCGGAAGGATTTGAGCGTCCGGATCTGATTCGGCAGAGAGCTGTAGCCGGGGTATTCCACGACGGAGAAGCCGCTGCCGTCCGGCTTGAAGCATTTTTCCGCGTGCAGCGTCTTGGTTACCGTTTCCGGGACGACCTCGCCGGAGAGAATTTTGCCGTAGGGGACGCACATATAGCGGCCCTGTGTTCCGTTTTCCGCACCGTTTTGCCGCTGAACGCGGTACATCAGCGCCTGATTGAGCAGCTCTGCGTCGAAGCAGAGCAGGAGCTTGCCCGGATAGAGAGCCGTCAGCGCAGAGCGCAGCCGGGGGCGGGATTTCCGGATGGCATCCAGAACCTCCGGATTGTTCCGGTGCGGCGGCTTGATGGCCAGCAGGAGGTCCTGAATCAGCACCATCGGCGCACGCATATCCACATAATACAGCCCTTCGACCTCCTCCACCGGGATAAAGCCGAGCTGCCGCAGCATCTCCGCCCGCGCCCCGTCGCCCTCGCCGCAGCGGCACAGCGCGTAGGTGTGATCGTCGGCCAGACTGCGGACCAGAAGCTCGTTCAGCACCGCCCGGAAGGGCTCCGGCGAAAGCGCCGCCGTCACGCGGTCGATCATCAGGAGCTTGCCGGAGGTGCGGCGGCGAACAGCCGAGCAGACCTCCACGTCGCCCAGCTCGTCGAAAAGCCCCGCAATGTGAATGGTGTGCGCAAAGGCGCTGCCGAGCGGCTCTCCCAGACGGCGCGACCGCAGCTCCACGCCGAGCTGCCCCGGCCCGTCGCCTTGAAGCGGGACGAAATACAGCTCCTGCTGCGCGATGACCTGCTTCTGAATCGGCGCACGGAGATACAGGCCGAATTCGTAGATATATGTCTGCACGATCGGATCGACCAGCGCCGAGATATCGAGGTCCTGATCGATGGACGCGCGGATGCGCGTGGAGCTGATGCCCTCAAACTGCGGCGGGAGGGAAAATTCCGTCACGTTGCCGTGTAAAATGGAACAAATGGGCGCAAGCCCCTCCTCCTGTGCCGGTGGACGGCGGACGACGATGTGATCAAAATAGGCCGCGCCGTTCTTCCGGTCGCCGCGGTAGGCCGACGCATTGCGAATGACATCACTGCCCGCAACGAGCCGGACCTCCCGGCCGGGGAAGCAGGCGCGCAGCGTTTCCAGATCCTCCGGCATGGCGATGTTGATCGGAATTTCGTCGGGGAAAAGATAAGTATCCCACTGGTCCGCCACGGACATCCGGACGATCTTTCGCCGCAGGAGCTTTGCCAGCGTGTGCTTGCTCCATGAGAACTCGTCCACCGCAAGATAGACCTCATAGCCCCGTGCGCGAATCTCCTCGACAATGCACTTGTGCCCCGCCGAGAAGGGGTCGAACGTGCCGGGGAAGAAGGCCACGGGCTTCGGCGGCTCGAAATAGAATTCCCCGGCCTCCACGGAATAATGCACCATAAAGCGATACAGATGGTTCAGCATTGCCGCACGGTTAAAGAACGAAAGCTGGTTGCGCGAGGCATCTGTCAGCAGGGTCAGCAGCTTTTTGCAGATCCGCTCAAAGCAATACCGACGCAGCGACACAGGCAGCGCAGTGTTGGCGATGATATCGTGGCACAGCACGCACAGCGCGTTGCGGTGGATCTCGGAATGATAATGCGCCACGCCGACGAGCAGCAGACTGAGGCAGCGGTCCACGATCGGCCGCGTCGCTTCGGGCAGGGCCGCGATCAGGCTGCCCAGCGTCCGCAGCGCGGGTCCGGCGGGCCGCACCGTGCCGGAGCGCAGCAGGCCCTCCAGATGCTCCACCGCCTCTGAAATTTCCTTTTCCGGCAGCGTGCAGATCAGCTTGCCCAGATACGCCGGAATGTAGCGGGCAACCTGCTCCTGTCCGTTTTCCAGCTCGCGCAGCAGATCGACCGCGATCTCGTTGCGCTGATCGACTGTCAGGTAAGGCGCAAGCGTGACCATGGCCTCGCCCGCGTGCTCGCGCACCGGCAGATGCTCGCTGACGGAAAGCAGATTGGACAGATGCATTGCCGTGTGGAACGCATTTTCCGGATGCAGCGCTGCGTCGTCGCGGAGCATATCGATCTGCACGAGCTTGACCGTCCAATGCACCGCACTCTTCAGATTGCTCAGATAGAGGTACGAGGCCTCCGGCAGCGCGGGTAGCGTCTGCCCCAACAGGAGCTTTTTGCGCAGATAGGCGACCGCTGCCTCCTCACTGGGCAGCGCTTGCGCTGCCTGCTGTAAAAACTCCGGCGACGCGCAAGACCGCAGATGGTCCACACAGCGCAGCGCGACGAGCTGCCACCGTGCCGTCCCGCTTTGCAGCATCCGCGTCAGCGGCACCTCGGCAGCCCGGAACAGCACCGGGCTGACCGCCGCCGGCGGAACGTGACATAGCGCATCAAACAGTACAAAGCAGTCCGTTTCCGGCAGCCCGTCAAAGTGCGCAAACAGCGGCTGTGCCAGCTCGGCGGCAAGCAGTGCGTCGCATGACGCGAACAGACTCTCACAGATTGCCTTAAGCGAATTGGAGATGCGCAGCGCGTGCTTGCGGGCGATCTTATGATCCGGGTGCAGACACTGTACGATGTAGCTGTCCCAAAGCGCGACGGATTCGTCCAGCAGCTCCAGCATCGTCGGGGCCATCGCGGATTTCGGTGCGGCTTCCGGCAGCTCCTTGCGGTATTTCGGGCCGCTGTTGGCGAGAATTTGCCCCATAATATTGCCTGCTATCCGCCGAACGTCGCCCTCCGGGTGCATCAGCAGCTCATAGAGAAAGCTCAGCAGCTTCTGCTTGCTCGAACGGGTCATGTAAGTGTTATATTCGTCGAACAGGCGCAGATAGGTGCGGATGCGGTGCGTGTTTTTCTCGCCCCGCGCCTGCTCCAGCAGAAGATCGAACGACGTGTCTGTGCTGATGGCGTTCATCAGGCGGATGTTGTTGTCAAACGTGAGATCGCGCAGCGCGTTAAGCGATTCGGCCTGCGAAAGCAGCGCCGTGTCCCGCCGTTCCGGAGCGGTCAGCGTGCCGTCGTCCTGCACGCCTCTGCTGCGCAGAAACGCTTCAAAATCCCGCAGCTTGCAGTAAACGAGCTGATACCGCCGCGCCTTTTCTTTCGTCACATTTGAGAGCTTCGAGCGGATGATACCGTACGAATCGGCCAGCGAATAGATGCGCATGACCTCACGGCCGCCCTCCCGGCTGCCGCGGACACGGAAGTCGGCATAGATCAGCAGCAGTGACTCGATGGAAAGGTTCTCAAATTCCAGATCCCATGTGGAGTGGTTCGCGGAAATGTGCGCGATGCCCTCCATCGACCGCTCCGTCAGCCATTGCCATGTATAGTAATAGTGCAAATATGGCACTCGCGCTGCGTCACTGCCTCGACAGGCAAATTTACCAATGTCATGACACAGCGCCGCAGCAGCGACCAGCGGCACATCGACCGGAAGTCCGGCCTGCTTTGCCGCCAGCGCCGTCTGTACCGCGATATTCCGCACACCGATTGTGTGCGATGCTGCGTCAAAGGGCATAATCTCCCGGCTGATGCGCAGGGTCAGTAAAAAATGTGACTGCACCACCGCCGTTTGAAACAGTGCGTACTCCTCCGGCAGCCGTGTCGGAAGCGTTTGGTCGAACGCCAGCAGATCCGTCAGCGGGTCAAACGGCGCGTCCTCCGCCGTCAGCAGCGCCTCCAGCGCGTCGATCAGCAGTACGATCGCCCGCCGCGTCGGCTCCTCCGGCGGAGTGTAGTCCGCGTCGCGAAACAGCCCGTCCGTCAAAAACGCATAAGCCGCCCGCAGCCAACCCTCCGCCGGTGTCGGCGCCAGGCGCTCCAGCACCGGTGACAACTGCGCCACTGCCTCTGTGCAGAGCATACCCCGATCGAATTCCGAGCCGCAAAACAGCGCCGCCGTCCCGGAAAGCTCCGGTGGCAGCTTCTCTATGAGCTTTTCCTGCAAAAATCGCATAGCAGCTGCTCCTTTTTCCTGTATTCCTTATATTATACCGAACATCACGCGGCAGTACAATATCAAAATGCCGCTTTCCGATAAAAATCCCGTGCCGCCGCCTCACAATTCCATGCTACTGCCGAAAATCCCCCAAAAACCGCCGCGTTTTTCGCCGCCCCAACGAAAAATGCCCCCACAACCCATACTTGCCTCTTGATTTTTCTGCGCATGCCTGTTATAATAGCAGAGCTATTTCCCCCGATATCCCACGGAGCAGTATCGAAGTGCTCATAACAGGGCTGACTCGAAATGCGCGTTGGCTCTGGCCGTTTTCTCCGCTGAAAACCCTTGATTTATAAGGGTTTTCGCCGGATCGAATTTCAAAATTTCATATTGTTCTTGCGTGTTTTTCTTGCATTTTCTCAGCGCACGGAAAACAGTTGAGATATACGGAGGGCTATCGAAGAGGTCATAACGAGAACGACTCGAAAACGAATGCCCTTTTTGGAAGCTCACCTCTGAAAAACCTTGATTTTATGGGGCTTTTCAGCTATCATTGAAAAGTAAATATCCCTTAGTTCTCTCCATCAGTTCTCTCCTTTTTCCGAGGTTTTTTTGAGGGCTGATGTGAAGATAAATACACGGAGTGGTATCGAAGTGGTCATAACGGGACTGACTCGAAATCTCCTTCGGCAAACGGAAGTAAAACTTCCGAAAAGCCTTTAACCGTGCGGGTTTCG
>CABSFY010000009.1 GCA_902477055.1 uncultured Eubacteriales bacterium
ATTGCCGGTATCCAGCTCGGTGAGGGCGTGCTCCACTTCTGCCTTGGTGAACTTGCGGGCCGTCTCAACGCCCCAGCTGGTGAACACCTCATCGGCGTCGTGGTCATGATGATGGTGGTGATGGCCGCAGCAGCAGTGGTCGCCGTGCTCATGATGATGCTCGTGCGCCTCGGCGACCATGGCCGCCAGCTCGTCGTTCAGAGAATTCTGCTTCTGCATGGCATCGAGAATCTGCTTGCCGGTCAGCTCGTCCCACGGGGTTGTAATGATCGCCGCTTCGGGGTTATGCTCACGCAGCAGAGCGACTGCCGCGTCCAGCTTTTCCCGGGAAATACTGCCGGTACGGGAGAGAATGATGGTCGAGGCCGTTTCGATCTGGTTGCAGTAGAACTCGCCGAAGTTTTTCAGATAGACCTTGCACTTCGTTGCATCCGCAACGGTAACAAAGCTGCCCAGCTCTGCCTCGTCCTTTGCCGCTCTCTGCACGGCGGCGATTACGTCGCTGAGCTTACCGACGCCGGACGGCTCGATGAGGATGCGGTCGGGATGATAATCCGCGATGACCTGCGTCAGCGCCTTGCCGAAGTCGCCGACGAGGGAGCAGCAGATGCAGCCGGAGTTCATTTCGTTGACCTGAATGCCCGCCTCCTGCATAAAGCCGCCGTCCACGCCGATCTCGCCGAACTCGTTTTCGATCAGCACGAGCTTTTCGCCCTGATAGGCCTCGCGGATCATTTTTTTGATGAGCGTCGTCTTGCCGGCGCCGAGAAATCCGGAGTAAATATCAATTTTTGTCATTTCAAATGCTTCCTTTCGGCACGATACCAACCGTGCTCTGAATTTTCGCACATATTATACCACCGTTTTGCAAGCGGTGCAAGTGTTTTACGGTTTTCGGCAATTGGTTATTGCATTTTTTGAAAAAGATGATATACTGTAACAAAAAATCCGGTCGAAGGGAGGGAGCAGCATCAAAGCATCGATTCGCGGCCAATGGTCTCGGAAGAATTTTCGCACGCTGGCCCGGCTGCTGCTGGCGGCGCTGGTGTTTACCGCCGTGATTGAAATTTTTGCGCGGCGCTCGTTTGACGATACACTGTGTTTTGTCTTCACACGACCCTTTGCCTTTCTTTACGGGACGCTGATCTTATATTTTTGCCTCTCGCTTTCGCTGCTGACGCGCAAGCGTGTGTTCTGGTTCTCACTGATCTCGACGGTCTGTATCGGCCTTGCCGCGGCGGACTTCATCCTGCTGACCTACCGCTCCATGCCGCTGACGGCCTCGGATATTCTTCTGATGGGTTCCGTGCGGGATATTTTTGAAAAATACCTGTCCTATCCCGGCCTTGCGCTTATGATGCTGGCGATCTCCGTCGTAGTCGGCGCAATCATCTATCTCTGGATGCGGACGGGGAAGGCCGAGAGCATGATAACGCTCGGCGCAGCGAATCTGGTCGTTTGCGGTCTGGCACTGGCCGTGGGCGGTAGCCTGCTGCTGCGCGGCGGCTATCTGCGCCGGACGGAGGAGTTCGGCAATCTGCCGGAGGCGTATGCCGACAACGGCTTTGTCTACTGCTTTGCCGCCAGCACCGTGACACGCGGGGTCAAGGTCCCTGAGGTCTATACACCAGACAAGGTGGACGAGATCGTTCAGGTCCGCCGCGAGCTGCCGTCCACCGCTAAGGACACGCCGAATATTGTCTTTGTCCAGCTCGAATCCTTCTTCGACGCGAACTATATGCAGGCGCTGACCTATGAAAAGAACCCAGTGCCGAATTTTGAGGCGCTGAAGGAAAGCTGCTCGACCGGCCTGCTCTCCGTCCCGGCCATCGGCGCGGGAACGGCGAACACGGAATTCGAGGTCCTGACGGGGATGAACCTGAACCACTTTGGCGTTGGAGAGTATCCTTACATGACGATTGTAGGCAGCCGCGCGGCGCAGTCCGTGGCAAGCGTCCTCTCCGACCTTGGCTACGGGACGCACGCGATTCACGACAACAACGCTACGTTCTACGACCGGCATCTGGTCTATGCGAACCTCGGCTTTGACAGCTTTACCTCGTTGGAATATATGCAGGACGTAGACTATAACCCGCTCGGTTGGGCGGAGGATAAGGCGCTCGTCCCTGAGATCGTTGACGCGCTGGATGCAACGAAGGGCCGCGATCTGGTCTTTACCGTTTCCGTGCAGCCGCACGGACGCTATCCAAGGGAACCGATTGAGGGTGCGCCGACGCTTGCTGTTTCCGGCATGGATGACCCGGAGCGCGAGGCGGGCTTTTCCTACTATCTGGAGCAGCTCCGGCAATGCGACGTATTTGTCGGCGAGCTGGTGCAGGCGCTGAAAAACTATCCGGAGCCGGTCGTTGTCGTCTTTTACGGCGATCACCTGCCGAGCTTTAATATCACAAACGACGAGCTGTCCCACGGCGATATGCAGACGACGGAGTACGTCCTCTGGGCAAACTTCTCCATGCGCAAGCGCGACCGCGATTTGCAGACCTATCAGCTTGCTGCCTATGTGATGGAGCGCTGCCATATCTTTGAGGGGACGATTTTCTGTCTGCATCAGAGCTACGATTATGCGGCGGACGATGCCACGGAGTATCAGCACGACCTGAAGCTGTTGGAATACGACCTGCTCGACGGTGAGGGCTACGCCGCCGACCGCAAACCGGAGCAGCATCCCATGCGCTTCGGCGTTCGGGACATCACCCTGACCGGCGCAGCCGAGGAGGACGGGAAGCTGGTGCTTTACGGGGAGAATTTTACCCCGTTCAGCGTAATCTATAAAAATGACGAACCGCTGGAAACCGTGCTGACGGACGGCGCGCTCACTGCGGAGGACACGCCGGAAAAGGGCGACCGCTATTATGTTGCGCAGGTTTCCGCTGCCGACCGGCTGGACATTCTCAGCCGCACAAAGAGCCTGATCTGGCAGGAGAATTGCTATGGAAGAACAGTACACGGAGCTTATCCGGAGCTTCGCTAACGACCGCTTCGCGACCGAGGCGGCAAAAATTGAGATCGTCGAGGTTCGCGACGGCTATGCGGTCTGTAAAATGCCGCTCACGCCGCTGCATAAAAACAGCCGGGGCGCACCGATGGGCGGCGCGATCTTCACGCTTGCCGATTTTGCCTCGTCCGTCGCCGCAAACACACGGGCGGACGAGGGGATAGCGATCATTTCGCTGCAATCGGATATCCGCTTTCTCGGCACGGCACTAGGGCAGACCCTCCTCGCCACGGCCCGTTGCGTCAAGCACGGCCGGACGACGACGCTCTACACCGTCGAGATCGCCGACGAGCTGGGAACGCAGGTTGCCTTCGCCACGATGAACGGCTTCAGCGTGAAACGGTAGAAAAAGCTATTGACTTTTGTGATTGAAAGTGCTAAAGTATCTCCAATACCATAACGCAATGACGAAACCAAGTAACGCCTCGTAAACGTCCTCAGAGAGCTGCCGTCCGGTGCAAGGCAGCGGCGCCCGACGCGCGAATTCCTTTCCGAGCGGCTTTCCCGAACCGGGAGTAGGGAAAGACGGCCGCGCCCGTTATCGCGCTGGACGCACCCGCGTCCGCTGAGCACCAATAGAGGTGGTACCACGGGAGCTTCTCGTCCTCTGCAAAAATGCAGAGGACGTTTTTTATATTTACTTTCGGCGAAAAAATGATATAATATTCAGAAAGTGTACCAATGAGTGAGGTCTTGTTATGAAGCAACTGATGTTAGGCAACGAAGCCGCGGCTCGCGGTCTGTATGAGGCCGGGTGCTGCTTTGTTTCCAGCTATCCCGGCACGCCCAGCACGGAGATCACGGAATATGCGGCGAAATTTCCGGAAATTTATGCAGAATGGGCGCCGAATGAGAAGGTCGCCATGGAGGCCGCGTTCGGCGCAGCCCTCGCAGGCAAGCGCAGCTTCTGCGGCATGAAGCACGTCGGCCTGAACGTTGCGGCAGACCCCCTGTTTACAATTTCCTATACCGGTATCAACGCCGGTATGGTCATCGGCGTGGCCGACGACGCGGGAATGCACAGCTCCCAGAACGAGCAGGACTCCCGCCACTACGCCAAAGCCGCCAAGATACCGATGCTTGAACCGTCAGATTCGGCCGAGGCGCTGGAATTTGTCAAACTTGCCTATGAGCTGTCCGAGCGCTTTGATACACCGGTGCTGCTGAAAATGTGTACCCGCGTTGCGCACTCGCAAAGCATCGTCGAGCCGAAGCCGCGCATTGAGGCCTCCGCAAAGCCCTATGTAAAAAATCCTCAGAAGTACATCATGATGCCCGCCTATGCGAAAAAGCGCCATCCGGTTGTCGAGCAGCGTTTCAAGGCGCTCACGCTCTATGCCGACACGGCTCCCTGCAACCGCTGGGAACGCGGCAGTGACCGCCGGCTCGGCATCATCACCTCCAGCACCAGCTATCAATACGTCCGCGAGGTTTGCGGCAGCGAGGTCAGTGTTCTGAAGCTCGGCATGATCTGGCCGATGCCCGTGGGGCTGCTGCGCGAATTTGCCGAGTCCGTCGAGCGGGTCGTCGTTGTTGAGGAATTGGATGGATTTATCGAAGGCTTCTGCCGCAATATCGGTATCGAAGTTGTCGGAAAGCAGTATTTTTCCAACATTGGCGAGCTGTCGCAAAACAAGGTTGCCGCCGGTCTGGGGCTGGAAGTACCGGCGGGGAAAGCGCTCGACGAGGCCATCCCGGCCCGTCCGCCGGTGATGTGCGCCGGCTGTCCGCACCGTGGACTTTATTATATTCTCTCCAAGCTGAAGCTGACCGTCATCGGCGATATTGGCTGCTATACCCTTGGCGCTGTCGCACCTCTGAACGCCGTAGACAGCGTGATCTGTATGGGCGCGTCCGTTTCCGGAATTCATGGCTTCCACAAGGCCGGAGGCAACATGGAGGGGAAAACCGTCGCTGTCATCGGCGATTCCACGTTCATGCACTCCGGCATGACCGGCCTCGTAAATATCGCGTATAACGATTCCAATAGTACCGTTATCATTCTTGATAACTCCATCACCGGCATGACCGGCCACCAGCAGAACCCAACGACCGGCTTTAATCTCAAGGGCGATCCGGCGGCAAAGGTCGATCTGGAAGCGCTGTGCCATGCGCTCGGCATCCGGCGCGTGCGCGTCGTCGACCCGTATGATCTCGCGCAGTGCGAAACGGCGATCCGCGAGGAGCTGGCCGCCGACGAGGCCTCGGTCATCATTTCGCGCCGTCCTTGTGCGCTTTTGAAATATGTCAAGCACAAAACGCCGCTGTCGGTCGATGCAGAAAAATGTGTCGGCTGCAAAATGTGTATGAAAATCGGCTGCCCCGCAATCAGCATTGCGGACGGCAAGGCGACGATCGACGCGACGCTTTGCACCGGCTGCGGCGTTTGCAGCCAGCTTTGTAAGCGCGGCGCATTGCAGGAGGGCTGAACATGAGAACAAAAAATATCATGATCGTCGGTGTCGGCGGGCAGGGAAGTCTGCTGACCAGCAAGCTGCTCGGCAAGCTCCTGCTGACCGAGGGCTACGACGTGAAGGTTTCCGAGGTCCACGGCATGAGCCAGCGCGGCGGCAGCGTCGTGACCTACGTCCGCTACGGCGAACACGTCTTTTCCCCTGTCATCGACGAGGGCGAGGCGGACGCGATCGTTTCCTTCGAGCTACTGGAGGCGGCGCGATGGACGAAATTCCTTCGTCCCGGCGGCAAGATCGTAACAAACACGCAGCAGATCAACCCCATGCCCGTCATCACCGGCGCGGCGGCCTATCCGAGCGATCTGGTCCAGAAAATGCGGGACACAGGCTTTGACGTGGACGCGATCGATGCGCTGGCGCTGGCGCAGGAGGCCGGGAGTGCCAAGGCCGTCAACCTTGTCCTGATGGGCCGTCTGTCGCGCTACTTTGACTTCACGCAGGAACAGTGGATGCAGGCCATCGAGGTCAGCGTTCCGGAAAAGTACGTAGACTTGAACAAAAAAGCATTTCTTTTGGGGGCAGAGGCATAGCATATGGCATATTTTCAACCGGAAATCGAAACCGCGCCGCGTGAAAAAATTGTCGCGCTGCAAAACGAACGCCTGGTAAAAACCGTCCGACGCGTCTATGAGAACGTCCCGTTCTATCGCGAAAAAATGGTCGCCGCCGGTGTCACGCCGGACGATATCCGCAGCATCGCCGATCTGCACAGGCTGCCCTTCAGCTATAAGAAGGATCTGCGCGACACCTACCCGTTTGGCCTGTTTGCTGTACCAATGAAGGACGTGGTTCGTCTGCACGCGTCGAGCGGCACGACCGGCAAGCAGATCGTCGTCGGCTACACGAAAAACGACATGGAGCTTTGGGCCGACTGCTTTGCCCGAGCACTGACCGCCGCCGGGGCAACAGAGGAGGATATCGTCCACGTTTCCTACGGCTACGGCCTGTTCACCGGCGGTCTTGGTGCGGACGGCGGCGCGATGCGCATCGGTGCAACGGCGGTACCGGTTTCCACGGGCAACACCCAACGCCAGCTTACGATCATGCGTGATTTCGCCTCGACCGTCCTATGCTGCACACCGTCTTACGCGCTGCATATCGCAGAGGTTCTGGAGGAAAGCGGCCTGTCGAAGAACGATCTCAAGCTCAAGGCCGGCATCTTCGGCGCGGAGCCGTGGACCAACGAAATGCGCCGCCAGATTGAGGATAAGCTCGGCATCAAGGCGTATGATATTTACGGTCTGACCGAGGTCCTCGGCCCCGGCGTCGCCTTCGAGTGCGGGGAGCAGACCGGAATGCACATCAATGAGGACCATTTCATCGTCGAGGTTATCGACCCGGACACCGGAGAGGTCCTGCCTGACGGGACGCAGGGCGAGCTGGTCTTTTCCTGCATCACGAAGGAGGCATTTCCGATTCTTCGCTACCGGACACGCGACATCGGCGTGATCCATCGCGGCAAATGCGCCTGCGGCCGGACGCTTGTGAAAATGACGAAGCCGCGCGGCCGGACGGACGATATGCTCATCATTCGCGGCGTCAACGTTTTCCCGTCGCAGATCGAAACGGTCCTGCTCGACCGTGGCTACACCGCAAATTATCAGATCGTCGTGGACCGTGATCATAACTTCGACAGCATTGAGGTGCAGGTCGAAATCAGCAGCGAGGTGTTCTCCGACACCGTGCGCGGCCTCTCCCGGCGGGCAAAGGAGCTGTCCGATGCGCTCAAGAGTCTGCTCGGTGTGAACGCAAAGGTCACGCTGCTCGAGCCGAACTCCATCCCGCGCTCGGAGGGCAAGGCTGTCCGCGTCATCGATAAGCGCCAATTGATTGATCGATAAAGGAGGAAGCAAAATGGTACAGCAATTATCCGTGTTTCTTCAAAACAAATCCGGCAAAATCGCCGCAATCACCGACACACTGGCCCATGCGGAGATCGATATCCGCGCCCTGTCCATCGCCGACACGACGGATTTCGGCATCCTGCGGATGCTGGTAAGCGATACCGAGAAGGCAAAACGTGTGCTTTCCGGCCAGAGCTGCATCGTCAGCGTCAACGAAGTCGTCGTCGTTGCCGTTCCGGACGTGCCGGGCGGGCTGGCGCGGATACTTTCTCTGATGGCGCATAACGGAATCGATATCGAATATATGTACTCCCTCATTGAACGCAGCGCGAAGGATGCCTATATGGTGTTCCGCGTTTCGGATGAGGAAAAGCTGCTGGCTCTGCTGGGCGGCAACGGGCTGCACGCCGTCCCGCCGCACGCGCTGGGCTTACACTAAGGAGGTGCCTGATATGCAGGAAATGAGCAGAACAACCCAATTTTTCACGGACTCCGTGATCCGTCGCATGACCCGCGTTTCGCTGGCCTGCGGAGCGATCAATCTGGCGCAGGGCTTTCCGGATTTTGACCCGCCGAAGGCCCTGACAGACCGCCTGGCCGAGGTCAGCGCCGTCGGTCCGCATCAATACCCCATCACGATGGGCGCACCGAACTTCCGCCGCGCGCTGGCAAAGAAGTGCGGCCGCTTCATGGGCCGGACGCTCGACCCGGAAACAGAAATGGTCGTGACCATCGGCTCGACCGAGGCGATGGTGGACACGCTGCTGGCCCTGACCAACCCCGGCGACAAGATCATCATGTTCTCGCCGTATTTTGAAAATTACCGCGCCCAGACGCTCTTTGTCGGCTGCGAGCCGGTGTTCGTCCCGCTCGTCCCGCCGACGTTCCGCTTCGACGCGAACGTTCTGGAGGATGCATTCCGGCAGGGAGCCAAGGCCATCCTGATCTGCAACCCCTCCAACCCCAGCGGCAAGGTGTTCACGCGGCAGGAGCTGAGCGATATTGCAGCGCTTGCCGTCAAGTATGACACCTATGTTATCATGGATGAGGTCTACGAGCATATCGTCTACGCCCCGCATGAGCATATTTACATGAACAGTCTGCCCGGAATGTGGGAGCGGACGGTTTCGTGCAGCTCGCTGTCGAAAACCTATTCCATTACCGGCTGGCGGCTCGGCTACGCGATCGCGCCGAAAAATATCATGGACAAGATCAAACAGTTCCATGACTTCAATACCGTCGGCGCGGCCTCGCCGCTGATGGAAGCCGCCGTCGTCGGCCTTGAGATGCCGGACAGCTATTATGAGGAATTCGGTGCGCATTACGCGCACATGAAAAAGCTCTTTACCGACGGCCTCGACCGCATCGGCATGGAATACACCGACCCGGAGGGGACCTATTTTGTCCTCGCCAACATCGGCCAATACATGAAAAAGGGCCAGTCCGACGTGGACTTCTGCCTGAAAATGGCCGAAAAGGTCGGCGTCGCCGCCGTCCCCGGCAGCTCCTTCTTCATGGAAAACGTCGGCGACATCGTCCGCCTTCACTTCGCAAAAAAAGACGAAACCCTCTTAGAAGCCCTCAACCGCCTCTCCGATATGAAATCCAAGCTGGGCTGACGGGATTTTCGTGGAAACACGGCCGTTTTCAGATAACCGGAACCAACGGCGGCTGCCCTTTGTTGGCAGTCGCCTTTTTTATGAAAAAATACGGTTTTTTATCAAAAATTGTCACTGATATTTCTCCTAATGGCGGTAAAACTACCAGCGAGGAAATCAAATTCTTACATTTGATGACTTCAAAACGACAAAAGGAGATGGATCAAAATGAAGAACACCAATCAGATCAATGTTCCCGAAGCACGCGAAGCGATGGACAAGTTTAAGATGGAAGCTGCCAGCGAGGTTGGCGTCAACCTGAAGCAGGGCTACAATGGCGACCTGACCTCTCGCGAAGCCGGCTCCGTCGGCGGCCAGATGGTCAAGAAGATGATCGAGGCCTACGAGCGCAACATGAAGTAATGCAAAAAGCGGCGGTTCCGGCAGGAACCGTCGCTTTTTATGGGCAAAATCGCGTGCTTGGAGGACGGCGCGATTTGCTTTACTCGGCCAGCATCTTTCTGAGGCCTTCCTTGGCGATCGCAGTAACGCGGACCGGGCAGGCATCGCCCTTTTCGATGGGCAGCGGGAGGATGCAGACGAGGTACTTGCCGCTTTCAACGGCATCGAGATTGGTCAGGGATTCGACGAGCGGGATGTTCGCCTTAAAGAGGGTAACGTGGCCCGGCTGATTATAGGCCGTCTGGCACTCGATGCCGGCCGCGTCCGTGCCGAGGACGGCAATCTTCTTGCTGATGAGCCATTCGATGCCGGCGACCTCGATGTACGGATACGTATTCCAGTCCGCAGAGCGGAAGTACTTATCCATATGCGTCTTGATGAACAGAATATCACCCTCATGAATCTGGTCGTCGTACTGTTTCAGATCTTCCAACGTAATCACGCCGTCGTCGGGCTTATAGGAGAAGTCAAGCAGCGTCAGGTTGCCGATCAGGCGCTCCAGCGGGAAGTCGGCGACCTGAAGGCCTTCTTTAATATGATGGAAGGGGACCTCGACGTGCGTGCTGTTGTGGGTGCACATCGACACGTAGGCGATCTTGTACCAGACGGAATCATCATAGGCAAGCTCCATCGATTCTGCAGCGTCGCGCAGATCGATGTCGAAGTTAAAGTTATGCTCCTTGCCGGGGATGAGTCTTTGACTCAGGTCAACGATGTATTGCTTATCCATTTGTTCAGCCTCCATAGTTTTTTTATTGTGGTGATTTCATTATATCCCCACAAAAAAATATGAAAAGACGAAAAAAAATGCGAAATATTGTCCCTGGGGTAGAATCTTGTCGTAACGCCAAATCGCGCGGCTGTCCCTTCCGGGCAAGGGAGAAAATATTGCGTTTTCGTCATAACGCCAAAAAATGGAGCAATTTTTCAAACCAATTTCAGCAAGATTAAAGGTTTTCAACTTCGACAAAAACCGCTAAAGTAAATGCAGATGCCGCGGGCATCCGAATTATGAAAACGGAGGAATGAAGATGAAAGCGAAATTTTTGGCGTTGCTGCTGGTCGCAGTAACCATCCTGGCCCTGTTTGCGGGCTGCGCAAAGGACACCCCCGATCCCGGCACCACGGACAATGATCCCAATCCGAGCAAGAACAGCATCACCATTGGCGTATCCTTCGCAACGATGCAGGAAGAAAAGTGGGAACGCTGCGCAGAGAATATGCAGAAGAAAGCCGACGAGCTTGGCGCAAAGCTGGTTATCCAGTCTGCCAACGGCGACGAAGAGCTGCAATATTCTCAGTGTGAAAATCTCATCACGCAGGGCGTTGACGCGCTCATCGTGATCGCGCAGGACGGCGACGCTGCCAGCGCCATCGTCGAGGCCGCGCATGAGGCGAAGATCCCCGTCGTTGCAAACGACCGCATGATCAATAACTGCGAGCTGGACTTCTATGTCAGCTTCGACTGCTACACCGTCGGCGTACTTCAGGCACAGTTCGCTGTTGAGCACGCACCCACCGGCAACTACTTCCTGATTTCCGGCTCTCCCACAGACAACAACGCTCTGCTTATGCGCAACGGCCAGATGTCCGTCCTTCAGCCCTACATCGACAAGGGCGACATCAAGATCGTTGTCGATCAGTGGTGCGACGGCTGGTCCGCTGAGGACGCGCTGCAGTACACCGAGGACGGCCTTGTCGCCAACAACAACGACGTCGCCTGCGTTCTGACCTCCAACGACGGCACTGCCGGCGGCGCGATTCAGGCGCTGACGGAGCAGGGCCTTGCGGGTAAGGTCGTCGTGACCGGCCTCGACACCGATCTTGCCGCTTGCCAGAGAATCGTCGAGGGCACGCAGACCATGACCATCTATCGCCGCTTTGCGCTCTGCGACGAAACCTGTGTTGTCGCGGCCTATATGCTCTGCAACGGCGAGGACCCCGCTACGAAGTACACCGTCACGACCACGAACAACGGCACGTTTGACGTTCCTTCCGTCATGCTGGCGGATACGGACTATATGTTCGCCGTGACCTCCGAGAACATGAACGTCGTCATTGAGGACGGCTGGCAGGCCGAGGACGCGATCTACAAAAACGTCGGCTAATCCAATCTCGTTCGAGCAACAATGCGGAGCAGATTCACCTCTGCTCCGCAACTTATAAATCTTGGATGATTCCGACTGTGAGGAAAAGAGAATGTCGAATTATATTTTGGAAATGCAGCATATCAGCAAGGAATTTTCCGGTATTTATGCGCTGAGGGACGTCACGCTTGCAGTAAAGCAGGGCGAAATCCACGCCCTCTGCGGCGAAAATGGCGCAGGAAAATCGACGCTGATGAAAATCCTCAGCGGTATTTATAAAACCGGCAGCTACAACGGAGAGATTTTGATTCACGATAAAAAGTGCGCCTTTAAGAACGTTGTGGACGCGGAGCGCGAGGGGATCGCAATCATTTATCAGGAGCTGAATCTGGTCGGTGAGATGGACATCGCGGAAAACATCTATCTCAACGCATGGCCGGAGAAATGCGGCCTGATCGACGAAAACGTGATGTATCAAAAGGCACAGACACTGTGTCAGGAATTAGGTATCAGCGCAAACCTTCATACAAAAACGAAGCATCTCGGCATTGGCGTGCAGCAGATGGTGGAGATTGCAAAGGCGCTTGCAAAGGACGTTCAGATTCTTGTCCTTGACGAGCCGACGGCCTCTCTGACCGAAAAGGAAGTCGATGTACTGATGGACTTTTTGGATCATTTGCGTCAGCGCGGCGTGACGTGTATTTATATTTCACACAAGCTGGAAGAAGTGTTCCGCATCAGCGACCGCATCTCCGTGCTTCGCGACGGACAGCTTGTCAGCACCTACGAAACGGCGGACGTTACGGAATGGGATGTCATCCGCGCCATGGTCGGCAGAGAGCTGGAGGACCGCTTCCCGTACCATTCCCATGAGATCGGCGAGCCGGTCTTGCAGGTCCGGGATTTAAGCCTGACGGACGCTAAGGGGAAGAAGATTCTGAAAAATATCTCCTTTGACCTCTGTAGGGGCGAGATCTTGGGCATCTCCGGACTGATGGGCGCAGGGCGGACGGAGATGGCGATGACGATCTTCGGCGCGATGGAGGGAAAGAAAACCGGCACGGTCACGCTCTTTGGCGAAAAGGTCGATATCCACTCTCCGGCGGACGCGATCTCGCGCGGCATTGCGCTTGTCACCGAGGACCGCAAGGCGCAGGGTCTGCTGCTTGCGCAGACGGTCAGCGACAACATTGTCCTTGCCAGCCTCCGAAAGCTGTGTCACATGGGCGTTGTTGATGTAAACCTGCAATATTTCTTTGCCAAGCAGTATGTCAAGGAAATCGGCATCAAGGTACCGTCGCTGAACGCTGAAGTCAGGAGCCTCTCCGGCGGCAACCAGCAGAAGGTCGTTCTCGCAAAATGGCTGATGACCGAACCGAAAATTCTGATTCTTGACGAGCCGACGCGCGGCATCGACGTGGGCGCAAAGTACGAAATCTATACGATCATGATGGACTTGGCGGCAAAGGGCTTTTCCATCATCATGATCTCCTCCGAGCTTCCGGAGATCATGGGAATGAGCGATCGCGTTCTTGTCATGCATGAGGGCGCAGTCAGCGGAACGGTATTGCATGAAGATATGACGCAGGAGCGCATTATGCGCCTTGCGACGGGAGGAAACGAGGATGAATAAGAAAGAACACAACACCTACGGTCTTGGCCGGGCGCTTGGTAATATGAAGCAAAATATCCGGTCGTATACCATGATTATCGCTCTTGTGGTGATCTGGGGAATTCTGGCGCTTCTGACAAAGGGCACCTCGCTATCGCCCCGAAATCTCTCCATTCTGTTCCGCCAAACCGCAGTCACCGGCATTCTGGCGCTCGGAATGCTGCTGGTCATCGTGACCGGCAACATCGATATGTCCGTCGGCTCGGCCATGGGCCTTCTGGGCGGCATCGCAGCCTGCTGTCAGGTGTGGTATGAGATGGGTCTTCCCGCAACCATCGGCGTGGTCCTGGTGTTTGGCCTGCTGGTTGGCGCTTGGAACGGCTTCTGGGTCGCTTATATGCGGGTTCCGGCCTTTATCGTTGGTTTGAGTGGCTATATGGTCTATCGCGGTGTTCTGATCGGTATCACCAAAAGTGCCAGCATCGCGCCCATGACACCGGAATTCAAGATCATCGGTCAGGGCTATATCCCCGCCATCTTTGGCTGGATTCTCTGCGGCATTGCTTGCGTTGCAGCCGTTTTCCTAGTCCTGCACGGCAGAAAAAATCGCAAAAAGTATAACATCGCCGTCCCCAGCACCGCGTTGACCATTCTGAAGCTCGTCGTTATTCTCGCACTCATCTGCGGCTTTATGTTCATCATGGCGGATTATCAGGGGATTCCGATCCCTGTTCTGATCCTGCTGTGCTTCGCAGTGCTGTTCACCTTCCTGACGAAGAAAACGCGCTTCGGCAAGTGCATTTACGCCATTGGCTGCAACAATGAGGCGGCGCAGCTCGCGGGCATCAAAACCAAGCGTATCGTATTCGTCACCTATCTGATCATCGGCGTGATGTGCGCGGTTGCCGGCATTATTCTGACCTCGCGTCTGAACGCCGGTACGGCAAATGCCGGTGAAATGGCCGAAATGGACGCGATCGCAGCCTGCGTCATCGGCGGCGCCAGCTTGTCCGGCGGCATCGGCTCCGTTCCGTCCGCCATCGTCGGCGCTCTGGTCATGGCAAGTCTGGATAACGGCATGAGCCTGCTCAATACGCCGAGCTTCTGGCAGTACATCATCAAGGGCCTGATTCTTCTGTCGGCCGTCTATGTGGACGTGGTAACAAAGAAGAAGGCAAATTAAAAGCAATTTTCCTCAAACGCAGGGCGGTCGGCCGTCCTGCGTTTGGGTGTTTCTCCAAATCGCGCTTGTAAGAATGTCGAGAATATGGTAGAATAGTCCAAAAATGCGAGGTGCGTCAGCAATGGGAAAGAAGCAAATGAAATGGTTCCTCGCGGTCAGCGTCGTGCTGATCGCCGCGCTGTTGGCGGCAACGGCGCTGATCGAGCGGCCGGACGAGCAGATGTCCAGTATGCCGCTGGCGCTGAGCTTTGAATATCATTTCGCCATCAACATCGGAAGCCCAGATACGAGCTTTGCCGAGCAGTTCCTCGCCGGCGCGGAGCAGGAGGCGCAAAAGTGGAACGTTGCGCTGGAGGTAGCCGAGCTGAATTCCGCCTACGCCGATAACGGCACCCCCTTTGAGGTCTGGGCGGACTATTGCAACATGGATGCCATCATCGTAAGCGCCGCTCCGTCGGCCAAAGAAAGCTCACTCGAGCCGTTTTCCGCCATTCCATGCATTTCGATAAGAAACGATGCCCTCCCTGATAGCAGCGCCTATGTTGGGTCGGATAACTATCAGGTCGGCTACGACCTCGGCGAAGCCGTTTGCAAAAAGGGGATGAACCTCACCGCAGCGCTGCTTCTCCCGGAAAAGGAAGATCAGGCTGTTTCTTCAACTCTGAAGGGGCTGTACGATGCGCTTGAGGCCGGAAAGACCGTTACCATCGTTGACACCGTATATACAAAATCCGATCTTTTGACGGCAATGAGCGCAGCAGAAACGCTGCTTCTGTCACCGAACGGAAGTCCGGACTACATTCTCTGTTTGGACGAAACTCTGATTTCCGGCGCGGTGCGCGGTATTATCGACCTGAACCGCGTCAATTCGGTCGATGTCGCCGGTATCGGCTACTCCGATGAAATCGAAACCTATATCCAGAGCGGTATCGTGCAGATCACCGTGAACACCGATCCCTTCCGCATGGGAGAGCTGGCCGTGCAGACGGCGGTCCGCGCCTGCCGGGGCGAGCTGGACACGGCGGCGCAAGAATATCTGATTCCTCATACGGTGGTGTCCTGATACGATGAGAAGATTGAAAATCTGGGAAAAGCTCGGCATTTTTGTCCTCGTCCTGATTATCGTAACGGTTCTGATTATGAACCTGTTTCTGGAAAAGGAAAAGCAGACCTCCAGCGCCTACCAGAAGATTCTAGAAAACGTCGTTCTGCTGAACGATGCGACGGAGCGTCTGAACGAGGTGCTCGACGAGCTGGAGCTTTATCTGTCGCAGAGCAGCACGCGCAATGTGGACCACTTAAATGCAAAAATGGACAGCCTGTATGCCACCGTGAACGCAATGCCGACCGTATTTGCCACGCAGACGGAGCAGATGGCCTACAACGACATCCGTAATATGCTCATCTCGCTGAGCCAGTGCGCCAACGCGTCGATCAAGGCCTGCCGCGGCAGAGATATTGAAAAAATGTCGGAGGAATTCGCACGGGCGAATTCCATCGCTTCCTCGGTCGCCGGGAGCATCAATTTTCTCGTCTTTGAGTACATGACGGAAAGCAAGGCGACCTATGAGCAGCTTGTCGCAGACAGCGCGGCCATGCGCTATGCAACGGTGATGATTCTGGCCGTCATCATTCTGCTGATTTCCGCCGCGACCATCCTGATTTTACGAAATCTTACCAAGCCGCTCTCCCTGCTGACGGAGCAGGCGGCCGTCATTGCGCAGTATCCGGAGGACGAGCATCAGATCGATATTGCCTCTGACGACGAGGTCGGCGACCTTGCCGCTGCCTTCAATAAAATGTCCAAGCAAATTCGCCGCTATATCGCGCGGCTGAACGAAAAGGCCAATCTGGAAAACGAGCTGCGCAACAGTGAGCTGAAAAACCTGAATACGCAAAATATGCTCCGCGACGCAGAGCTGAAGGCGCTGCAATCGCAGATCAATCCGCATTTCCTGTTCAACACCCTGAACTGCATCGCGCAGACGGCGATGTTTGAGGATGCCGCAGAAACCAATTCTCTGATTATCACCGTATCCAATATGCTGCGCTATAATCTGCGGCGACTGGAAACGCCGGTTACGCTCGGCGAGGAGATCACAAATCTGAACCGCTATATCTGCATTCAGAAGCTGCGCTACGGCGATCGGATTCATTTTGAAACGGACATCGATGAGGATACGCTCTCGGTGCAGATTCCCTGTCTGACCATCCAGCCGATCGTCGAAAATGCCGTAATTCATGGCTTTGAGAGCAACGAGTGCGGCGGCACCATCCGCGTCGATGCGCACAGAACGCCGGCCGGTGAACTCCTGATCTGCGTCGAGGATGATGGCATCGGCATGGATGCGCAAACGCTCAGTGAGCTTCAGCGCACAGGCGAAACGACCAAAAATCGCGGCGGCCACTCCACCGGCATCGGCATCAAAAACGTCATCAATCGGTTGCAGCTGTTTTACGGCAAGAACATCTTTGAAATTACCAGCGTTGCCGGACACGGGACCGTTGTCCGGCTCAGAATCCCGGCTGACCAATTACAAGCTCCCAGAGAGGAAGTGTAACGTATGTACCGTTTACTTATTGCAGACGACGAACAGATCACCCGCAAAGCAATCCGTATGTTGGTGGACAAGTATGTTCCGGAGATCACGGAGATTTTTGAGGCCGATTCCGGCCGGGCAGCCATTGAGCTTGCCGCCAATGTGCATCCCGACCTGATCTGTATGGATATTAAAATGCCGGGCATCGACGGCCTTGAAGCGGCTCGCTCCATTTGCACCACTGCGCCGAACACCTCGGTCATCATCATCTCCGCATATGACGAGTTTTCCTTTGCGAAGGACGCGCTCTCGCTCGGCATCAATCACTATCTGCTCAAGCCGATCAGCAAGACCGAGTTCCTTGCGGCGGTGCAGGATATTCTGGAAAAGAAGGGTCTGCAAAAGAAGCGGGCCGACAGCCACTATCAGCTCAAGGAGCAGGTCTATAAGGTCCAGCGCGAGCTGGACCGACAGATTACCTATTCCCTGATGATCGGCGACATGGACCGACTGGAGGATTATCGGTATTTTGAAACCGTCGGCGGGACGTACGGCGGCTTTTCCGTCGTAATCGACTTTCAGAAAAGCCCGACGGAGGAGGACACGGTCAAGGTCTATTGCGGGAGAAATTTTCGGCGGATTCAGAAGGTCCTCGATCGACCGGAAAAGGGGATTGCGTTCAACTCTCTTGGCACGAGAATCGTAATCTTCTTGTATAACTACACACAGACGCAGGATCATGATGCCTGGATCAACAGCCAGCTACACTGGATTACTGCGCTGCTTCAGGAAAGCGGCGAAGTCAATGCCGCTGTCGGTTACGGCCCGTATGAGGAGCAGATGGAGCGGCTCTCGCTTTCTTACTGCGCTGCCGCCCGCGCGGCCATGCAGGGAGGAAAAACGAAAGGCATTCTGCTCTGCCCGCCGCTGAAAAGGTTCTCGGACTATAAATACCCGATGAAGCTGGAATCGGAAATCTTCCGCGCCATCGCCTCGGAGGACAGGGAAACGGCCATCGAAATTTTCTCAAGGCTGCTGTCTTATGTCGTTGCCTATTCCGACGGCAATCAGGAATTCATCTATCAGCAGATTTTTATCTTTTCAATCGGCTTGGCGCGCTTCTGCGTCGAAAAAGGAATCGAGGATACCAGCAATCTGGGCCTTGAATATATGTATGACACCATTGCCATTCATAACTGGTGCATCTCCAACATCGATCGCTGTCTCAAAAACCTGCGGGACATGAAGGAGGATTATTCCGACGATCTGATCGGCGAGGCCATCGCCTTCATTGAGGAAAACTACAGCTCCGTGATCTCGCTGAGCGATATCTCCGGAAAGGTCAATCTCAGCTCCTTCTATTTCACCAAGCTCTTCAAGGCGAAAACCGGTATGACATTTGTCGAGTATCTGACAAACTACCGTATGAAGGTCGCCAAAAAGCTGCTGGAGGAGAATATGGAGATGAAAATTCAGGATGTCGGGGAACACGTCGGGTATACGGATTATAAATACTTCTGCAAATGCTTCCGCAAGCAGACCGGCGTGACCCCGGCAAGCTACCGCAGTCAGCTCTCTCCCGGAAGGGAAAAAGATAATCGCTAGACTCCAAAATTTCATAGTGAAAGCCGCATCGTCTTGTTCGGACGGTGCGGCTTTTTTTCTATTCCGGCGGGGGAAATTTTTGCGGTGCAATATTTTCCGTTTCGCTTAGGAAAAAGCAAAAAGATCTCCCTTTTTTCCCTCCAAAGCCGATGTTATTATTAGAAAAAAAGGAGAAAATGCCATGAAAGTCCAAGTAATCAATGCTGAAGATGCAAAAATCAGCGGCGTCCGTTTTGCCTTTCCCGGCGAGGAAAATCTTTTGTGTTCCGGTCATTTTGAGTGGCGCAGCTTTCCGCTGGAAACAATGCTGCGCACCAATAAGGTCATCTCCGGCATTTTGCAGGGCTGGCACCGGACCGTCGAGTTCGACACGCTGGAGTATCACGACGATACGGAGAACTTCTACTTTACCGAAGGCACGTGCATCATGCCCTTCGGAACCCGCGTTGGCGACAGCGTTGATCCCGATTCTCTTCAGTTGGTTCGGATCCGTCCCGGCACTCAGGTTGAAGTAAAAGCAGGTAAGCTCCACTACGTCCCCATCCCGCTCGGAGATACCTTTCGCGCTTACGTTTTCACGCCGCTGCAGGAATCGAAGTTTGTGCAGCTCCCGGAGCTGCTCATCGGCGAATAAACCATATGAACAGGAGGCATTCGAGTGAAAAGCATTTGGACGATGGGCGAGATGATCGTTGAGATCATGCGCGCAAAATCAGAAGTACCCCACAGCACCCCCGGCGAATACCTCGGGCCGTACGCCAGCGGCGCACCGGCCATCATGATCTCCGCCGCTGCACGCATGGGTGTGCCGGCAGGCATCATCGGCGGTGTCGGCCGGGATGCCTTCGGTGATGTCATCGTTGACCGGCTGACCGGCTGTGGCGTGGACTGCTCCCACGTAAATCGTTCCGCAAACGCGGCGACCGGTTCGGCCTTCGTCATGTACCACGACGACGGCTCCCGCGAGTTTATCTTCCACATCAACGGAACTGCCGCAGTTGATGTACCTGTACCGGCGCTTGATCGCGTTGCAGCGCCCGGATATTTCCATGTCATGGGCTGTTCACTGACCGTAACACCGGAGTTCTGCCAAAAGATCGTCGATACGGCGCTCCAATTTGCCGCGCACGGGGCGGAGATCAGCTTTGACCCCAATATTCGGCCGGAGCTGCTGCGTGACGACAATTTCAGCGCGATCGTCGCGCCCATTCTTTCCAATTGCTCCGTCCTGATGCCGGGTGTGAGTGAGCTGCTGATGCTTTCCAAGAAACCCGGCGTCGAGGAAGCCGTGGACTATTTATTCGCGCAGTACCCGAGTCTCAAGCTCATCACGCTGAAAAACGGCTCCAAGGGCAGCACAATCTACTCGCGCGACGGGCTTGTTAAGGCGCCAACGTTCAAGGTCGAACAGCTTGACGCAACCGGGGCAGGCGACTGCTTCGACGGCGCATTCCTTGCCTCGCTCCTACAGGGCAAAAACCTCTATGAAGCCGCCTGTAACGCCAACGCAGCAGGCGCACTGAACGCCGCGGCGTTCGGTCCGATGGAGGGCCGCATCTCGCCGGAAACGGTCGCAGCACTGATCTCCGGAGAAAATAGCTAACAAAATCACTTCAAATCATGATTAAAGGAGTACCGCCATGAAATACGGACTTTTGTTTCACTACTGGATGAAAGACGCAGGCAAATGCAACTATCTTGAGGTTGCGAAGAAAATCAAGGCCGCCGGTTTTGACGTGATGGAGATCGATGCCGGGGATCTTTACAAAATGACCGACGAAGAAATCGCGGCGCTGCACGAGGCGGTCACTGCGCTGGGCCTTGAAGTTTCCGTCAACAACGGCACCGGGGCGGATGTGGACCCCTCCGCGGACGACCCTGCCATTCGTGCTGCCGGCATTGCGTATCTGGAAAAGCTGATGCGCCAGATGGTCAAGCTCGGTACCAACACGCTGATCGGCGGCTTAATCAGTGCATGGCCCGCCGACTGGTCGGTCGATCACGATAAGGAGCGGACTTGGGGCTACGCCGTTGCTTCCATGAAGCAGGTCTGCAAAACCGCCGAGGCGCTGGGAATCACCCTGCATCTCGAAATTCTCAACCGCTATGAATCCTTCCTCATCAATGATGTTGCGGAGGGTCTGAAATTCATCGACGAGGTCGGCAGCCCCAATCTGCTGCTGCTCATCGATACGTTCCATTCCAACATTGAGGAGGACGATCTTCCCGAAGCGATGCGCCGCGCAGGGAAAAAGCTCGGCCATATGCATCTCGACGAAAACAACCGCAAGCTCCCCGGCCTTGGCTCTCTGCCGTGGAAGGAGATGGGCGAGGTCCTGCGTGAGCTGGACTTCCAGGGCTATCTCTGCATCGAGCCTTTTATGCTGAAAAACGGCCCGCTGAGCAAGGCGGTACATCTTTGGCGTGAATTTGTCCCCGCTGACATCAGCGACGAAGCGTATGACCAGCTTCTGCTCGACTCTCTCGCGTTCCTCAAGGCGAATTTTGAAGCCTGACCCCTTTTACCGGCCGCTGCACGCATCCTGTGTGGTGCGTACAGCGGCCAAATTCATACGAAAAGGAGAAATACGAAGATGCTGCATCCAATATTGAAGATTCTGAACGAACGCAGGCAGGGGAAAGTCGTCGGGATTCCGTCCTATTGTACCGCAAACCGCAAGGTAATCGAAACGATATTGCGCGATGCCGCCAAGCATGGGCGCACTGTGCTGATCGAGGCAACGGCCAATCAGGTCGATCAGTTCGGCGGCTATACCGGAATGAAGCCGAAGGACTACGTGCGCTTTATCGAAGAAATCGCCGCACAGACCGGCTGTGATATGCGCCAGATCCTTCTCGGCGGCGACCATCTGGGACCGCTGACCTTCTGCAAGGAGCCGGAAGCCGCAGCAATGGACAAGGCCGAAGCATTGGTGCGGGCATACGTCGCGGCGGGCTTTACGAAGATTCATCTGGACACGAGCATGAAGGTCGCAGACGACCCGGCGGGCGCACTGGACAAACGGGTCTGTGCAAGACGCGGCGCTCGGCTGTGCAGAGCAGCAGAAGAAGAATTTGCACGCTACCGTCTTGAGCATCCCGAAGCGCTGCATCCGGTCTATGTGATTGGCAGCGAGGTCCCCATCCCCGGCGGCGCAACGGAGCAGGAGGACCGCATTTCTGTCACAAACCCGGAGGACCTGCGGGAGACGCTTGCGATATATCTGGAGGAATTCAATGCCTGCGGATTACAGGAGGCGTGGCAGTATATCATCGCCGTCGTGGTGCAGCCGGGCGTTGAGTTCGGCGACGACGCAGTGTTCCTGTATGACCATGAGAAAGCGCAGAAGCTGGTCGCGATGCTGGCCGATTATCCCAATCTCGTCTTTGAGGGCCATTCCACAGACTATCAGACCGAGGCGTGTCTACGGCATATGGTGGAAGATGGCATCGCCATCTTGAAGGTCGGTCCGGCGCTGACCTTTGGCTACCGCGATGCGCTATTTGCCCTATCACATATTGAGCAGGCGCTTATTCCCGCACAGCGCCGGGCCAATTTCCCGGCGGCTCTGGAGCGGGCGATGCTGAATCACCCCGAAAACTGGCAAAAGCATTACCACGGAACGCCGGAGGAGCAGCGCCTCGCCCGCAGCTACAGTCTTTCGGACCGCGCACGGTATTACATCGGAATGCCGGAGGTCGTGGAGGCAATCGATCGGATGATGGCGAATCTGAAGGATGTTCATGTCCCGCTTGGGCTGATCTATCAGTATTTCCCGCAGTCGGCTCCGGCGGTGTTGACCGGAGCGTGCGACGGCAGCGCGGAGAAGCTGCTGGAACGTGAGATCATGCACTTCGTGAATGATTACATTGCCGCAGCAGGCGAATGATACCCGTAAAATTTCATAAAAAATGCGCTGCCAGCGAGGCAGCGCATTTTTATCAGGCTTGACTATCCAGCCAGCGGCAGGAGTTGAGGGCGGCGGAGGCACCGTCAGAGATGGCAGTGGCGACTTGGCGGTAGGCTTTGGCGCGGCAGTCACCGGCGGCAAAGATGCCGGGGGTCGGGGTCGTGCAGGCCTCACCGGCGACGATATAGCCCTGCTCATTCAGTGCCGCAACGGCGGCAAAGGGAGCGTTTTCCGGCTCCGTGCCGATGGCGAGGAACGCACCGTCAATCACAAGGCGGCTTTCTTCGCCGGTTTCCGTTTGCAGCAGGCGCAGCGCGGTGAGTGTCCGATCGCCTTCATAGCCGGTCACGACCGTGCTGTAGCGGTACTCGACATTCTCTCGCGCGGCGAGCGTCTGCACAAGACGCTGCTCACCGGTGAGGAAGGGGAGATTCTGCACCACGGTAACACGTGCGCAGATTTCGGACAAAAGGACGGCCTCTTGCAGCGCTGAGTTGCCGCCGCCGATGAGGGCAACGTGCTGGCCGCGATAGAACGCACCGTCGCAGACCGCACAGAAGGACAGGCCGTTGCCGATGAATTCTTCTTCGCGCGGCAGATACAGGCGGCGATGTCGTGCGCCCGCTGCGATAATGACCGACCGGGCCTCGTAGCTGTTGCTCTCTCCGACGACCGTTTTGACCGCGCCGTCGCGGACCTCCAGCACGGTATCCAAATCGATCTCCGCGCCGAGCGCCATGGCCTGCTCCAGCATCCGCTGGGCAAGCTCATTTCCGGAAATCTCCGCAAAGCCGGGATAGTTTTCCAGCTTCGGCGAGAAGGTAATCTGGCCGCCGAAGGTATCGCGCTCGAGCACCAGCACCGACTTTCCGGCGCGGCGGGCGTAAATCGCAGCCGTCAGCCCGGCAGGACCCGCGCCGACAATAAGAATATCATAACACATATCAGTTGCCCCTTGCCTCAGCAAAGGCGCGAATGTTGGAGGGATTCTCCACGCGCTCCGTCACGCCCTCGCCGTCGAGAATGAGCAGCGTCGGGGCCTGCCGCACGCCGAATTTCCGCGCAAGCTCCGGTGCTTCATCGACAACGATCGTTTCGTAGGCAATCTTAGCATCGTTCAGGAACTTTTTCGCCATCACGCACTTCGGGCAGGTTGCAGTCGTAAACAGCAGCATCCGGCCTTCGGCGGGTTTGGTCTCCTCCGCAAGCTCCGTCGCGGTTGCGGGAGCCTCCGGCGTCCCGAAGCGGCGTTCGGTCGAAGCGCCGATGTCGTAGACCTTGCGGTCCTTGAATTCCTGCGCCTTGCCGTCGTTCCAGTTCTGGACGGGACGGTAGTAGCCGGTAATGCGGCTGTAGACCTCGGTTGCCTTGCCGCAGATGGGGCAGGCATACTGTTCACCGGAAAGATAGCCATGCTCGGCGCAAACGGAATACGTCGGTGAGAGCGTGTAATAGGGCAGGCGATAGTTGTCGGCAATGCGGCGGACCAGCGTCGCGGCGGCCTTCCAATCCGGCAATTTTTCGCCGAGGAACGCATGGAACACCGTACCGGAGGTATAGAGCGTTTGCAGCTCGTCCTGAATGTCCAGCGCGGAGAAAATATCCTCGGTGTAGCCGACGGGGAGATGCGAGGAATTGGTATAATACGGCGTTTGGCCGGGCTTAGCGGCGGTGATGATGTCCGGATAGTCCTTCTTATCATGCTTGGCCAGCCGGTAGGTCGTGGATTCGGCGGGCGTCGCCTCCAGATTGTACAGGTCGCCGTACTGCTCCTGATAATCCGACAGGCGCTCGCGCATATGGTTGAGGACCTTGATGGTGAACTGCTGCGTTTCGCGGTGGGTCATATCCTTACGCAGCCAGTTCGCGTTCAGGCCGACCTCGTTCATACCGATCAGGCCGATGGTAGAGAAGTGGTTGTCAAACGTGCCGAGGTAGCGCTTCGTGTAGGGATACAGGCCCTCGTTGAGCAGCTTGGTAATAACATCGCGCTTGATCTTCAGGGACCGCGCGGCGATGTCCATCAGCTTGTCCAGCCGCTGGAAGAACTCCGCTTCGTTCGCGGAAAGATAGGCGATCTTCGGCATATTGATGGTAACTACGCCGACCGAGCCGGTGCTTTCGCCGCTGCCGAAGAAGCCGCCGGACTTTTTGCGCAGCTCGCGCAGGTCCAGACGCAGGCGGCAGCACATCGAGCGCACATCGCTCGGCTCCATGTCGCTGTTGACGTAGTTGGAGAAATACGGCGTGCCGTATTTGGCCGTCATCTCGAACAGGAGCTTGTTATTCTCCGTTTCGGACCAGTCGAAATCGCGGGTGATGGAATAGGTCGGAATTGGATACTGGAAGCCGCGGCCGTTTGCGTCGCCCTCGATCATGACCTCGATGAAGGCGCGATTGACCATGTCCATTTCCTTCTTGCAGTCCTTGTACTTAAAGGGCATTTCCTTGCCGCCGACAATTGCGGGCAGCTCGGCCATATCGTTCGGGACGGACCAGTCGAGGGTGATGTTGGAAAACGGGGCCTGCGTACCCCAGCGCGACGGGGTGTTCACGCCGTAGATGAACGACTCGACGCACTTTTTGACCTGCTCGTAGGTCAGATTGTCAACCTTGACGAACGGCGCAAGATAGGTATCGAAGGACGAAAAAGCCTGCGCGCCCGCCCATTCGTTCTGCATGATGCCGAGGAAGTTGACCATCTGGTTGCACAGGGAGGACAGATGCTTCGCCGGGGCGGACGTGATCTTGCCGGGGATGCCGCCGAGTCCCTCCTGAATAAGCTGGCGCAGCGACCAACCCGCGCAATAGCCGGTCAGCATGGACATATCGTGGATGTGCAGGTCACAATTTTTGTGCGCGTTGGCAATTTCGTCGTCATAGATTTCGGAGAGCCAATAGTTCGCCGTAATCGCGCCGGAGTTGGAGAGGATCAGGCCACCGACGGAGTAGGTGACGGTGGAATTCTCCTTTACGCGCCAGTCCTGCACCTTGACATAGCTGTCCACCAGCTCTTTATAGTCCAAAATGGTGGACTTCACGTTGCGCAGCTTCTCGCGCTGGCGGCGGTAGAGGATATAGGCCTTGGCAACATCGTCATAACCCGCGCGGATGAGGACGGACTCAACACTGTCCTGAATGTCCTCGACAGCGACCTTGCCGTCCTTGATCTTCGGCTCGAAGTCCGCCGTGACCTTGAGCGCCAGAAAGTCAATCACGGAATCGTTGTACTGCTTGTTCTGTGCGTCGAACGCCTTACGGATAGCATTCGTGATTTTGGAAAGGTTAAAATCGACAACCTTGTCATTTCGTTTAATTACCTGATACATTTTAATTTCTCCTCATATTCCTCGTAGTTCTACGTTTGGTATGTATTGCGTCAGAATTTCACGGCAGTGTTCCAGCTTTTCCCGCGAGGGGGCATGGAGGCCGGGCTGCAAAACGTTTTCGGAATCCTTATAGCATTGCAGGAAAAACCGCTTTGCGCCGGAAAGCCACCGGCCGATCGCGTCGAAATCCTCCGGCTCATGCAGTTCGTCCACAACGGTCGTTCGGAATTCGTAGTCCACTGTGCCCGCCATCAGCAGCGCTGCACTGCTGCGAACGGCATCCAGCACGTCCGTGCGCCCGGTCGTGAGCGCATACTTTTCCGGCGCATTTTTGATGTCCATCGCCACGCAGTCGAGCAGATTTTCGCGCAGCAGCGCCTCCAGCTGCTCCGGAAAGCTGCCGTTCGTGTCAAGCTTGACCAAAAAACCGAGTGCCTTGATTTTTTTCAGCAGCTCCGGCAGTCCCGGCGAGAGCAGCGGCTCGCCGCCCGTGACCGCAACGCCGTCCAGAAGGCCCTTTCGGGTGTTCAGAAAGCGCAGCAGCTCCTCGTCAGAGCGAACCTCCGGCCGTTCCAGCAGCGGTGCGTTGTGGCAGAAGGGGCATCGAAAATTACAGCCGGGGAGAAACACCGTACAGGCAACTTTCCCCGGAAAGTCCAGCAAAGTCAGCTTTTGCAGCCCGGCGATATCCATAGGGCCTCCATAAGTTTCAAATTGTCAAAAACATATCTTGTGTTCGACTTCTGTTCTTGATACAACATCTTGTATTCCTATAATAGAATAGCGAGTTTTGGAACGTTTGTCAACAACAATCTCCGTCTTTTTTGTAATTTTTCCGAAAGTCGGTCTACGGGTGTGGGGTTCTTTACATTTTGGGAAAAATAGTGTAGAATATTTGCGAAGGGCGGTGACGACCGAATGCCGAAAAATGAAAAGAACGCACTGTTTCAAAACGGCGACCCCAGCTTCCGTAAGCTGCCGCCGATCGAAACGGACCCTTATGAAAAAGGCTTTGCCGACTGCCTCTACGACGATGACGAGATGCAGCCGGAGCCGGATTATGCCGATGAAACCTACGACGACCCGTCGGATGCGGACGATTTTGCCCCGGAGGTCGATGAGGAAGAAGCGCCGGAGCCGAAAAAGCACCGGTTTTTGCGCAAAAAGAAGCATCGCTTTCTGCGCTTTCTCGGCCGGACGGTTCTGGTTCTGCTGGTGCTGCTGGCCGTAACGGTCGCGGCGCTGCATTTCCTTGCGTCCCGTCCCGGCGACGGCGATGGCCACAAGGCGAACGCGACAACCATTCTTTTGGCCGGAACGGATGCCTCCTCCAACCAGACCGACACGCTGATGCTGCTGAATGTAGACCGCGATGCCAAGCGCCTCAGCCTGTTGAGCATCCCGCGTGACACAAAGGTCAACAGCTCCTACTGGCCCCAGAAGATCAATGGCGCTTACGTTGCCAACGGCAAGGGCGAGGAGGGCATGGACGCGCTGATGGACTACGTTGCCGACTGTGTGGGCTTCCGCCCGGACGGCTATCTGCTGATCGATTTGAACGTGTTTGTCGATCTGGTGGACCTGTTCGGCGGCGTGAAGTTCGACGTGCCGCAGGATATGTTCTATGAGGACCCGTCGCAGGAGCTGTATATCGATTTACAGGCAGGGGAGCAGAAGCTCGACGGCAAGGACGCGATGGGGCTGGTTCGTTTCCGTTCCGGCTATGCAATGGCGGATTTGCAGCGCGTGCAGGTGCAGCGCGATTTTCTGATGGCTGCGGTGCAGCAGTGGAAGTCGCCGACGCATCTGATTGACGCGCTTCGGGCGCTGCCGCTGCTGGAAAAGCATACGCTGACGAATTTGTCCACCCGTGAGCTGACTTGGCTTGCCGAATCGGCGGTGCTTTGCGGTACGGACGGCATGGTGATGCAGACCGTTCCGTATTATTTGAGTGACATTTATGTCTGCATCGACGCGGGCGACGATTATCTCCGACTGATCAATACCTATTTTAATCCCTACGAAACGGAGGTCGGCTACAGTGACCTCAACATTGCCTCCTGAACGCGTCGTCGGACGGTTTGCACCGAGTCCTTCCGGCAGAATGCACCTCGGCAACGTGTTTACCGCGCTGCTGGCATGGCTTTCCGTCCGGTCGAAGAGCGGCAAGCTCCTGCTGCGCATTGAGGACCTCGACCCAGACCGCAGCAAGCCGGAATTTATTGATGCCATCTATGAGGACCTGCACTGGCTGGGGCTGGATTGGGACGAGGAAATGCCCCGGCAGAGTACCCGCACGGCGGCGTATGCGCAGGCCTTCGATCGCCTGCCGGTCTATCCGTGCTATTGCAGCCGCAACGAGCTGCACGCCGCCTCTGCACCCCATGCGTCGGACGGGCGGGTGCTTTACGCCGGAACGTGCCGTGATCTGACCCCGGAGCAGCGTACGGCGCAGACCAGAGTCCCCGCATGGCGCGTCCGGGTGCCGGAGGAAACGGTTGCGTTTCACGACGGCGTGTTCGGCGAGGTGCGGCAGGACCTGGCAGGGGAGTGCGGCGACTTCATTCTGCGGCGCTCCGACGGCGTTTATGCCTATCAGCTTGCCGTCGTCTGCGACGATGCGGCGGGCGGCGTGACGGAGGTCGTGCGCGGCTGCGATCTTTTGGATTCCACGCCGCGCCAGATCTGGCTGGCTCGGCAGCTTGGGTTCTCCGTGCCGTGGTTTTACCATGTACCACTGCTGGTTGCGCCGGACGGGCGGCGGCTGAGCAAGCGCGAAAAAGACCTTGATCTCGACCATCTGCGCCAAGCCTACACACCGGAGGCCCTGATCGGCCTGTTGGCCTACGCGGCCGGTCTGATCGATACGAGGCGCGAAATTGCCCCGCAGGAGCTGGTGCCGCACTTCCGGTGGGCGGCCATACGAAAAGAAAATATTCCGATTTTTGACGCAATCGGTTGATATTTCGCGAAACTGTGCTATAATGACTTGGGTTAAGCAAAACGCTGAAAGGATGAATACCATGTTCAAAATCGTTCGTAAAAAGGAACTGAACGCTGCGGTGACGCTGCTGGAAGTCGAGGCGCCGTTCGTTGCCAAGAAGGCGCAGGCGGGCCAGTTCATCATTTTCCGCATCGACGAAAAAGGCGAGCGCGTTCCTCTGACCATCGCCGGTTATGACCGGGAAAAGGGTACGGTTACAATTATCTTCCAAAAGGTTGGTCTGACCACGAAAATGCTCGGCATGATGGAAGTCGGCGACTATCTGCACGACTTTGTCGGCCCGCTCGGCAAGCCCACCAAGACCGAAGGCCTGAAGCGTGTTTGCGTCGTCGGCGGCGGCGTCGGCTGCGCGATTGCACTGCCGTCCGCGCAGGCTTTCAAGGACGCAGGCTGCGAGGTTGATGTCATCGTCGGCTTCCGTAATAAGGACATCGTCATTCTGGAGGACGAGTTCCGTGCGGCCAGCAACAACCTCTATCTCATGACCGACGACGGCTCCTACGGTGAGCACGGTTTCGTTACCGTTAAGCTGCAGCAGCTTCTTGAAGCGGGCAACCAGTATGACGAGGTCCTTGCGATCGGCCCCATCCCGATGATGAAGTTCGTCGCCAAGACGACCGAGCCGTTCGGCGTAAAGACCACCGTTTCCCTCAACCCCATCATGGTCGATGGCACGGGTATGTGCGGCGGCTGCCGCGTCACCGTCGGCGGCGAAGTCAAATTCGCCTGCGTTGACGGCCCCGATTTTGACGGCCACAAGGTCGATTTCGCCGAGCTGATGAACCGCAACGGCGTGTATCGCGACCAGGAGTCCGAGGACGAGAAAAATCACATCTGCCGGATGGAAACGCTCGGCAAGGCGCTGATTCAGTAAGGGAGGAAAACACAATGCCGAATATGTCCATGACCAAGACTCCCATGCCGGAGCAGGATGCCAACGTCCGCAATAAGAATTTTAAGGAAGTTTCCCTGGGCTACACCGCCGAAATGGCCGTCGAAGAAGCCAAGCGCTGCCTGAACTGCAAGAAGCCGCAGTGCGTCGCGGGCTGCCCGGTCAATATCCGCATCCCCGAATTTATTTCCAAGGTCGCCGAGGGTGATTTTGCCGCGGCCTATGAGGTCATCACCTCCACCAACGCGCTGCCCGCGCTGTCCGGCCGCGTCTGCCCGCAGGAGAGCCAGTGCGAGTGCAAGTGCATCCGCGGCGTGAAGGGTGAGCCGGTTGCCATTGGCCGTCTGGAGCGCTTCGTCGCCGATTGGTACCGCGAAAATGTCAACAAGATGCCCGAAAAGCCCGAAAGCAACGGGATTCGCGTTGCGGTCGTCGGCTCCGGCCCTGCGGGTCTGACCTGCGCCAGCGAGCTGGCCAAGAAGGGCTACGCCGTTTCCATTTTTGAGGCCCTGCATACCGCCGGCGGCGTACTGGTCTACGGCATCCCCGAATTCCGTCTGCCGAAGGCCATCGTTGCCAACGAGATCAAGAAGCTCGAGGCCATGGGCGTCGAGGTTATGACCAACATGGTCATCGGCAAGGTGCTGTCCATCGACGAGCTGTTCGAAATGGGCTACAAGGCGATCTTCGTCGGCTCCGGCGCTGGCCTGCCGATGTTTATGCACATCCCCGGTGAAGCGCTCAAGGGCGTTATGTCCGCGAACGAATATCTGACCCGTATCAACCTGATGAAGGCGTACAATGAAGAAAACGACACGCCGGTCATCGTCTCCAAGGCGGTCGCAGTCGTCGGCGGCGGCAACGTTGCCATGGATGCCGCCCGCTGCGCCAAGCGTCTGGGCGCGGAGCACGTGTACATCGTCTATCGCCGCGGCGAGGCCGAAATGCCCGCCCGTCTGGAAGAACTGCACCATGCCAAGGAAGAGGGCATCGAGCTTTGCACCCTCTGCAACCCGACCAAGCTCCTTGACGACGGCAACGGCCGTGTCGGCTCGATGGAATGCATCCGCATGGAGCTGGGTGAGCCGGACGCCTCCGGCCGCCGCCGCCCGGTCGAGATCGCAGGCAGCGAGTTCGAGCTGGCCGTCGATACCGTCATTATGGCCCTCGGCACGTCCCCGAACCCCCTCATTCGCTCCACGACACCGGGTCTGGAAACGAACAAGAAGGGCTGCCTCGTCGTCAACGAGGAGAACATGACCACCCGCGAGGGCGTCTACGCCGGCGGCGATGCCGTTACCGGCGCGGCAACGGTCATCCTCGCCATGGGCGCGGGCAAGAAGGCTGCCGCCGCCATCGACGCGAGCTTCCATAAGTAATTTTTCATACCACAAGGTCCGAGTCGCCAGTTCGACGGCTCGGACCTTGTTTATTTTGCGGAAAATCCGTCGATACTTTCGATAAGAATTATGATCGGAGGTTTTCCATATGAAAGTAAAGGATATCATGTCGTCCAGAATCGTTTCCGTTATGCCGGAGGAAAGTGCATCTGTCGCGGCGCGGCTGCTTTCGCGGCACAATATCGGCGCACTGCCGGTGTGCAGCAAGGACGGGCGGCTGCGGGGGATGGTCACGGATCGCGACATCGTACTGCGCTGCGTCGCCGCAGACGAGGACCCGACGGGCGTGAAGATTTCGGAAATCATGACCCGCCGCGTGATTGCCGTCGGTGCAGAGGACCCACTGCATATCGCAGCCGACCTGATGTCCCGCGAACAAATTCGCCGCCTGCCCGTCCAAAGCAACGGAAAAATCGTCGGAATGCTCTCCCTCTGTGACCTCGCCAAGGTCCCGGACCACTCCGCGGAATTTTCCGAAACGTTGTGCGAAATTTCGTCAAATTTGAAGTTCCTGTGACTTGATTGGCGCAGCAAAATCGAAGCGCTGACGGCGGGGTGAGGGCACCCCGCCCTACAAACGAAATTCGACAGTGCCTACAGGGCCGATGAAGGCATCGGCCCCTACGCAAAACTTGACGTTTTTTCTCCTGAGGTCGGTCTATGCGTAGGGCGCGATGCCCTCATCGCGCCGGAGATCGCAGTGTCGCTCGGGGAAGCAGCGGCGCAATATCATATCATATTTCAGTACAGCTCCAAGAACGAGCACAGCAAAAGGGCATGAGGTTTCCCTCATGCCCTCGAGCCGGTGGTTTATCTCGTCACGTAATCCGGAGTCCACTCCGTCGCGGTTTTCCACAGAACGGATTCCTTCGTGCCATTGAGCGTATTGTCGTGAATCTTAAATGTTGCACCAGCGTGTTTTACTTGTCCTCGTTCCTTTTTTCTGGGTTTGTATCGATGTACTCCGCGACGCTGAGATAATCCGCATCGTTGCGTATCACATGATCGTAAAACCCTTTTTGCCAGAGAGAAAAACCCGCACGCTTGGACGCAGCACCTTTCAGCGAACGAATGACCGTTGCCGCCGTAGGGGCGATCATTGATCGCCCGTCTGCGTCCGTATTGATTTGCAGCAGCAAATGAACGTGATTGGGCATAATGACATAACGGTCAACGGAAACGGCTGGGTAGTGGGCCGGTATGGCAATAATACAATCTCTAACAATCGTTCCGGCATTGCTCAGACAGATCTTTTCCGGTGCGCCGAGCGACGGGTTATCCATCCAAAACAGATTTTTCCTTTTCTCTGTGCAGATCGTGATAAAGTACGCCCCTGTAGTACTATAGTCAAAATCTTGCAGTCGGATATTCTTTCGCTTTGGGTATTCCATTTTATCCACCTCCTATGCGATTCGGCAGTCGGCAGCGGGCGATCAATGATCGCCCCTACGGCGTAAGACGGCAGCGCGGCCAGATTCAGGGAATCGCGATATATCCGGCGGGATTGACGGTGGCGCCGTTGTAGTAGATGGTAAAATGCAGGTGCGGGCCGGTGGAGTTGCCGGTGGAGCCGACGTAGCCGATGACCTGTCCCTGCGTGACGGTATCGCCCTCGGAAACGATATAATAATCCTGATGCGCGTAGAGGGTGGAGTAGCCGTCGCCGTGGTTGATGACCACGTAGTTGCCCCAGCCGTAGCCGCTGGCTGCCGTGGAAACCGTGCCGGTTTTGGAGGCATAGATCGGCGTTCCCTGATTGGCCGCGAGGTCGATGCCATTATGTAACTGATAATTTCCGGTGATCGGGTTCGTGCGGTAGCCGTAGGGGTCGGTCACGCAGGCAAAGCCGCTCGTCGCGACGGGGAACAGGAAACCGCTTTCTGTCGGCTGCGGCTGCTCCTTTTTCTTTGCCTCGGTCAGCTCCTGTTCCTTCTTGGCGATCTGATCACTCAGCGCGGCGACCTCGGCCTCGGCCCTTTCCTCCGCCTCGCGCAGCTTATCGCGGTCCTTGGCCAGCTCCGCCAGTACCACGTCGGCATCGGCGCGGGACTGCGCCAGCTCCTCCTGTGCCGCGTCAAGCTGTTCCCGCGTTACAGAAAGCGCCGCCTTTTCCTGCGCCAGCTCGTCCTTTGCGGACAGGACCTCGCTGGCCGTCTGCGCCAAGGTCGAGAGCATTTGTAAGTCGGCGCGAGAAATTTCCTCGATCATGGCCTGACCGGTCAGAAGCTCGGTAAAGCTCGACGAGGACAGCAGCACGGACCAGAAGGAGATATCGCCGCGCTCCTGCACCGCCCGCATCCGGAGCTTATAGCGCTCGGTCAGCGCCTTTTGCTCGTCGAGCAGCTCATCCAGCTCGGCCTGTTTTTCGGCGATAAGCAGGTTATATTGATGGAGCTGGGCCTCAAGGTTTTCGACCTCCTGCCGCTTCAGCTCGATTTGACGGTCGAGGTCGAGCTTGAGCTGCGCGTAATCCGAAAGCTGCGCGGAAACCGCCGACAGCTCGTCCGCGATTTTCTCCTGCTCAGCACTCAGCTCGTCCGCCTGCTTTTTTAGCCGGTCGATCTCCTCCTGAATTTCATCCGACGGCAGCGCCGCGACATTGACAAAGAAGGCGCTTATCATGCAAACGCACAGCAGCAGCGCCGTCAGCATTCGAACGGTTCGTTTCATAGAAATGCCCTCCGATGTGTTACAAATTTGTAATTATTGTAACACATCGGCGGGCAAAATGCAAGACGACTCGCCATATTTTCTTAACCAACCATTGCGTCCAGCGCCGATTCGGACGAAAAACGGACGACCAGCCGGTTCGGAAGACACACGATCGGTGCGCCGCTGTTGGCCGGGTCGTGGTGAACGCAGTCCTGTGACGCGCAGGAGGCCTCAATGACGCTGACCTTGCCGTCGTCCACGCGCAGGACGTTGCTGCCGTACTCATTGCAGATGGTATACTCGCCGGGCGTTGATAAGTCGAGCGTTTGCACCAGCACGCCGTCGGAATAGACCTCTGCCGTCGTTCCGGTCGCGGTCAGGCAGGGGAGAAGCAGCATCGCCGCGACGCATAACAGGCAAAATATGCCTAGTAAAATCACCCAAGTTCTCGTTTTCATCGTTCGATCACCTGATAATCGCAGCCGGAAAGGGAAACGCCGTCCGTCGCATAGATCACGCCGTCCGTCGTGATAAAAACGGCTGCAAAGCTCTGTTCACTGCGCCAGAATTCCGTCGCTTTTTCCAGTCCCATCACAAACAGTGCCGTCGAATACGCGTCGGCCAGCGTTCCGCTGTCGGCAATGATCGTCACAGACGCGAGGCCGCTCTCGGCGGGATAGCCAGTTTTCGGGTCGAGAATGTGATGATATCGAACGCCACCGGCTTCAAAATAGCGCTGGTAGCCGCCGGAGGTGACGAGCGCCTTTGTGCCGGTCACGGCAACGGAGGCCACGGCCTGCTCCGGCTGCTGCGGGTCGGCGATGCCGATCATCCATGCCGAGCCGTCCGGCTTCGTGCCATAGGTCTGGATATTTCCGCCAAGGGACAGCAGCGCCGTAGTCGCGCCGTTTTGCTCCAAGACCGCGACACACTGCTCGGCGGCATAGCCCTTTGCGATCCCGCCGAGGTCAACGGCCGCATCAGAACGCAGGGAAGCGGTATCGTCCGAAAGCAGGATCTGCTCCACGCCGACCTGTGTAAGTGCCGCCTCGATCTCCGCCCTCTCCGGCACGTGCTGCGTTTCGTCCGTAAAGCCCCAGAGGCGCACGAGCGGATAGACCGTCGGGTCAAACGTGCCGCCGGTCTTGCGGCTGAATTCGACCGCTGCGGACACCAGTGCCGCCGCCTCGCCGGTGATCGTTTCTCCGGCGTTGAGCCGGCCGATTTCGCTTGCCGCATCGGTCGCGTCGAGCATCGCGTCCAGTCGCAGCAGCTCGTCCGAAACGGCATTGAGCGCAGCTTCATCGCCCCAGACCTTGAGGGACAGCACCGTATCCATCGCAAAAAGCTCCTTCTGCACCGGCGGCGTTTCGCCGCAGGCGGCCAAAAGCAACAGCGCCGCAGCCAAAAGTATCATACAAACCCGTCGTTTCATTGCCTTCCTCGGTTCAGCCTGCCGAAGCAGGCGGTTTTTTCAAAAATAGTATAGCAAATTTGCAAAAAAAGGTCAAATAGTATTTGACAAATCGGACTTCCGATGCTAAAATAGATGAGCCGCGTCGAAGAGGTTTTAAGTTGAGGCAACTCACACCTCCAGAGCGAGACTACAATAAAGGTAGGTGCAATCGAGAATGCAGGCAGTTATCGTTACCGGCGGTAAGCAGTACAACGTCAAGGAGGGCGATGTGATTTACATCGAGAAGCTCGGCGTTGAGGCGGACCAGACCGTAACCTTCGATCAGGTGCTGGCAGTCGTGGACGGTG
>CABSFY010000010.1 GCA_902477055.1 uncultured Eubacteriales bacterium
GCAAGCGCGAGGACATCGAAGCCGTCATCAAGGGACCGAACGAACCCGGCGGCCGTCATATCTACACACTGGCCTACTGATTTAAGCTCCCTACCCATTCGTGCCCCCCGCTGCGGTAGCCGCAGCGTATTAAATAAAAGAAAGGCTGAACAGACATGAATCATCCCGATAAAGTGAAATCCGTCGTTATGACCGCTCCCGGTAAGGTCGAGGTACAGGAGTTCCCGTGGCCGAAGGATCTGGAGCCGGGCGCACTGATCGCCAAGGTCGAAATGGCCGGTATCTGCGGCACCGACAAGCACGCATTTGACGGCGACAACATCCTCTACGGCGGAACCGAATCCGAGCAGGAAATGGTTTATCCGCACGTCCCCGGCCATGAGAACTCTGCGATCGTTGTCGAAATGAACGGCAAGGGCAGCGACATTGAGTACATGGGCAAGGACCTCCGCATCGGCGATCGCATTACGCACTGCCCGAACGTCATCTGCGGACATTGCTGGTATTGCCGCCGCATCCACGCCTATCCCTTCTGCCCGGATCATCAGGGCATCGGCATGACCTACTCCAGTGAAAAGGCCCCGCATTTCATCGGTGGCTGGTCTGAATACATCTATCTGCCCCCCAAGACTTGGGTCTACAAGGTCCGTGAAGATCTGACCGTGGAAGAAACCGCACTGTCCGAGATCTTCGTCGCCTCCTCCATCGTTGACCGCGCCAGAATGTACGGCTCGATCGAAGCCCGCGGCTTCAACCTCGGCGATACCGTCGTCGTGCAGGGCCTCGGCGCAATGGGCATGGGCATGATCGCAAAGGCCCGCCTTCTCGGCGCAGGCAAGATCATTGCGCTCGACTACAAGGAAAAGAACTGCAAGCTGGCCGAAGAATTCGGTGCCGATGTCAGCATCAACCTGACCGGTCTGGAAGAAAAAGACCTGATCGACGAGATCAAGAGCATGACCGAAGGCCGCGGCGCGGACGTCTGCGTTGAGGTCGTCGGCCGTCCGGAGGCCGTTTCCACCGGTCTGAAGCTGCTGCGCAGAGGCGGCACCTACTGCGAAACCGGCAACTTCGCCGACACCGGCAGCGTCCCCCTGAACATTCACCGTCAGTTCGCTGCGAAGAACGTTCTTTTCATTGGCAATACCAATCATCCGCACGACCAGTATTACATCCACCACGACATGATGGTCAAGCACCGCAAGGACTTCCCGTGGGCGAAGCTCATCACCGGCCGGTTCGATCTGGACCAGTGCGAGGAGGCCATGAAGGCCGCTTACTCGCCGGACGCTCTGAAGGTCGAATTCGTTCCGGGCATGAATAAGAAGTAATCTTTTCCCTCTTTCGTTTTTCCCAGAGCCAGTACGGAATCGTTTCTCGATCCGTACTGGCTCAACCTATTTTTATCGTTTTTACCCGCTTTTTACGAAAAAAATGAACATATTTGCGCTATCGTTTCCCCCTCCCATTCTCCGATTTTCGTGCAGTGCGACATTGAAAACCGCAGCAGGCGACCCCTCCCCACCGGAAGTGGGCCGGCCGAGCCGCCGCTGCCGTCGTCTCATCCCAGTTGCCGGAAAAAGCAGCGGCAGTTCCGAAAATCCGACTAGCTGACATTTGGCCGCTTGCTTTGCAGGACTTCGTTTGGTATTACCAATGTTTCCGTGTTCTAACTCAGTATTTTTATATCTATAAACATCATTTTTGTGCAGATTATTCAATTTTTGCCGCAGTATTTTGTCTATTTTGACCGGAATATTTGATGAATATCGCCGGGAAACGTATTGACAAACCGAAATTGGTTTGCTATACTGTGAGCAGAATGTGATATTGGTATACCAAATGTAAGAAGGGGGCAAATTATGTCAGAAAACTCGACAGAAGCCTTAAACAAATCCGAGGCCACCGTCAACGCGATCATCAACTATATTACAACGAATCACCTGAAGCCCGGCGACCGTCTGCCGTCCGAGCGGGAGCTTGCCTCCATGTTCGGTGTCAGCCGTCCGGCCGTTCGTGAGGCCGCCTTTGCACTCAGCACGATCGGCATCATCGAAACGCGCCAACAGGCCGGAATGTACCTTGCCTCCGTGGATAAGAAAACCAAGCTGGATTCCTTCCGTCTGCAAATGCAGGCCGGTCAGTTCAATCGAAAGGACCTCTATGAGCTGCGCCGCGTGCTGGAGGGCGAATGCGCCGCGCTGGCCGCCCGCAGCATCACCGCCGATCAGCTTGCCACCATCGTCGCCACAATGGAGAACGTTTCCATTGACGATCCTGAGGGCTTTGCACAGGCGGACCTGGTGCTGCACCGGACCATCTACGCCGCGACCGGCAATCTTCCCCTGCAAATGATGATGGAAACCATCGGTTTCTGGAGCACCAGCAACCGCCAGTATACGAATTCCTTCCTCGACGTGCGCAAGCTGGTGCATTACGACCACCAGAGTATTTTTGAAGCGATCGCCGCGCACGATCCGGAGCGCAGCCGTAAGGCAATGTACCGCCACATCCAGAATTTGGAGGAGATCGACGAGGTCAGTCTGACCGTCCTCACGCAGCGGTATTCCCAGCTTTTACAGAATAATACAGCAAATACGTAACTACGCGAAAGGAGCAGCCTATGTTTCCCATCTCCTATGTACAACCCGCCAATCTAGACGAGGCCCTGTCCCTGCTGAAGGACAACGACGGCAGCACCGTCGTGATGGCGGGCGGAACCGATCTTCTGCTTCGCTTCCGTTCCGGCAAGCTCGGCGCAAAGCGCGTCGTCAGTCTGGAGCTTCCGGAGCTACAAACGATCGAGCAGCGCAGTGACGCGACCCTCATCGGCGCAAGCGTTAAGCTCACCGATCTCATTCGCGCACTGCAAAACGCCGCTCAACCGATGCCGATGGTCGTCGAATCGGCCGCAAGCGTCGGCTCATGCCAGACACGCAACCTTGCCACCATCGCCGGAAATTTCTGCACCGGCAACGCCAGCGCAGATATGGCGACAGCCCTGCTTGCCGCAAATTCCAGCGTTATCATCCGCTCTGCGGAGGGCGAACGTGAGCTGCCGATCGATCAGTTTTTCATCCGTAACCGCTGCGTTGCACTGGCGCCCAACGAGATCGTAACGGCCATCCGTATCCCGCACGCTGATCCCACCTTGACCGTCGGCTCGAGCTTTATGAAGATCGGCAAGCGGCGCGGTCACGTGATTGCCGCCCTGAACGGCGCGGCCATGGTCGGTTTGGATGCCGACGGCGTTATCCGCGACATCCGTCTGGCCGTCGGAACTCTGGCCCCCTGTCCCATCCGGCTGTACCGCTGCGAGCAGGCCGCGCTGAACCGGCCGCTGGACGACGCGCTTCTCGCGCAGCTCTCCGAGCTGATGCTGGAGGAGATTAGTCCCAGAGATTCCCTTCGCGCGTCGAAGGAGTTCCGCACCAGCGTGGCCCCGGTTGTTCTGCGCCGGACCGTCCGTCTTGCGGCAGGCCTTGAGGAGGACGAATTATGCTGATTTCATTTGATTTAAATAAAAAGACCGTTTCCGTCGATGTCCCTGACGGCATGACGCTGCTGGATCTGCTGCGTGACGAGCTGGGCGTACATTCCGTCAAGCGCGGCTGCGAAAATGCCGAGTGCGGCGCCTGCACGGTGCTGGTGGACGACGTCGCCGTCAATGCCTGCATTTTCCTTGCCGCCCGCGCAAACGGCAGAAGGGTCACGACGCTCGAAGGTGTCGGAACCATGGACAATATGCACACGATTCAAAAGCAATTCGTGCAGCACGGCGCGGTGCAGTGCGGCTTCTGCGGCTCCGGCATGATTCTCTCGGCGCTGTCACTGCTGAAGGAGAACCCGGATCCCTCGATTGAGGAAATTCGTGAGGGCATCGCCGGAAACCTCTGCCGCTGCTCCGGCTATGTCAAGATCGTCGAGGCCATCGACGCAGCCGCCAAAGAAATGAGGGAAAACCATGAAACAGTATAGCACCATCGGCAAAAGCATCCCTCGGACCGACGCACCGTTACAGGTGACCGGCAATCTGGTCTACGGCGAGGACGTGTACCGCCCGAATATGCTCATTGCGAAGGCGAAATACAGCGAGCGGATGCACGCAAAGATCACACGCATCGACACGTCCGTAGCGGAGAAAATGCCCGGTGTCCGCGCGGTCATTACCCACAAGGACATTCCCTTCAACCGCAACGGCAGCGGCATCTACGGCATTCTGGACCAGCCGGTCCTTGCCGATGAAAAGGTCTATTATCGCGGCGACGCAATCGCCGTCGTCGCCGCGGAAACGCGCGAACAGGCCGAGGCCGCCGCAGACGCCGTCATCGTAGAGTATGAGCCGCTGCCCGCCGCCTTTACCGTGGAGGAGGCGCTCGCTCCCGGTGCGCCGATCATTCACCCCGAATGCGGCGACAGCAACATTTCCCACCATCTCATCATCCGCGACGGCGACACGTCGGAGCATATGTTCGACGACTGCGATTTCATTGCCGAGCATACCTACCACACGCAGAAGGTCGATCACGCTCCCATTGAACCGCACGTTGGTCTGGCCGAGGTCGATCCCGACGGACATCTCATCATCACAACCTCTACCTCCCGCCCGTTCAACTACCTTGGTGTCATGACCAGCATCATGCAAATGCCGGCCAATATGATCCGCATTCGCTCGGAAAACGTCGGCGGCGCTTTCGGCGGCAAGAACGAGATCACGTTTGAGCCGTGGATCGCCGTCCTCGCGCAGAAAACGCGCCGTCCGGTCAAAATGGTGTACACCCGCGAGGAGGATCTCAACACCTCTACCATCCGCCATGCCTATGACTTGACCTACAAGACCGGCATCCGCAAGGACGGCAAGCTCATGGCAAACGAAGTCACGATCTACGCCAACTCCGGTGCCTACCTCGGCCTCGGCAAATCCACGATGCTCAAGGCGACCGTCCACGTCTGCGGCCCGTACTACTGCCGCAACGTCAAGGTCGATTCCTATCTGGTCTACACCAACGCGCTCATCGGCAGCTCTATGCGCGGTATGGGCGTTCCACAGGTCTGCTTTGCACTGGAATCTCAGCTCGACATTCTGGCGGAAATGGCCGGGATTTCCCCGGCGGACATCCGCCGCATGAATATGTTCGACCATCTCGGCCTTCTGCCGAACGGTCAGGCCGTCAGCGGCGGCCCGATGAAGGCGGCATTTGAACGGGCTTGGGAAATCTTCAACGATCCCACGCGCTGGAAAGGAGCGGTCAAATGAAAAAGAAAGGTGTCGGCATGGCCTGCGTCATCTACCCGATGGACCCGGCAAATAAATCCAGCTCTACCGCCGTTTTCGTAAAAATCCACCACGACGGCTCCGCCATCATCTACAGCGGCAGCACAGACCTTGGCCAAGGCTCCAACACCGTCATGGTGCAGATCGCCTCCGAAACGCTCGGCATTCCCATGCGCAAGATTCGCTTCATCTCCTCCGACACGGAGCTGACCCCCTACGACGAGGGCACCGGCGCATCCCGCGCAACGTACATCGTCGGCACGGCGGTGAAGCGGGCCTGCGAGGACGCGAGAGAGCAGCTCTTTATGGCCGCCTCCCGGATGCTGAACTTCCCGGATACGCGCAAGCTCTATGCGGAAAACGACCACATCTACGTCAAGACCTTCCCGGAGGCCAACGTCAGCATTCCTGACGCGGCATGGGCCAGCGAGCGCGAATTCGGCTTTCCAATCATCGGCAAGGCAACCTTCGGCACGCTTTCCACCGCCACCGTCGCCGGAAACGGCCACTGCCGGAACTTTGAGAAGCACGTCTACGGTACGCACATTGCCGAGATCGAGGTGGACACGGAAACCGGCATCATCGACGTGACCCGCTACGTCGCCGTTCACGACTGCGGCAGGGCCATCAACCCCATGCTGCTGACCGGCCAGATCGAGGGCGGCATCTCCATGGGTCTCGGACAGGCGATGTTCGAGGACATGAAGGAGGACCCGCGCACCGGCGCACTGCTGAACAATTCGTTCACGGACTACCTGCTGCCGACCTCGATGGATATGCCGAAGGAAATGATCTGCGATTTCGTGGAATACCCGGACGACGAGGCCCCCTTTGGTGCACTCGGCATCGGAGAAGCAACCCCCTGCCCCGTTTCCCCCGCAATTTCTAACGCGCTGTATGACGCCATCGGCGTTCGCATTTACGACCTGCCGATGTCGCCGCAGAACGTGCTGAAGGCCATTGCCGAAAAGCGCAAGGCCGACGCGCAGAAATAACACCCAGCCCTCCCTCTGTCCATCCTGCGGAGAGGCTCCGCAGAAAAATATATTATATATTATAAAGGAGATACGCTATGAACCCTCTGATTATCGTCGCCACCCCCAATAACTGCTGGCTCCATCCGGAAGTCAAGTATCCCAAGACCGTCTCCGAGCTGGTCGAGGAAGCCGCCAAGTGCCGTGAAGCCGGCGCTGCCGTTCTGCATACCCATGGTCTTGCCGACATTGGCGAGGACTGCTGCACGAAGGGCGAGGGCAAGTGGATTGAGGTCATGGACGAAACCCGCAAGGCCTGCGATATTCTCATCCAGTGCGGTATGTCCACCCTGACGCTCCAGCAGCGCATCGACGTTTTCGAGCATAAGGCCGACATGGTTTCCATCATTCTCAACCACCACGACGAGGACTTCGCCGAGTGCAACACCGACGTTCTGCACCCGATGGAGGAGCTGGTCGAGTACGCGCAGGCCTGCCGCAAGTACCGCGTCAAGCCCGAATTTGAGGTCTGGCACTCCGGCTCCATCTGGAACCTGAACCGCCTGATCGAGCAGGACCTGCTGGACGGCCCGATCATCAACACGCTGTTCTTCGGCTGGCCCGGCGGCACATGGTCCCCCGCAACCGTCGAGGAATATCTCTATCGCCGCCGCATGATGCCGGAAAACTGCCCCTGCGTCGTTTCCATCATGGGCAAGGAGCAGATGGACATCATGGTCGCCGCTATCCGCAACGGCGACGGTGTGCGCGTCGGCACCGAGGACTATCCGTTCAACCAGCAGGGCAAGCTCTGCGAGGCGCATGAGCTGGTCAAGGAGATCGCCGACATTTCCCGCAGCCTCGGCCGCGAGGTCGCGACGCCCGAGCAGGCCCGCGAAATTCTCGGCATCTACGCATAAGCATGGAGCAAAAAGTTGCTGTCATCAGCGGCGCCGCCTCCGGCATTGGCCTTGCCAGTGCCCGGAGGTTCGCGGCGGAACATTACGCCCTGGCGCTGATCGATATTGACCCCGCGCTGGAGCAGCACGTCGCTGAGCTGTCCGAGCAGACGGCCGTGGTCTACCGCGTCGCGGACGTTTCGGACGAGGCGGCGGTGCAGGCGCTGTTCGCCGAGGCCCATGAGAAATTTGGCCGCATCGACGTTGTCAACAGCAACGCCGGTATCGTTCTGGTCCAGCCGCTGGAGCAGACCCCGATGGACGGCGTAATGCGGACGCTGCAGGTAAATCTGGGCGGCTGCTTCGCCATGACGAAGGCCGCGATCCCCTATTTCAAGGAGCAGCGCTTCGGCGCGATCGTCAACCTCGGCTCCATCTCCGGCCACGTCGGCCAGATGTACCATTCCATCTACGGTGCGTCAAAGGCCGCCGTCATCGCCTTTACCCGTGCCGTGGCGTGGGAGCTTGCACCCTACGGCATCCGCGTAAATTCCGTCAGCCCCGGCTCGGTCAACACGCCGATGCTGCGCGGCGACGTGATGGGCGAGTCGCAGCGGCTGAACATTCCCTACGAAACGTTGAAAAAAGAACGTGAGGCGGAGCAGGCCTTCAACCGCTGGGCCGAGCCGAGCGAAATCGCCGACGCGATCTTCTACCTTGCCGGAGAGCAAGCCTCGTTTATCACCGGCACAGATCTTCTCGTCGATTGCGGCTGGGCCGCAAAATAGCGCAAAGGACAGGAGAAACCACATGAACGAAGTATTAGAAAAGCTATCCTCGATCGGCATCGTGCCGGTCGTGAAAATCAAGGATCCCGAAACCGCCGTACCGCTTGCCAAGGCACTGGTGCGCGGCGGTATTCCCTGCGCCGAGATCACCTTCCGGACGGAGTTTGCCGCCGAGGCGATGAAGCGCATCAGCGCCGAGGTTCCCGAAATTCTTCTGGGTGCCGGTACCGTCACCTCTACGGAGCAGGTCGATCAGGCGCTTGCCGCAGGCGCGAAGTTCATCGTCTGCCCCGGCCTCAACCCCGCAGTCGTGCAATACTGCATTTCCCGCAACGTTCCCGTGACCCCCGGTGTCTGCACTCCCTCGGAGCTGGAGCAGGCCATGGCACTCGGCCTGACGGAGGTCAAGTTCTTCCCCGCCGAGAACATGGGCGGACTGAAGACCATCGAGGCCATCGGCGCGGCGTATCCGAGCATCCGCTTCATGCCCACCGGCGGCATCAACATCAATAACATCAGCACCTATCTTGCCAGCCCGAAGATTCTTGCCTGCGGCGGCTCGTGGATTACCCCCGCCAAGGCGCTTGAGGCCGGCGACTATGATGGGATTGAAGCCCTTGCCAAGCAGGCCATGCAGACCGTTCTCGGCTGCAAGCTCCTTCATATCGGCATCAACGCGGCCAGCACGGAGGAGGCCGGTCAGATCGCCTCCGGCTACTGCGACGTGTTCGGCCTTGCATATCTCCCCGGCCGCAGCTCGATCTTTGCGGGCGATATGGTCGAGGTCATGTGCGCACCGGGCCTCGGCAAAAACGGCCACATCGCAGTCCAGGTCAACGACCTGCGCCGGGCCGTGGCCTATTTCCGCACCATCGGCCATCCGCTGGACGAGGACAATTACAAGTACGATGCCGCAGGCAATAAGGTCGCGGTATATTTCAAGGAAGAGATTGGCGGCTTTGCCATTCATCTGGTGCAGAAGCACTGAGGAGGATCCCCATGAAAAAAATTGTTACCTTCGGCGAACTGATGCTTCGGCTTGCGCCGGAGGGCTACACACGTTTTGTTCAGGCCGGTACCTACGGCGCGACCTACGGCGGCGGCGAAGCAAACGTCAGCGTGTCCCTCGCTAACTACGGCATGGACACCGCCTTTGTCACCAAGCTGCCCGAAAATGAGATCGGTCAGGCCGGCGTGAACGAGCTGCGCCGCTACGGCGTAGACACCTCGATGATCGTGCGCGGCGGTCCGCGCGTCGGTATCTATTTTCTTGAAAAGGGCGCGAGCCAGCGTCCCTCCAAGGTCATCTATGACCGTGCCGGTTCCTCGATCGCCACGGCCCAGCGCAGCGACTTCAACTGGGCAGATATTCTGAAGGATGCCGCCTGGTTCCATTTCACCGGCATTACCCCGGCGCTGGGCGAAAACGTCGCCGAGATTTGCCTCGATGCGTGCAAGACCGCGCGGGCGCTTGGCGTTACCGTGAGCTGCGACCTGAACTACCGGAAAAACCTCTGGAGCAAGGCGCAGGCCTGCGCCACCATGTCGGAGCTGATTCAGTACGTTGATGTCTGCATCAGCAACGAGGAGGATGCGGCCGATGTTTTCGGCATCCGCGCCTCGCACAGCGACGTGACCGGCGGCAAGCTCGATCACGCAGCCTATCAGGACGTTGCAAAGCAGCTCTCCGAGCGCTTCGGCCTGAAAAAGGTCGCCATCACCCTCCGCAGCTCCATCTCTGCCAGCGACAATCTCTGGGCGGCGATGCTCTACGACGGCAGCGACTATTTCTTCTCAAAGTCCTATCCGATTCATATCGTTGACCGCGTCGGCGGCGGCGACAGCTTCGGTGCGGGCCTGATCTACGGAATACTCAACAACATGGATTCCGCTGCAGCGCTGGAGTTTGCGGTTGCCGCCTCCTGCCTCAAGCACTCCATCGAGGGCGATTTCAATCAGGTCAGCGTTGCCGAGGTCGAGCGCCTTGCCAAGGGCGACGGCAGCGGCCGTGTCCAAAGATAATTTTCACCGCCGTACCGGCCTGACCGGTGCGGCGGCACAATGAAAGGAACAAGCTATGAAGACAGTCAATGTCGCCGTCATCGGCGCAGCCGGTTGGATCGGCAGCGTTCACGCCGAGTGCTACGCCCGCCTCAACACCATGATTCCCCACGCCAAGGTCGTCCTGCACACCGCAGTCGACGTCGTGGAGGAAAACGCGAAAAAAATCGCCGACCAGCTCGGCTTTCTGAAATACACAACCGATTATCACGATGCCGTCAACGACCCCGAGGTCGATATCATCGACATCTGCTGCAACAATAACTTCCACAAGGAGATCGCCATTCAGGCCGCAAATGCCGGCAAGCACGTGTTCTGCGAAAAGCCCCTCGCCATGACTGAGGCCGACGCGCTGGAAATGGTCGAATGCGTCAAGAAAAACGGCGTCGTCAACGGCTGCAATCTGGTCTACCGCAAGTACCCCGGCGTCGCGTTCATCAAGAACCTGATCGACGAGGGCAAGCTCGGCAAGCTCTATTACATCAAGGCGCTCATCGAGCAGGACTCCCACTCGGACCCCAAGGATATGCACGCGTGGCTCTTTAACCGCGCCAAGGCCGGCGGCGGCACGATTGTCACCAACGGTACGCACCCCATCGACCTGTGCCGCTATCTCATGGGCGACTATGAGGAGGTCAGCGCCATCAGTGAAACGTTCATCAAGGAACGCCCGAAGTTTGATCCGTCGCAGATCGGCATGGCCGGCAGCCGGACCTTTATCGAAAAGCGGCCGGACATCATCGAAGGCGAGATGGAAAAGGTCGATGTGGACGATGCGACTGCCGCACTCATCAAGTTCAAAAACGGCGGCATCGGCGTTCTGGTGTCCACGTGGGCCAAGCAGGGCACCCGCCACAACGTCGGCTTCGAGATCGTCGGCAGCAAGGGCAGCGCGATCTTCAACACCGAGCGGCTGAACGAGGTCCAGCTCTACATCAATGAAACCGACGACCGCACCCGCATCGGCTACACCACCATCTTCCTCGGCAACGAGCATCCCTACGGTGAGCTTATCAACATGAAGTCCGGCACCGGCATCGGCGGCAAGGACGTGTTCGCCTTCTCCATGAAGGACTTCGTGGAGTGCGTGCTGGAAAGCAAGGAAATGAGTCCGAGCTTCTATGACGGCTATATGGCGGTCAAGTACCTCAAGCGCATCCAGCAGGCCGCCGACGAGCATCGTTGGGTCAGCGCGGAATGACGGAGGTTTTTCGCCCAACTGACCCGGCGCAGGCCGTCGCACTGCTTCAGGCCGACAAAACCGCCGCTCTCATCAGCGGCGGTACGGCGCTGATGCAGGAGCTGCGCGCTGGCCGCCGGACCTGCTCTGCGTGGATTTCGACGGACGCTCTCGGTCTGGACCGGATGGAAGCCCGCGAGGACGGTCTGTACCTCGGCGCGGCCGCGACAATGACACAAATCGAAGGGAGTCCTCTTTTACGGGAGACTCCCTATACCCTTTTGCCGGAGGCTCTGCGCCACACAGCCTCTTGGCAGATTCGCAACGTCGCGACGCTCGGCGGCTGCATCGGGGCCGGAATTCCCGGTGCCGACCCCGTCTGTGCGCTGCTGGCGCTGGGTGCGGAGCTTCTGTGGCAGGACACAGCAGGTGCGCACCGTGCGCCGTTGGTACAGTTCTACGGCAACGCGCCGGAAAAGCTGCCGTGCGAGAGCGTCATTACGCACATTTTCCTCCCGAATCAGCCCGCTGCACAGACCATTTTTCGCAAAGCAGCGGTCCGAAAAGCCTTTTCCTGGCCGCTGGTCAACTTTGCCGCCGTCGTTTCCCGGAACGCCGACGGCTCCCTCGGCAGCGTCAGAATCGCCGCCGGCGGTATGGTAAGAAGCACGATGCTGCTCAAAAAAACGGCGGAGGCCATGCGGACGCTCGATTTTGCAGCCGTAACCGCTGCCTATGCAGCCGAGATCGCGCCGGCGGACAGCCTGCAAGGCAGCGCCGACTACAAACGGCTCGTCTGCAAGAATTACCTTCTGGAGCTTTTTGAGGCTCTGACAGCGAAGGAGAATCCGGCATGGAACTAAACATGATTGTAAATAACGCGCCCGTTTCTCTGGAAATTGCGTCGGACGCATTGCTTTTGGACGTGCTGCGTGATAAATTGGGGCTGCATTCCGTCAAGCGCGGCTGCGAAACCGGCGACTGCGGTGCGTGTACCGTGCTGGTGGACGGTCTGCCGGTCGATTCGTGCATCTACCCCGCCTTCCGCGCGGAGGGTAAAACGATTCTGACCGTCGAGGGCCTCGGAACACCGGAGGATATGCATGTTCTGCAAAAAACCTTCCGGGAACGGCTGGCCGTACAGTGCGGCTTCTGCTCCTCCGGGATGCTGATGAGCGCAAAGGCGCTGTTGGACCACATTCCGCAGCCCACGGAGGACGAGATTCGGGCACACCTGTCCGGAAATCTCTGCCGCTGCACCGGCTATCAGAAGATCGTCGAATCCATTCAGGAAGTCTCCCGAATCGGCAGCGAGGTAGCGCATGGAAACACAGACATTTGACTTTATCGGAAAACGTATCCCCCGCACGGACAGCAAGCTGCAGGTCACCGGTCTGTGTGCCTACGGCGAGGAATACTCCGAGCCGAATATGCTGATTGCAAAAGGCTGCTTCAGCAAATATCCGCACGCAAAGATCAAGCGCATCGACACCGCCGCCGCCGAGCGGATGCCCGGTGTCCGCGGTGTCATCACGTGGAAGGATGTGCCGGTCAACCGCAACGGCTGCGGCTTTTACGGCATTTCCGATCAGCCCATCCTTGCGCAGGATGTCGTGCGCTATCGCGGCGACTGCATCGCCGTGGTCGCTGCGGAAACGCGCGAGCAGGCCGAGCAGGCCGCTGCTGCCGTCGAGGTGGAATACGAACCGCTGGACGCGGTTTGTTCCGTCGAGGAGGCGCTCGCCCCCGATGCGCCCCTGCTTCACCCGGACCTGTTTGCGTCCAACGTTCCCTATCACCTGAAGGCTTACATCGGAAACGTCGAGGACGGCTTTGCCGCCTCAGACTATATCATCGAAGGCACCTACCGGACCGAAAAGCTCGAACACGCCTACATCGAGCCGCACATGGCGCTGGCGAAGCTGGAGCCGGACGGCAGGCTTGTCATCACCACGACGACCTCGCGCGTGTTTAACTACATCGGCGTGCTGCGCACCGTGCTCAACATCCCCATGAGCCGCCTGCAAATTAAGGGTACCGCCGGCATCGGCGGCGGCTTCGGCGGCAAGAACGAGGTCATTATCGAGCCGTGGGTCGCACTTCTGGCGCTGAAAACAAAGCGCCCCGTGCGCATGATCCTGACCCGCGAGGAGGATATGCGCATCACAACCGCCCGGCATCCATATGAATTTCACTACAAAACCGGCGTTACGAAGGACGGCCGCCTGCTTGCGCAGGAGGTCCGCATCTACGCCAACACGGGCGCATATCTCGCGCTCGGGAAATCGCAATTACAAAAGGCGACGGTCCACGCCGCCGGTCCCTATAATGTTCCCAATATCCATTCCGACGGCTACCTTGTGCTGACGAATACAAAGATCAGCAGCGCTATGCGCGGCATGGGTATGCCGCAAGCCTGCTTTGCCTGCGAGTCGCACATGGATGAGATTGCCCGAGCCATCGGCATGGACCCGCTGGAGCTGCGCCGGAAAAACCTGTTCGGCGACCACGGCAGACTCCCGAACGGGCAGCTCGTCTGGTCCGAGCCGCTCGGTGCCGCACTGGACCGAGCGTTGGCGTTGCAGAAAAAGGCCGCGCCTCTGCCGGAGCTCAAAGCGCCCTATCTGCGCCGCGGCCACGGAATGTCGCTTATGATCTATCCGCAGGATCCCTCGAATCCTTCGAGCTGCACCGGCGTTTTCGTCAAGGTAGACAGCGACGGCACCGCCGTTTTGTACAACGGCCACTCCGACGTAGGCCAAGGCTCCGCGACCATTCTGGTCCAGATTGCGGCGGACACGCTCGGCATCCCGGTCGATCAGATTCGCTTTCTGACCGCAGACACCGTAACGACCCCCTACGACGAGGGCACCGGCGCATCGCGCACGACCTATATCGTCGGCCGCTGCGTCAAGGATGCCTGCGAAAAATGCAAAATTCAACTCTTTCAGGCCGCCGCACGGAAGCTCGGCTTCGCCGATTATCGAAAATTCGTCATTCAAAACGGTGAAATCGTCCTCGACACCTACCCGGATATTCACATCTCTGTCGCCGATGCCGCCTACGAAAGCGAGCGTGTGCAGGGCTTTCCCATCATGGCGGCAGAATCCTACTCTACGCTTTCCAGCGTCGAGGACCCCGAAAACGGCCACTGCCGTCACTACGAAAAGCACGCCTACGCCGCGCAGCTTGCCGATGTCGAGGTCAACACCCGCACCGGCGAGGTCACCGTGCAGCGCCTGATCGCCGTGCATAGCTGCGGCCGGGCCATCAATCCCATGATGGTTGAGGGACAGATTCAGGGCGGCGTGCAGATGGGCCTCGGTCAGGCGCTGACGGAGCAGCTCTTTGAAAGCCGCTCGGACGGCCGCATTCTCAACGACAACCTGCGGCGGTATCAAATCCCGACCGCCGTCGATATGCCCAAGCAGTTCATTGCCGACTACGTCGAGGTGCTGGACAAGGATGGCCCGTACGGTGCGCTCGGTGTCGGCGAACCCGCGCCGGTCCCCACGCCCGCCGCCATTCGCAACGCCGTCTGCGACGCACTCGGCTTTGCAATCAATGAGCTTCCGCTCACGCCGGAAAAAATCCTGCTCGAATGGGATAAGCATCAGCATTCCCTTTGAAATCAAGAAAAAGAAGGAAACGCCATGAAAAAGGAGTATCGCGGCATTTTATGCTCCGTTTTTGCCTCCGTCTGCTTCGGCTGCGGCACAACGTTCATCAAGCTGATCTATCGCTTATTCAGCGAGGTCCCGTTTCAGGACCTCTCGCTTATGCGCTCCGTCGCGTGCCTGATCGTCTTTTTTATCATCGCGCTGCGCAAGGGCCAGCTCAAGGTGACATGGAAGCAGCTGCTGCCCTACGCCTTTGCCGGTGTGTTTGGACTTTTTGCGGTGCAATATTTTCTGTTTTTGGCGCTGCAAATGATTCCCGTCGGCGTTGCCAGCTTCGTGCAGTCCTCGTCCACGCTGATGGTCTGCCTGTACTCCTTCCTTGTGCTGCATGAGCGCCCGACGAAGGAAAAAATCGCGGGCATTGTCGTCGGTCTGGCTGGCCTGGCGCTCGTCGTCTGGAAAAAGGGAATGCTCTCCGCCTCCACCGCATTTGGCCTCGGCATCCTCATTGCCGTTCTCTCCGGTGTCGGCAAGACCGTCTATCTCCTCTCCGGTAAGTACGCCGGCCGCCAGAACCGACGTCCGGCACTGATGGCCTACGGGATGCTGTTCTGCACACTGACCGGCATTCCCTTTTCCAGCAAGCCCGCCGTTTTTACCGGCTATTTCTCGGACATCCGACTGGTTTTGGTCCTTTTGGTCTACTTCCTCGTCTTTTCCGTTCTGCCATATCTGCTGACCTTCCGCTCGCTGGAGCTGATTCCCGCCTCCAGCACCGGAACGCTGAATGTCATCGAGCCGCTTGCCGCTGCAATCAGCGCTTTCGCAATTCTCGGCGAGGCAATCACTTGGAATCAGATTCTGGGCGGCATTCTGATCGTCGCCTGCGTCTTTTTGATCCAACGCGACTCGCAGCAGCATCCCGCTGAGGAGGCCACGCATGGATAGCTTTCTCGCCTCTCTCAACGCCATCTCCAGCATGGCCATTCCGTTGCTGGTCGGCATTCTGCTCCGGGTACTTCACATCTTGGATGGGCGTTTCAGTCCGACCGTCAGCACGCTGATCTACAACGTCTGCCTGCCGGTCAGCCTCGGCTGCTCCATGTACGCCAGCGACCTGCATACCTCTGCATTTCCGCTGGCGGCGATCGGCTATACCGGCGCTGTTTTGACCGCAGCTTTTGTCCTGTTATGCATTTTCGTCCGCCGTGCCGTCCCTGACGGTGCAAAGGCCGGCTCGATCGTGCAGGGCTGCTTCCGCGGCAACGCCTCGGTCTACGGCATCCCGCTCGGAATGTCGCTGTTCGGCGGTATCGTCCCGCCGGAGCTGGCGCTCATCATGCTCGCCAGCGTTGTGTTTTTCAACATCCTCGCCGTGCTGACGTTCGTCCTCTGCTCCGGCGCGAAGGCAAGCCTCCGGCAGACGCTGCTGTCCATCGCAAAAAATCCCTGCATCTGCGGCATTCTGCTCGGACTGCTGCTCAATGTCGTCGGCCTGCGCCTGCCCAAAATGCTCTATCAGCCGATCAGTGCAATCGGCAGCATCACCACACCGCTCTGCTTCATCGCGATCGGCACGACGTTTCAATTCACGGACATCCGCGAAAATGCACGCTACGCGGGCTTTGTTACACTGATTAAGCTCGTCGTCCTCCCGGTCATCGCCATCGGCCTCGGCGTTCTGCTCGGCTTCCGCGGTCCCGCCCTTGTCGGCCTGCTGTCCACCTTCGCCACCCCCTGCGCCGTCGGCTCCTACCCCATGGCCCTAAAGCTCGGCGGCAACGGCCCTCTCTCGGCGCAAGCCCTCATGTACTCCACTCTCGCCTCCATCGCCACAATGTTTCTTTTCATTTTCGTTCTAAGGGGCAATGCCCTGATTTGATGCAAAAGACCGAACGCACCTGCGTTCGGCCTTTCCCTTACCCTTATTCCGGTTTTTTTTCGTCCAGCAGCAGGAGGGTGTGGAGCAGCACCTCCGCCCCGTTTGCGGCATCCCGCCAGTTGGTCCATTCCTTCTCGCTGTGGCTGACTCCGCTCACGCTGGGAACAAAAATCATTCCGGCACGCGTGATCTGCGCCAGCGCCATCGTATCATGCGCCGCACCGCTGGCAATATCCATCGTTTTCAGCCCCAGCGCATCCGCCGCCTGCCAAATCGCCGCGCGGACCGTTTCGTCCATCGGATAAGCCCGCTGGACCATCGTCGGCGCAATGGAGGCAATGCAGTCAGCAAATTCCTCCGTCAATCGCGTATACGCGCGCTCCAGCGTTTCCTCCCGGATGGCCCGCAGCTCCAGCTCCAGCTCCACCCGTCCGGGAATGGTGTTCACCAATCCCGGCGAAACCTCAAGCCGTCCGATCGTTCCGACCATTTCTCCGTCGATCTCACGCACCAGCTCCGGCAGCCGCGTGACGAGAGCCGCGGCCTTCACCAGTGCATCGTCCCGCAGATACATCGGCGTGCTGCCAGCATGGTTCGCCGTCCCGGCTATCACGACCCGATAGCGCCGTATGGCAAAAATCGCCGTCACCACGCCGATCTCCTGCCTTTCCTGATCCAGAACACCGCCCTGCTCAATGTGCAGCTCGACGGAATAGTCAATCGGCTCCTGCACGCGGCAGGCAGCAATATCCTTTGCCGAAATCCCGCGCACACGAATTCTGCTCTCCCATTTTTTCGGATGGGGCAGGCCGCAGTAGGCCATGCTGCCGAACAGCCCGCCGATCACCAGCCCTTCCTCCTCGGCCCATGCGGCAACGTCAATGGAATGCTGCGGTACGATTCCCTCCTCGTGGAGCGTCTGCACCGCCTCGATAGCCGCCATAACCCCGAGGCAGCCGTCAAACATTCCCGCGTTTCTTACGGAATCGATATGCGAGCCGACCGTGAGCTTTCGCTCCGTCCGGCCGCGATACGTCCCGATCAGATTGCCGACCGAATTGGTGCTTACCTGTAGTCCGGCCTCTCTCATGCACTGCATGACATAATCGCAGGAGTTCCAGTACTCCTTCGTATAGGTCAGGCGATTGATGCCCGCATCGTTTCTTCCCAGCTCCGCAAGCGTTTCCAGCCGCTGGCGCAGCCGTTCCCTGTTTATCTGCATATATTCACCACCGTTATCAGCGCAACAGCGCCTCAAATTCCTTTGAAGCGCTGTGCGTTCGAGCCTGTTTAATACTTCAGAATGTCATACGCCGAGCCGTAGGGCTTGCCGGGGACGAACTGGCCGTCGCCGGGCTTTCCGACATATTTTGCGTCCTCCACGACAACCTTGCCGCGCAGCAGGACTGTTTCCGGCCGTCCGATCTGCTCCATCCCCTCGAAGATGTTATATTCCACCCCCGTGGGATTGGTTTCGACGGAGAACACGCCCCGGTAGTCGGGATCAAATACGACGATATCCGCGTCCGCACCGACCTCGATGGTACCCTTTCGCGGATACAGGCCGTTCATCTTTGCGGGGGTCGTCGCGTAAATGTCGATCAGCTTCTGTCTGGTGATCTTGCCCGCCGCAACACCGTAGGTCCAAAGGACGTTCAGCCGGTCGCCGGAGCCGGGGCAGCCGTTGGGAATCTTTCGGAAGTCCTTCTCGCCCCAATGCTTCTGATACAGCGGAATACCGGCATGGTCCGAGCCGCAGACATCCAGCCAGCCCTGATTCAGCGCCCTCCAGAGATAGCTGCGCTCTGCCTCGTCCCGCAGCGGGGGTGAGCAGACCCAGCGGCAGGCAACGTCGAAGTCGGGATTGTCCATCAGGTGTCTGTCCAGCGTCAGATGATGCGGGCAAGTTTCCGCCATCACGGGGACGCCCTCCTCCTTCGCGTCGCGGATCACATCCACTGCATCCTTGCAGCTCACATGGACAATACAGAGCGGACAACCCGTCGCCTTGGAGAAATAAATTGCTCTGGAAACCGCCTCCGCCTCTCCGAACGTCGGTCGAGTCATGTAATGATATTTCGGTGCAAGATAGCCGTTATCGCCCTTTTCGTTTCGCCAGAGATCCAAAACGTCGGGGTTCTCTGCATGGACCATCATGGTCATGCCGCATTCCTTCGCTGCCTTCATGCAGGAGATCAGCTTCGCGTCATCCATGTAGAGCGGCGTACCCTTATAAGCCATGAACAGCTTCATCGACGGAACGCCCATTTCGACCAGCTTTGGAATTTCATCGATCGTTTCGTCCGTAAAGTCCGTGCAGTTGGCGTGCAGTGCAACATCGACCGCCGCCTGTCCCTTGGCGCGGACGTTCAGTCGGTAGTTCACGGAATCGACCAGATTCATGCCCGGCTCGTTGGGGCAGAAGTCAACGATCGTCGTCGTTCCGCCCAGCGCATTGATGTAGGTGGTATCGTACTCAGCAAAGGTCGTCACACCGTCCGTATTCAGGCCGGCAAAATGCGCATGGTTGTCCACGCCGCCGGGCAGCACAAACTTGCCCGCCGCATCAATCACCCGGTCGGCCTCTTCCGGCAGCTCTGTTCCGATCGCGACAATCTTCTCCCCATCCACAAGGATGTCCGCTTTCTGTTCTCCTAAGGTGTTGACAACCGTTCCGTTTTTAATCAGTACCTTCATTGGAAAAATCCCATCCTTTTCTATACTCAGTCTGCGCCGCACATGATCCACGCCTGCCGGATGGCCTCAACCATATTCTCAGCCTTTGCCGTTCCGGTGCCTGCGTGGTTGAATGCCGTTCCGTGATCGACGCTTGTGCGGATAAATGGCAGACCGACTGTGATGTTCACGCTCTTTTCCAGCCCCAGCACCTTCACCGGGCCGAGTCCCTGATCGTGGTTCATTGCAACAACGATGTCAAACCGGCCGTTCTTTGCACGGAAGAAGGCCGTGTCCGCAGGGACAGGTCCCGTTACGTCAAAGCCCTCGGCCTGCGCCCGCTCGATTGCCGGAATGATCTTCGTTTCCTCCTCACCGTCGCCGAACAGTCCGTTTTCGCCCGCATGGGGATTGAGGCCGCAAACGACGATTCTCGGCTCGCGGTCGCGAATCTTGCGCTTCATTGCATCTCTGGCCAGCACGATGGTGTTATAAACACTCTCCGGCGTGACCAGATCGATCGACTCGCGCAGGCCGACATGAATGGTCACCAGAATCACATGAAGATCCTCGGAGGCAAACATCATGCCGTAGTGCTCCGCGCCGCCGAAGTCCGCAAGGATCTCTGTATGACCGGGGTATTTATGTCCGCCGAGCTGCATAGCTTCCTTGTTCAGAGGCGCCGTGCAGATTGCATCGACCTTCTTTGCGAGTGCAAGATCGATCGCCTCGCGGACATAGCGGAACGCAGCGTCACCCGCCCGTCCGTCGATCTTTGCAAACGGGATATCCGGCGGCAGCAGATTCATGTCCATGCAGTCGATCGTCCCGTAGGTATAAAGTCCGTCCGCCGGGGCTTGGATACGATTGATCCTGCACCCCGTTTTCCAGATCGTGTCCGCGCGCTCCAGATACTTTGCATCGCCGATCACGCAGGGACGGCAATGCTCATATAGCTCTCTTTGGTGCAGCGCCTGTACGATGATCTCCGGACCGACGCCGGTCACGTCGCCCATAGTGAGGGCAATCAGCGGTCTTTTTTCCATTGCTTGTCACTCCTTTTGTCAGATTGATCTCATTGTGTTTCTTGCCGTTATGAGGGCCTCCGGTGTGCCAAAAGCGCCCGCCTTTGTCGCGCCGAGCAGTCTTCTGCTTCCGGTGAGCCAGCCATAGGGAATCCCGGGTTCGATCTCGCCGAGCAGCTCCATGCCATCGCTTTTCAGCGCCGTACAGACTGCCTTTGCCGTGTCGCCACCGGTCATGAGCAGCCCGCCGGGCAGCCCGGTTTCCACCAGCTCCCGCGTCATGGCCGCCATGGCCTGCGCAATCATTCCGGGCAGCGCCTCCGGCAGAACGCCATGCGTCATGGCGCTTTGCCGCGATCGCTCCCGCGCCGCAGGCGTGTTGTCTAGGTATAAAACCACGTCCCACCCAGCCAGAAGCGCCTGCCTTGCCGCGTCCAAATGCGCCTTCCCCTGCGTTTTGGCCAGCTCCCAAGGTTCCATTTTCACCGGGCAAACGTTCTCACAGCATATTAGCCGCTCGATCTGCTTCGCAGTGACCGGAGAGGCACTCGCTGCGGCAAACAGCAGCGGTGCCGTCTGGCGCGGAGCCTGCATCTCGGCCCTGCCGCTTCCAATTTTCCAACCTTCCGCGATGTACTGTGCCAAGCCGGTCGAGCCGACGATCAGGGCCTCCGGCATAGTGAAGGCAAAATCGGCAATCGTTTGCAGGTCCTGTTCCGTTTCCGTGTCAAACGTGAGCAGTGTCGAGCTGCCTTCTATGTGCTGCACTATTACACTGCGCAGCGCTGTCTGTCCCGCACGCAGCACGGACAGCGGAATATGGGCGATTGTTCGTTTCGACTGACTGCGAAGAATCTTTCCCAGCTCCGATTCCCGCATCGGCGAAACCGGGTCGCGGGCCAGTGAGCTCTCGGCCAGTGGAAGTCCCATCAGATAATGGGTCCCATCCACGATTGTCCGACCGTAATGCGGAAATGCGGGCGCGATCAACGCCACCGGCAGTTCCAGTACATCCATAACCGCGTCGATTTCCGCGCCGAGGTTTCCGCGCAGCGTCGAATCCACGGATTTGTAAATTCTTCGGCAGCCCGTGCCGCGCAGTGCAGCCGCCGTCCGATAGACCTTCTTATAGGCCGTCACAGGGGAAAGCGGGCGGCTGTCGGTATCCACCGAAAGGACGTCGCCCTCCGGCAATCGCTCCGGCAAGCTCATGAGTGCCAGCGTTGCCAGCCCATGCGTTGCAAACTGCACACCGCAGTCGGTCACGCTGGAAAAATCATCTGCAATGATGATTGCCTGATACATTCCGCTCACCTCGCTTTCCTGTTGGTTTTAGTCTTTATTCAGATAGTCGTATACCGCACTGAGATTCTCGCGGAAGCTCCCGTCCTTTACGAAATTCTTTGTAAACAGGGCGCTGCCCATCGTAAAGCCGGCTGGGTGCAGCTCCTTCATAAAGTCGATGCGCTCGAAGCTGCCGATGCTGCCCGCAACCACTGTGGGGAAGGCGACCTCCTTCGTGAACCGCTTCAGCAGCGCAACCGGATCCTCCACATGGCGGTAGGCCAGCAGGTCCGTGCCGTCGCAGCCGAGCGCCTGGAGGCGCTTGGCATCGGCAATGATCTCATCGATGCTGCCACCGAGCTTGGACGGATTGTCCCATACCTTGCCGCAGAAGGGGAAGTACTGAATTTTCCCCTTGACCAGCTCGCCGACAGACGGGAAATACAGCGTTCCCATCAGGCAGTCAAATTCGCATTCCATCGCCAGCTTCGCCGCGGACAGACATTCCTCCTCCGTGTAGGTAACTACCTCCAGATAGGTCGTTTTCCCTGCGGCCTTCATGTCTGCCACCAACCGTTTCATCTGCGGAACGGGCAGGCCGATGTTTTTGAAGCCCCAATGCTGCACCGGTAAATCCTTGCAGGCATCGAAAATCTCAATTGCATCCGTGACCGTCTGGTCATTGTGCGTCAGCATGACAATCAGCTTGATATCACTCATAGTCGTTTTTCCTTTTCAGCATATTGTTTATTTTTGTCACTTGACAGATTTTGCGGTCCGAATCCTCATGATCGTAACGAGCGTTACGGAGAATACCAGAATGCCGCCCTTGGTAAAGTCGCGGACAAACGGCGGTGCGCCCAGCATAGTCACGCCGTAGGAGATGATCGCGCTGATTACGGCGCCGAGCAGCGTACCTGCAACGTTATACACGCCCTTTTTCAGCGTCGCGCCGAGCATCAGGGCGGTCAGCGATTGGAACAGCATATCGTCGCCGAGCGTCGTCGTTGCGCCGTTTTGCATCGACCCCATCAGAATGCCCGTAATGCCGCCGAAAACAGCGCAGAGGACGAAGCCCATTCTCTTGGAGGCCTTGGCATCGATGCCGATGTACTTGCAGGCCGTCGGGTTTACGCCGACCGCGAACATATTCTGTCCGGGAACCGTCTTTTCTGTGTAGATATACATAATGATTCCTGCCGCGATCAGCACAACGAGCGAAATCGGAACGATGCCGCCGATATAGGTCTGGCCGAGGAAAGTAAAGCAGTCCGGCCACGCAGGGTCCGCACGCAGTGTTTTCATCTCTAGGAGATACCTTGAGATACCGTTCAGCACATAGGAGCTTCCCATCGTTCCGATGAACGCGGGAACGCCGACCTTGTTATGCATAAAAGAATTAAACAGGCCGAACAGCGCCATGATCGCCAACGTCAGCAGCAGGACGACCAGATACTGATCCTTGAAAAGCGGCTGCTTCAGCAGCACGCCCATCAGCGTCGCACTGGCCGTGACCTGTGCGCCGATGGAGAAGTCCGTTTCGCCCGCGGCGCAAATGCACGTGATGCCCAAACCGGCAAGGCCCGTCAGGCATGCCGAATTCAGAATGTTCAGCAGATTGCGCGGCGCGAGAAAGGTCGGCTGCAATGCGCCAAACAGGAGGGTCAGAAGAATTGTAAAATACAGCAGCCAAAGTCTTGAAAAGCTGGCTGTGATGCGATGGCCGATTTTCCCTTTCATTCTCGAATTCCTCCTTTGCATCAGGTGTCGAACGTCACCGTCGGCAGCCCGTTTTTATTCGTTCTGGCGATAAAGCTCACCGCAGCCAGCAGCATGATGCCGATTGCAACGTCCTTGGCCCACGCCTCCATGCCGAGTCCCATCACGCCGTTCTGAACGGTAATGATAATGGTCGAGGCCACGGCAATGCCGGGGACATTATACTGGCCGGGCTTGTAGAACGTGGCGCAGAGCATGGTAATGGCAATCGGGGGCAGCGTCAGGTCGTTGCCCAGCAGCGGACTGGCCTGTCCGAGCGAGGAGGCATAGAGAATACCGCCCAAGCCCGCCAACAGCGAGCAGAGCAGATAGGCAATATACCGAATTCTCGGAACATTGACGCCGACCTGGCGGCAGGCCGTTTGATTCGCGCCGACCGCAAAGATATACCGTCCCGTCCGGGTCCGTTCAAAGAACAGATGCACCACAACGGCCACGACGAGGAAAATAATGATCGGGACCGGAATTCCCGCCACGCTTCCCCGTGACAGCGCGGTATACATTTCGCCCCATTCGTTTTTATAGAGGATCGTATTGTTCGTCAGGATTTTCAGCACGCCGGTGTAGATTGTCATAAAGCCCATCGTAATGATAAAGGCAGGCGCCTTCCAGTGAATAACGATGAACGCAGGCGGCAGACCGCTGATCGTAACGATCGCCAGCGCCAGCACGATGCTCAGCAGATACGGAAGCCGCAGCATGAACAGGCCGAGCAGGATCGCACCCATCGCAGCCTGCGCGGCGAAGGTGAAGTTCATCTCACCGGTGGCCTGCACCATCATAAAGGCAATGGCAAGGATACCGAACGCGCTTGCTGTTCTCAGGATGTCCATCAGATTACTGAACTTGATGAACGACGGCGTAAGGGCGGTAAACAACGCGACAAGCGCCAGAAGCACGATCAGGAGGAAATACCTCGGCAGCTCCTTCCATGCGCTTTGCTTCACGCTTCGGGTCGTATTTTTCATCACTTGTCCCTCCCCCGTTATTCCTTGATCGCACATTCGATAATCGCCGCCTTATCGAAGTCTTTTCGCAGAAACTCCCCGGCAGTGCTTCCTCCGGAAAAAACATACAGCTTATCACAGACGGACATCAGCTCATCCAACTCGGAGGAGATAAAGATGATCGAAATATCCGTATCCGCAACCAGCTTCCGCAGGTGCTGATACACCTCGTTCTTCGCGCCGATGTCCATACCCGTCGTCGGCTCGTCCAAAATCAGCAGCTTGATGTTTTCCAACTCGATTGAGCGGCCGATGATGATCTTCTGAATATTGCCGCCGCTCAGCTCCATAATGGCCTGCTCCGTGTTTTGATATTTCACCAGATTCTTTTTGCAGACTTCCCGGCTGAAGGCGCGGGCCTTCTTAAAGTCCACGAGTCTCAGCCAATTGGACAGCTTTCGCTTTAGGAATAGATTGCAAACATTTTTTGTGATCGACATCGAGGAAAAAATACCGTTGATGCGCTTTTCCGGGATTAGGATCATGCCCTCAGACAGCATTTTGGCCGCCGGAATATTGGCCGACAGCTTTTTCCCGTCGAACGCATAGGAAAAATGCTCTGCGCGGCGCAGCCCAAACATAACCTCAGCAAACTCCGTCCGTCCCGCGCCGACCAGTCCGTACACGCCAACAATCTCGCTCGCATGGGACTGAAAATGGATGCTATGCTCCCGGTTGTCATATTTTGCGTCGTCTATATCAACATCCAGGACGACCCTCGATGCAGAAAAGTCAGTTTCAGGTACTTCGATCGGCTTTACCTTATCGGTACGAAGCATCGCGGTGATGCACTCATCCTGCGTCGTTTCGGACGCTTTTTTCTGCAAGGTACATTTGCCGTCGGTAAAGACCGCAATCTTGTCCGCGATCTCAAAGACCTCCTCGATCTTATGGGAGATAAAAATCACAGAGATATTGGTTCTGTTTTTCAGATCCTTGATAAAATTCAAAAACGGCTTGATCTCCTTTTCGCCCAGCGAGGAGGTCGGCTCGTCAAGGATCAGCAGCTTCGGATTGGAGGAAAAGGCCCGCATAATCTCAATGAGCTGCTGCTCGCCGACGCCAAGGCTGTCCACGCGGACATCCAGCGGCACAGAAAGCCCCAGCTTGTCCCGCACGGCCAGCGCCCGCTGCATAGACTCCTTCTCCGAAATCAGCACACCCTTTTTCGACTCCAGCCCGAAGCAGATATTCTGCGCCCCGGTCAGATAGCCGATCAGGTTTCTCTCCTGATACACCATGCCGATGCCGGCCTCCGTTGATTCCATCGCGTTATGGAACCGGACCTCTTTTCCATCGATTTCAATACTTCCGCCGTCCGGCTGATAGACTCCCGTCAGCATCTTGCAAAAGGTACTCTTTCCCGCACCGTTTTCGCCGATAATGGTCAGGACTTCCTTTTCGTTGATGTCGATGGAGATATTGTCATTCGCCGCAACACCGGAAAAAACCTTCGTCAGGTTTTTAATCTTGATATAGGATTTCTCTTGCACTTTCCTTCGCCTCCCGGATTCCCGTTCTGAAACGCTCCCCGCCAGCGGCGGGGAAAGCACGGTTTGCTCAGATACCTTGTCAGCCCAAATTTGCGCGCAGCAGGAGGGCGCTCCTGCGGCAATATTGTCCTTTGCGGCAAGGGCGCCGCTGCTGCGCTTGGAGGAATGACTTGTGTTCTGGTTCCGATTATTGTTTCTTGTGTATTATTCGGTTGCTGCTTCGCCAAGCGTGTAGATACCAACGCCGTCGTCCCAGTTGTACCATGCGTCGGGGTCGTTGGGGTTGCCGCCGTAGTAGTCAAACACGGAATGGATGTTCGCGCCGACATCCGGGCAGTTGGACGGGCCGGTAACGATGCCGGTGGCATAGATCGTCTGACCAACATAGCTGATGGAACAGCCCTCGTCGCCGGGGTTCAGGCCCTTCACCTGGACCTGCTCGACCAGCTCGCAGATATTGTGGGTATACAGCTCGAACGGCTGAGAATAGGTGTACTTATAGGGCGTGTTATTGCGGATGTAGCTATAAGCCAGCGCATCGCCGTCCATACCGGTGACGAACGTTTTTTCGCCGTGCGGGTCGCCCGCCTGAATGATGGCCTCGGCGCAGGATTCGCCGCAGGCATCCCAGCCGGTCATGATCCAGTCGATCTCATCGCCGTACTGGATCAGCCAAGTCTGCGTCCACTCATACACGGTCTGCTGATAGGTCGCGTTGAACGGAGAAAGATCCTCCCAAACGATGTTGTTGATGTTCGGATAAACAACGCCGTCGCTCAGAGCCTTGATGGGATAGGTTCTTTCGCAGTTGAGCTGCGTGCCGGCCTGGTAGATAATTGCGTTGTTAAGGTCGTACTGATAGTCGCTTGCAACGCGGTAGAACATTTCCATGGAAGCAACGCCGTTGGGCATTGCGGCAGCGCCGATGCAGCCGGAAACGACCTGCGTATCATTGCAGTAGACACCGATACCGGCATTTCTGGCCTCCGCGATCAGCTCCTTGTTCGAGGCGATGGAGTTGACGGAGTGCAGGATGATTACGTCGTAATCGTCGGCGATCATCTTACGGAAGGCATCGGGGAAGGCGGAGGCATTGCCGTAATTGTTGATGTACAGGTCCCAGCCTCTGTGCGCTGCTTCGATCTTCATCTGATGAGCAGAGCGGTCGGCTGCGCCGGTGTCGAGGACCTCCACCATGTGCGCAACGCGCAGCGGGCGGTCGGTAACAATACGCGGGCGGGTATATTCGTCAAAAGCGTCCGCGTTGACATTCACATTGCCGGTGTTCTCCGTCTTATCGCTGTTTTCCGAAGTTGCGGGAGCGGGGGCATCCGTGGGCGCGGGGTTTGCCGCACACGCCGCCATGCCAAGGACCAGTGCCAATACAAGGATCAGTGCAAAAAGTTTTTTCATTTTGTTTTTCTCCTTCCATTTTCCTTTTGTTCATGTTTCTATGGTTCGGAAGCCGGTCGCCTCCTCTCTTTTTCAAGCTGCCGCACGGCTCCCGCTTGCGGCAGCATCCTGATTTTCCGCTTGATCGATTCGTTTTTTAATCGGACTGCACCGGTCTGTGTGAGGCGGTGCTGTCCGTAGGTCCCAATTGCTTTTTACAGGCAGTAGTTGAACATATCGCGGCAGATCTGCTCGGTATACAGGTCGCCGACGCCCCATGCACGGGCCGTTTGCAGCGCGTCCTTCGCCAAATCATCCAGCCGGTCTGTCGGGATGCCGGCCTCTGCGAAATTTGTCGGCGTGCCGGTGCTGCGGATCCAACGCGTCAGCAGCTCCAAGCCCTTTTTCGCTGCGCGCAGATCGTCGTCCTCGTCCACCCCGAACACCTGCCGTGCAAATCTGGCATACCGCGCCTTGCGCTCGTTCATGTAGTATTTGAACACCGCCGGGATGGTAATGCCCATCGCCGCGCCGTGCGGCGTGTCATAAAACGCGCTCAAAGAATGGCCGAGGATATGAATCGCCGGGTTGCCCTGACCGAGGCCGCAGACGTAGAAGCCGTTCCACGCATTTGTCGCGGCCCACATAAACATTGCCCGCGCGTCCTGATCTCCCGGATTTTCCAGGATTCGATCCATGCAGTCCATGATCGTTTTGATCATGCCCTCGCAGTAGCGATTCTGCATGGGGACGAACGGCTCTTGATGCACAATGTAGGCTTCCAGCAGATGGGAAACGATGTCTGTTGCCGAGTAGCCCGTCTGCCGGACCGGAATGCCATAGGTAAACTCCGGGTCGAGCAGGGCTGCGGCCGGGACCAGCTTTTCGGAAACAAAGCTGTCCTTGCGCTCCAGCTCCTCGTTGGAGATAACGGCGGTGTCGTTCATCTCGGAGCTTGTCGCAGGCATCGTCACGACCGCAATGATCGGCGTGACCTCGCCCACACTGGCCTTTCCCTCCAGAAAATCCCACGGTTCGCCGTCATAGTGCAGGCAGGCGGAGATGAATTTGCATTCGTCAATGACGCTGCCGCCGCCCACCGCGACGATCACGTCCGGTAGGAAATCCCGCGCCGCGCCGAGAACCTGCTTGGCATGGCTGAGCGTCGGATTCGACTTTACGCCGTAATGCGTTTGGACCTCGATGCCCTCCGCACGAAGCGGCGCAAGAATCTTTTCATCGAGCCGCAACAACTCTGCCGTCTTTTCGTCATAAGTAACATAGAGCGCTTTTCTGCCGAATCCGGCGGCAATTTTCCCGATCTCCGCCGCGCGTCCCGCGCCGAAGTAGATTTTTGTCTTTCTGCAATAGTCAAAGCAATGCATATTCTTCCTCCTATTTTTCTTCCATCACGATATCGGCGCGAGGCATTCCCTCCGGAATCACCGTCCATGCCTTGCCGGCGCTGCCGAATACCTCGATCTGCCGCTTCAGCTTCTCGCGATAGCCCTTTTTCAGGACATCCCAGACCGAATAAATGCCATTGCCCTCCAATCTGGCTTCGATCACTGCATCGTTCGCGGCCTTCATCAGGTCGTAGGCGATGTTGACCTTGTTGATGCCCATTGTACACACCTTCGCAAGCGCCTCGTTGCCTGTCCCGGACGAGCCGTGGAGGACGAGCGGATAATCCGCGCCGACGACTTGGGAAATTTTCTCCAATCGCGCAAAATCCAGATGCGGCACGCCCTTATAAGCGCCGTGTGCTGTACCGATGGCGACGGCAAGGCAGTCTACGCCGGTGCGTTCGATGTATTCCTTCGCCTGATTGGGATCGGTCAGTCCGGCATCGCGGTCGTCGTCATAGCTTTGGCCCTGTCCGACGTGTCCCAGCTCCGCCTCGACCGTTACGCCGATACTGTGGGCCACCTTAACCAGCTCGGAAACCTCGCGGACGTTCTCCTCAAACGGAAGCGTTGAGCGGTCGATCATAATGGAGGTAAAGCCCGCCCGAATGGCCCGGATCGCCTGCGCATATTCCGTCCCGTGATCCAGATTGATCGCCGCCGGAACCTTTGACCGTGCGCACAGCTCCGTCAAATACCGTCCGAAGAACACCATATCCGGATGTGCATTTCCGGCCACTGCCAGAATCACGGGGGCATTCAGCTCCTCTGCTGCCTCCAAAGCGCCTCTCGCGTCCAGCTCCGAGCAGACGTTCGGCGCAGCGACCGCATAGCCGCCCTTGTTCGCCCGCAGCAGAATCTCCTTCATCGTTACCAGCATACGCTATCCTCCTCGTTTTTATATTGCGCCGAAGTGCTTGGCAAATGCCTCGCCCATCAGCTCGACGCCGATGTCCACCGTATCGCAGCTCACGCCCGCCATGTGCGGCGTCAGCGATACATTATCCAGCGACCGGAACGCGCTGTCCGCCGGAAGCGGCTCGACATCGAACACATCCAGCGCCGCGCCCATCAACCGGTGCTGCCGCAGCGCCTCGATCAGCGCCTCCTGATCGACCAGACCGGAACGCGCCGTGTTGACAAGATAGGCCGTTTTCTTCATCTTGCCCAGCTCTGCTTCGCCGAGGAAGTTTTTCGTGCTTTCGGACAGGCGCAGGTGAAGCGTCACGATATCCGCCTCGCGTAAAAGCCGGTCGAGCGTCACCGGTGTTCCGCCGCGCTTTTCGACCTCCGCATCAGGAAGGTACGGGTCATGCACCAGCACGCCGCACCCGAAGCCCTCCAGTCGCTTTGCAACCCGCCGGCCGATCTCACCAAAGCCGATGATGCCGACCGTCAGCCTTCCGAGGTTGTGGTGATGACCAAAGTTGGAAAATTCCTTTTCCCATTTTCCGTTGGCAAGTGCAATGGCGGAACGGATCATATTTTTCGTTTCGGCAATCATCATCGCTACCGTATAGTCGGCAACCGCATCCGCGCTTCTGGAAGCTGCATTGAACAGCCGGATGCCTCGTTCTTTGATCAGCTCCATGTTCAGATTGTCACAGCCGCCGCGACAGACAAAAATCGTCTTGAGCTTCTCCGCGGCATCCAGGACCTGACGGTTAATGACCGACATATGTACGACCAGCACGGTCGCCTCCCGAATTTTTTCCACGATCTCAGGATTGGCCTCGAAGGCCTCCGCGCCCCGCTGCTCCGTTCCCAGCATCAGCTTCTGGAAATCAATGGTCGTGTAGCCCTTCATATCCTCCACGACCTCAACCTCATGCGCCGCAAACGCTGCCGGGAAGTATTTGCGGTAAAGCGCCTCGGTAACGACGCAATCGGCCACCATCAGTATTTTTTCCACTCTTATTTCCTCCAAACTCTTTGATTGATTGCAATGATCTGCTGCATATTTCGCTGATGCGCATCATAGTATTCCGGATTCGGCTGCCATACCTGCTTTGTATTTACCTGTCCGGCAATGCGCAGCCCCTGCGCCCGGTCCAATCCAAGCCAGGCGCACAGGCCCGCGCCCCGGCAGGTTTCCTCCTTCTCGGCAGAAGCACAGATCGGAATACCAGCAGCATCCGCAAGAAGCTGCCCGAACAGACGGCTGTTGGCCCCACCGCCGCAGAGATACGCCCGCTTGCAGTTCAATTCCTGAACATACCATTGCAGTGCCTCCGCAAAGGAATACGCCAGCCCCTGATAGACGCCCAGCAGCACATCCTCCCGCCGATGGTCCGGTGCCAAATTCAAAATCTCTCCTCGATCGCGCGCCGTCATACTGCCGAACAGATAGGGCCGGACCAGCACATCCGTCGGGCCGCGGCTGCCGATCGTTTCTTCGATATGTGCAAACACGCTCCGCCCGTCCGTCTTGGCCAGCTCCAGCTCCCGCGTGCAAAGCAGCTCGATGAACCATTGCAGCGTCGGGCCGAAGGAGCGGGTGGAATAGTGCGTCAGCCATTTTCCGGCGACAATGCCGTTGAGCGTCGTGCCGTACGCGCCAACCATGCGCGGCTTGTCCAGGACTCCGAGGCACACACCCATCGTTCCGGCCACCAGTGTAACATCGCCCTCCTGCAAGCCGCCCGTGCCGAGCGAACCGGCAGCAATATCGTGCGCACCATAGACGACCGGCGTTCCCTCTGTGAGGCCCGTCAGGGCCGCAGCCTCTTTTGTCACATAGCCCGTAATCTCGGACGATTCATGCGCCGGCGGCAGCGCCGTAAACATCTCCGCAATATCCAGTCGTCGAAACAGCTCTTCGCCGTATTCTCCCTTGGCAAGGTCAAAGAGCCCCGCGCCGGAAGGATCAGTCTTGTCCGTGCCGAGGCAGCCGGTCAATCGATAGCGGAGCCAGTCCTTACAGAACAGCACCGTTCCGATATTGTCATAAATCTCCCTGTGCTGCTCCTTCAGCCAGCGCAGAAGCGCCAACGGGCAGCAGGCGGGTAGGCCAAAGCCGTTGCTTTCCCGCAGCGCCGCCGCAAGGCCGGATGCCTTTGCCGCTTGAGCAATCTCCGCCGCTCGCTCGTCGATTGGCATGATCGCATTCATCAGAGGGCGGTTCTGCCGGTCCAGCAGGAAAATGCCGTTCCCCTGCCCCGCGATACCGACCGCGAGAACCTCCTCCGGGCGATGCGTATCATCAAAAAGCCGGCGCACCGCCTTGGCCGTTTCGTTAAAGATCGCATCCATATCCTGTTCAAAGTATCCCGGCTTCTCCGCAATATTCGGCGGAGAAGGCAGGCATACCATCTTTGTGATGCAGCCTCTCTCATCGATCAGCGCCGCTTTGATCTGCGTGGTTCCGCGATCGATTCCGACAACATAGTGTGCCATTCGCATCCCTCCGCTCACCGGCCTCGTAAGTTTTCTATATTCTACCACGTCCAAATTTTGATTCCTACGTGCCGCAGGTTGAAAAATGACGGCGATTCTTCTACTTGCAGTCCAAAAATTATCGTACATTTTCCACAATTATTTGTTTATAATATTTTCAGAATTGTGCATTTCAACATTTGCTTTTCAGATAACGGAATCTGCGCAGCGCTGCCGCCGCGCGGACCGTCAAACTCCATATCGCGGCGATATGCCCGCTGCAACCGTTCCGAATTACAAGCGACGACCCAAAAGGAGGGCATCATATGAAGGCTGCTTCTGCCGTTTCGATTTTAGATCGTTATTCCCGCCGCCATGCCGGCAGCATCACCGTTCAGACAATCTCCGCGATTCAGCCCATCTCCACCACGAGTCAGCTTCAGCCGACGACCATGTATTATGGCCACTGGTCGTCCGAAATCAGTATCCTCTGCCGGAGCAACAGCAATGCCATTCTTCTCGTAGTCGTGAATGACCGCCTTTTTAACACAATTTCTAAGGAGTCGAATAGCAACGTCATCTATGAATTCGACTCTGAGGAACACCTTCGGCAGTGTGTTGAGGAGCTGTCTGCCTTTCTGAGCGTGGAAACCAGCGCAAGAATTGAGGCCAACAGCTTCTATTCGCAGCTTCTGATGATGCAGACGCTGTCCAGCGTGATTGACAGCGCCGCCAGCTTTTTCGGCGTTCCGCTGATCGTCGGCTCCCCCGGAGGGCGAAAAATTCTTGCCATCTCCGGTACCAAGACAGCCGCGCCTGACGACCCGCTCTGGGCGTCCATGCTGCAAACGCGGGAGTTTTCCGTCGAGCAGCACTGTTTTGATATGAGTGTCAACTACGGGAAGGATTTCAAAACAAATGCGCCGTACTATGTTCACTATCCAAACACGGACAAATGGCGCATTCTGTCCAAGATCTTCGACGGAGAGAAATATCTCGGTCTGCTGTACACCTACGACGTTCCCTTTGAAAAGCTGCAAAGCATCGATGTCGATCTGTTCCGAATACTGAGCGAGATTCTCCCGCTTTACATCAAGAACAAACCGTCGGCCTCCTCGCCGCGACATTTCAGCAAGAGCCGCTACCTAATCTCTCTGCTTGGCGATATGCTGGACGCCGATGCCGTGGGAAAACCGACGTTCCTGCCCGAGGAGTTCCCCTACAAGGACGTTGTACTTCTGAATATTTCTCTAAAAAAGTATGATTTCGGCTCAAATTCCGACGGATATTTGCTCGAATTCTTCCGAAATCTCTTTGTTAATTCGATCTGCTTCTATTATCGGAGAAATGTGATACTGCTGCTGAACCAGCAGAAGGACTGGAATGTTTTTCAGGAAAAGCAGGACTTTCTTGTGCAGGAATTCAAAAAATACCGGATCTCCGGAATTCTCAGTGAGGCGTTTTCTAACATTAACGACCTCAAAGCCGTCTTTCTGCAAACGGAGCGGATTCAGAAAATCATAGAGTGTCTCGGTGTCGAAAGTGCCATCGTCCGCTGCAACGATTACAAGTTCTACGATCTCGTTCTCTCCGGTACACATTGGACCGAGCCGGAGCTGCTCTATTCCTACTGCGACTCGGAGCTGCTCAACATTCTGGCAAACGATACCTCGCCCGACAAGGCAAACTACAAAACCCTGCGGGAGTATATCTTGACGAATAAATCGCTTTCAGCAACGGCGCACAATCTTTTTCTGCACAAAAGCACCGTCGCCTATCGCATTCGCCAAATCAAGGAGCAATACGACATCAATCTCGACGATTTTCAAAAGGTCGTTTCGTTTTATTATTCCATCCTGCTGATTGATCTCATTGAAGCGATCAAGATTAAGCGCAAAGAAGCGCGGACGCTCTTATCCTGACAAACGCGCCCGTCCGGCGCGGCAGAACCGGCCGGACGGGCGGGAAGCACCATCAGACATATAAGGAGGAAAATTTATGAACATGAAATCCGTCGTGCTTTATGAACGCGGCAAATCCGAGCTGCGGGAGGTCCCCGTGCCAGAGATTGGCGACAGCGACATTCTGCTCAAAGTGACCGCCTGCGGCATTTGCGGCAGCGATCTGCACACCTTCTACGGCGTGCTTCCGCCGCAGGGCCGAATGCCGCTGATCATGGGTCACGAATTCGTCGGGACCATCGCAAAAATGGGCAGCCGCGTTTCCCCGCGCTGGAAGCTCGGCGACAAGGTCGTTTCCGAAAACACCGGCGGTGCCTGCGGCGTTTGTCCCGCCTGCTCACGCGGCGATTTTGTGAACTGCGCTCACCGGCTCTGCATCGGCTGCGATGTGGACGGCGGCTTTGCCGAGTACGTAAAAATCCCCGGTAGCATTCTGAATATCTATCCCAACTGCCTCTATCCCATTCCGGAAAACCTCTCGTTTGAAGAAGCAACCATGCTGGAGCCTGCCGCAAACGGCTACAAAGCCGTCATTCAGGAGGGCTGCCTCCACGCCGGAGAGTCCGTCGTCGTATTCGGTGTCGGCGCGCTCGGCCTGATGTCCATCCATATGGCGGCGATCGCAGGCGCAACGAACATCATCGCGGTCGGTATGTCGAGCGACAAGGCGACGCGTTTCGCCATTGCAGAGCAGCTCGGCGCAACACATTGCCTCGTTTCGGACGAAAGCGAAAACCTTGTGGACGATATTCTGCACATCGTCGGTGAATTCGGTGTCGAGCTGGTCATCGATGCGGCCGGTGCGCCAATCGTGACAAAGCAGGCCATTCAGGTCACGCAGAACGAAGGCCGTATCATCCGCATCGGCATGAGCGCGCGGAACTATGACGGGCGGCTGGATGAATTCGCCTTTAAGTCCATCACGATTCGCGGTCACATGGGCTACAATCAGGAATCGTGGCGCAATGTGCTCTCCCTCGCCAAGGCGGGCCGGCTGAACCTCAAGGCCGTTATTACAAAGGTCCTGCCGCTGGAGGAATTTGAAACCGGCTTTGAGCTGATGCGTACGCAAGCCGCCTCCAAGGTCGTTTTGATTCCCTGATATCACGCAGAAATCGAGTAGGAGGGGCCTGAATAGCCCCGGCCTCTCACACCACCGTGCGTACCG
>CABSFY010000011.1 GCA_902477055.1 uncultured Eubacteriales bacterium
TGAACAAGGGAATCCTTCACAAGAACAACGCCGCCCGCAAGAAGAGCAGCATGACCCTCAAGCTCAACGCAATGGCGTAAGCAAAAATTGGATGTTTTCCGCCTGACGGTGCTCACCGTCAGGCTTTTGCTTTTTAGGGTGGGGAAACTCTGGACAAATCCTCTGCGGCGTTCAGCGGAGCTTTTTGGCCAATTCATCGGTTTGAAGGACTTGAAATACACAAAGTATTCCTGCGCCCTTCAAATCTCGACTTGACCAAAAATCTCTCGCTGCCCACTGCGGAGAATTCGTCCGGAGCTTCCCCTAAGTTTTTATGAAACGTTTTTGCATTTTCTGAATCGAAGGATTGACGAATCGATATCGGTTTTTCGATTCTTGCTAATTTCTGGGATTTATACTATAATATTATTAGATTAACAACAGGAGGTGCGGCGATGTTGACGGATTCGATTCGGACGCTGCCGGGGATTGGGCCGAAAAAAGCGGAGCTGTTTCGCAAGCTCGGCGTAACGACGCTGGGCGAACTGGTCCGGCTCTATCCCCGCACGTATGAGGACCGGACGAGGCTGGTGCCGATCGCCGCGCTGGAGGCCGACACACCCGCCTGCTTTGTGGCCACCGTCGCGACCAATCCGCAGACGCACCGCATCCCGAAGCCCGGCAGCCGCTGTCTGGAGCTGACGAAGGTCACCGTCGCCGACCATACGGGGCGGCTGAACCTGACATTTTTCAACGCCAGCTATACCGCCGACCGGCTCCTGCGCGGCGAAACCTATTGCTTTTACGGCAGCGTGACGGGCGACTATCTTGGCTACGCCATGACGAATCCCGTATTCGAGCCGCTGGATACCGCCGGGAAGCTCACGCGCTGCATCGTTCCGATCTACCCGCTGACGGCGGGTCTGACAAACAAAATCGTGCAGCAGGCCATTTGCGAGGCGCTGCGCCGCGTCACGCTCCCGGAGCTGCTGCCGCAGTGGGTGGTGGAGCGGTACGGCCTCTGCGCCGGAATGGACGCGCTACGGCTCATTCATGAGCCGACGGATACCGCCGCGCTGGAGCAGGCGCGGAAGCGGCTGGTCTTTGAGGAATTTTTCCGTTTCTCCGCTGCATTACAGCTCGTTCGGGCGCAGCGGCAGCGGCAGAAGATCACACCCTATGATACGGCGCAGGCGGCGGACTTCCCTGCTGCGCTGCCGTTTTCGCTCACCGGAGCGCAGCAGCGGGCCATTGACGAAATCTATGCCGACCTCCGCGCAGGTACACCGATGAGCCGTCTGGTGCAGGGCGACGTGGGCAGCGGCAAGACGATGGTCGCGGCGGCGGCGGCCTACTGCACCATTCGCAACGGGAAACAGGCGGCGCTGCTGGCACCGACGGAGATTCTGGCGCGGCAGCATTTTGAGCGGCTGGCCCCGCTGTTTGAGCGCTTCGGCATCTCCTGCGCCCTGCTGACCGGCTCCATGACCGCACAGCAGAAGCTCGCAGTCCGCAGCGCAGCGGCAAGCGGTGCGGCGCAGCTCGTCATCGGCACCCACGCGCTCATGGCCGATGCGACGGCCTTTGCCGACCTCGGTCTTGTGATCGCCGACGAACAGCAGCGCTTCGGCGTTGCTCAGCGGGCAGCGCTGCTGGAGAAGGGAACGAAGCCGCATCTGCTGCTGCTGTCGGCCACGCCGATCCCCCGGACGCTGGCGCTGATCCTATACGGCGATCTGGAGGTTTCCGTCATCGACGAGCTGCCGCCGGGACGGCAGCCGGTGGAAACCTTCCTTGTGGACGAGCGTTACCGCAAGCGCCTGAACGCCTTTATCCGCAAGCAGGCCGACGAGGGCCATCAGACCTTCATCGTCTGTCCCGCCATCGAGGAGGACGAAACGGAATCGCTCAAGGCCGCCGAGGTCTGGGCGCAGACGCTCAAGGAGCAGGTATTCCCCAATCTGCGCGTGGCGCTGCTGCACGGCAAGATGAAGGGGACCGAAAAGGACGCGGTCATGCAGGCCTTCGCCGCCGGGAACTACGACATTCTCGTTTCCACAACCGTCATCGAGGTCGGCGTAGACGTGCCGAACGCGACGCTGATGGTCATAGAAAACGCCGACCGCTTCGGCCTTTCGCAGCTCCATCAGCTTCGCGGGCGCATCGGGCGCGGCGGGACACAGTCGTACTGCGTTCTCGTTTCGGATCATCGCAGCGAAGAAACACGCAAGCGCCTCAAGGCCCTGTGCGCAACGCGTGACGGCTTCCGCATCGCGGAGGAGGACCTGAAGCTACGTGGGCCGGGCGACTTCTTCGGCAGCCGCCAGTCCGGTCTGCCGATCTTCCAAACCGCCATGCTGTCCAACGATCTTTCCGTCGTCAAGCAGGCGCAGGAGGCGGCCGCACAGGTCATTTCCTCCGGCGCCCCCCTCCCCGACGAGCTGGCCGCGCAGATCAACGCGCTTTTGGAGCAAGGCAACACAATGCTCAACTGACCGAACGGCGCGATTTCTCCGCAAAACCCGGCAGCGGAGAAAAAAGGATTGTATTTATCGGAAGAATGTAGTATAATACTAGCCACAAATGCGAAAAACCGCCCATTTGGCGCGCTTTACAAAAATACAGAAAGCATGGAGGCATATCGAACATGAAAAAACCTGTCGTTTTGGTAATTATGGACGGCGTCGGCAAAGGCGACGGCGGCAGCGGCGACGCGGTCGCGCAGGCCAAAACGCCGACGCTCGATCACCTGCTGGCAACCTGCCCGCACAACTGGCTCAAGGCCCACGGCACGGCAGTCGGCCTGCCCAGCGACGACGACATGGGCAACTCCGAGGTCGGTCATAACGCGCTCGGCTGCGGCCAGATCTATTCACAGGGCGCAAAGCTCGTCAACGAGTCGATCGAAAACGGCACCCTGTTCGCCTCGGCGACGTGGAAGGACCTTGTTGCCAACTGCGCCGGCGACGCGCACGCGATGCACTTCCTCGGTCTGCTGTCCGACGGTAACGTTCACTCCAACATTTCGCACCTGTTCGCCCTGCTGCGCCATGCAAAGGCCGAGGGCGTCAAGCGCGCCTACTGCCACATTCTGCTCGACGGCCGCGACGTTCCCGCCACCTCTGCACTTGATTACGTTGCGCAGCTGGAGGACGTTCTGGCCGAGCTGCGGACGGACGGCTGCGACTACCGCATCGCTTCCGGAGGCGGCAGAATGAAGATCACAATGGACCGCTACGAGGCCAACTGGTCGATGGTCGCCGAGGGCTGGAAAACCCATGTGCAGGGCATCGGCCGGCAATTCGCCTCCGCGAAGGAAGCCATCGAAGCCTACCGCGCTGAGACCGGCTGCATCGATCAGGACCTTCCCGCCTTCGTCATTGCCGAGGACGGTAAGCCCGTCGCGAAGATTGCCAACGGCGACAGCGTGGTGCTGTATAACTTCCGCGGCGACCGTGCGCAGGAAATTTCCCTCGCCTTTGACCGCAAGGACTTCGACAAGTTCGACCGCGGCGACTACACCGGCGTGAAGTTTGCCGGTATGCTGGAATACGACGGCGATCTGCACATTCCCGAGCACTACCTCGTCGAGCCGCCTGTCATTAAGAACACCCTCACCGAGCTGCTTTGCGCCCACGGCATCCGCGAGTACGCAATCTCCGAAACGCAGAAGTACGGCCATGTGACCTACTTCTGGAACGGCAACCGCTCCGGCAAGGTGGACGAGAACCTCGAAACCTATGAGGAGATTCCCTCCGATGTTATCCCGTTCGAGCAGGCCCCCGCGATGAAGTCCCGTGAGATCACCGATCATCTGATTGCCGCGATGGAGTCCGGCAAGTATGACTTCCTGCGCTGCAACTACCCCAACGGCGATATGGTCGGCCATACCGGCGTGATGGAAGCAGTTATTACGGCAATGGAATGCGTAGACGAGAGCGTCCACCGTGTCATCGAAGCTGCAAAGCGCCTCGGTTACACCGTGCTGATCACCGCCGACCACGGCAACGCCGATCAGATGACCGAAACCAAGAAGGGCAAGACCAGCATCCGCACGGCGCACAGCCTCAATCCTGTGCCGTTTATCGTTTATGATCCCGGCGTTGCGCATACACTGAAGGAGGGCAAGTTTGGTCTGGCCAATGTCGCTCCGACGGTCGCCACGCTGCTGGAGCTTCCCAAGCCCGCGTGCTGGGAAGAGAGCATGCTCTGATTTTGAAGGAGGTATTTTCATGATCTGCCGCGAAAATGAGCTGGGTAAGATCACCGTCAGCAATAACGTCTACACGAAAATCGCCGGAAACGCCGCAACGAAGTGCTTCGGCGTAAAGGGCATGGCGGTCCGTTCCGTCACCGACGGGCTGGTGCATCTGCTGCGCCGCGAGTCGATGGCCAAGGGCGTTCTTGTGCGCGTCAACGACGACGGCACGATCTCCATCGATCTGCACATCATGATCGATCAGGGCGTGAACATTCCCGTTCTCGGCCAGTCGATCGTTTCCGAGGTTCGCTACATGGTTTCTCAGCAAACCGATACCGAGGTGCGGGATGTCAACGTCATCGTTGACTCCGTAGTGATTGACTGAGAGGCGGGTGTACGACATGATTCATTCCATCGACGGCGCAACGCTGCGCACCATGCTGCTCAACGCTGCTGCCGCCATCGACGCACAGAAACAGAAGATCAATGAGCTGAACGTTTTCCCGGTTCCCGACGGCGATACCGGAACAAATATGAGCATGACCATCAACGCCGCTGCCGCCGACTTGCGCAAGCTCGACGGCGCAACGCTGACGAAGATCGCCGACGCAACGGCTTCGGCCATGCTGCGCGGGGCCAGAGGCAACTCCGGCGTTATCCTGTCGCTGCTGTTCCGCGGCTTTTCCAAGAGCCTCAAGGGCGCGACGGCCTGCGACGGCAAGCAGCTCGCCGCAGCGCTCAACGCAGGCGTGGAGGCAGCGTATAAGGCCGTTATGAAGCCGACGGAGGGTACAATCCTCACCGTCGCCCGTGTTGCCGCTGCCGACGCTGCCGAGGCCGCAGAGAAAAACGACGCGCCGGAGCACGTCCTCACCGCCGCCGTACAGAGCGCCACGGCCGCGCTTGCCGAAACCATCCACCAGAACCCCGTGCTGGAAAAGGCGGGCGTTGTGGACGCGGGCGGCAAGGGCTGGCTGCTGGTGCTCGATGCAATGCTCGGCACCCTGCAGGGCAAGCAGTACGACGTACCGGACCAGACCGCCGAGGTCAAGGAGCAGGCAGACTTTGCCGAGTTCGACACCGGCGACATCACCTTCGCCTTTGATACCGTCTTTATCGTCCGCAAGGCGCAGGAGGACATCGACCTGACTTCCTTCCGCGCCTACCTCGACTCCATCGGCGACAGCATCGTCATCGGCGAGGACGATGAGGCGTTCAAGGTCCATGTGCATACGAATATTCCCGGTGAGGCACTCACCGAGGCGCAGAAATACGGCGCACTGGAGCTGGCAAAAATCGAGAATATGCAGATGCAGCACGATGATCTGACCGCCGGCCGTCAGGCCCGCAGCACGGACGATCTGGAGCAGATCGAACAGGAGCTGGAAGGCAGCTACGTCGCGCCCGCAGAGAAGCATTACGGCATGGTCGCCGTCTGTGCGGGCGAAGGGTTGGCAAACTCCTTCCGCGAGCTGGGCGCCGATCAAATCATCTCCGGCGGCCAGACGATGAATCCGTCCACACAGGACATTCTGGAAAAGGTCAACGCAACGCCCGCCGAGGTCGTTTTCGTGTTCCCGAACAACAAAAACATCATCATGGCCGCGCAGCAGGCCATTCCCCTGACGGAAAAGCGCCTTGTCGTGATTCCTACCAAGACTGTGCCGCAGGGTATGTCTGCGATGCTGGTCTTTGACCCGGACGCAGAGGAATCGGACAACGTCGAGGCCATGACGGCGGCGCTTGAAAACGTCACCACGATGCAGATCACGTATGCCGCGCGGGATTCCGACTTTGACGGTCATGATATCCACGCAGGTGAGTATTTGGCACTCTACGGCAGCAGCCTGTTTGGCAACGGGACCGATCTGGAGGAACTGCTGCACAAGCTGGCGCACAAGGTCAGCGATAAGGAGTTCATCACGATCTTCTACGGCGCAGACACCGATGCCGAGCACGCAGCCGCAGCGGAAGCCATCTTCGCCGAGGAATGCCCCGACGCAGAGATTTCCGTCCTCAGCGGCGGCCAGCCGGTCTATTATTACCTGATTTCAGCCGAATAAAGCCCCCCGGTACTAAAGAAACTCTGCGGACAGCGTTTGTTGCTGTCCGCAGAGTTTCTTGTGTTCTCTCCCGCAATGTGATGGACTTAGAGTCGAGGAAGCCCCCTGATGCGTGGTGCATCAGGGGGCTTATAGACTGTCAAAGAACTGCCCAATGAAAGGTTCCGGAGGGAGGAAAAGTGTGAAAGGGAACCGTCAGGGTTCCCTTTCACGTTCAATAACCCCGCCGCAGCGGGCAAAATTGCAAAATAATCTTCCTTATTCCTATTTTGCAATTTTGAAAGCAGCTTGTCGGAAAAGTCCGTGAGGACTTTTTTGACAAGCTGAGGGGCGCTCAATGAGCGCCCCTACGGCTTCTGTGGGAGTTTTTACAACGACGCGAGTGCCTGTAAACCATACTGTGTTCCTCTGCAAGAAAACGGCGGAGTTTTTGCTTGCAGGGAAACTTTCAGCCCGGATTCGAGCGGAAGGTTTACAATAAATTTAATTTCTGCACATTTGGTCAAAGGTTATAAACAGCTTGCACAGGTTTTTGCACAGGCGAAAAGGCTAGAGTTACCAGAGGGTTCGCTTTTTCGACATCTTCCGACGGGGTCCGACAAATGAACTTCTTTCGCGCGCGAAAGCAGGAATTAAGTTTACATAATACAAAAATCGTGGTATTATTGACAGAATGTAAAATGGCAGAAAAATGCAGGGCGCCGGGCGGCGTCCTGCATCCGTTTTTCCCTTAAAGCGTTTCGCCCTCCATCGATTTTGTGGCGTAGGCATTCAGCGTCTGATCGGCAATGTTACCGGATAAGTATTCATAATAGCCCTGTGCGCCGATCATTGCGCCGTTGTCGCCGCAGAGGCTCAGCGGCGGCAGGCACAGGCGGACGCCCCGGCGCTCACATTCGCGCGTCAGATCACCGCGAATGCGGCTGTTGGCGGCAACGCCGCCGGCGACGGCGAGGGTTTTGCAGCCGGTCTGATCGAGCGCCAGCATCGTGCGCGGAACGAGCATCTCGCTGACCGCGCGGGAAAAGCTGGCGCACAGGTCCGGGACGTTGATCGCCTCGCCCTTTTGCTGGGTGTTGTGGATGAGGTTGACGGCGGCGGTCTTTAGACCGGAGAAGGACATATCCAGCGGGTTGCCGCTCAGCTTCGTGTGCGGCAGGGAATACCGCGTTTCGTCGCCGCCGCGGGCCGCCCGATCGAGCGCCGCGCCGCCGGGATAGGGCATATCCAGCAGCCGCGCAACCTTGTCAAAGCATTCGCCCGCCGCGTCGTCGCGCGTCGCGCCGAGAATTTCCATTTTTGTATAGTCCTGCACATCGACGAGCATCGTGTGGCCCCCGGAAACGACGAGGCAGAGAAACGGCGGCTTCAGGTCGGGGTAGGCGATGTAATTGGCGGCGATGTGGCCGCGAATATGATGGACAGGGATGAGCGGGAGGCCCAGCGCCAGCGCCGCCGCCTTGGCGAAGTTCACGCCGACGAGCAGTGCGCCGATCAGCCCCGGTGCGTACGTTACCGCGATTGCGTCGATGTCGCTGCGCGAAACACCGGCATCGGCGAGGGCTTCGTCGGCCAGCGCATAGATTGCCTCGATGTGCTTGCGCGAGGCGATTTCCGGCACGACGCCGCCGTAGAGCCGATGCAGCGCGACCTGTGACGCGATGCGGTCCGTGAGAACCTCCCGCCCGTCGCGCACCAGCGCGACAGCGGTTTCATCGCACGAGGATTCAACCGATAGGATCAGCATAACAGGGCAGCTCCTTTCTGAGGATAAGGGCATCCTCTGCTGGGTTTACATAATATCCTTTGCGCAGCCCGACCTGTTCAAAGCCAAACGTGTCATATAAGGCCCGCGCGGGAGTGTTCGAGGGGCGAACCTCCAGAAACACCCGCGCAATGCTGCCCTTGTGCAAAGCGTCGAGAAGCGATTGCAGCAGCCGCTGGCCGAGGCCCTGCCGCCGCGCGTCGGGGGCGACGGCCAGATTCATGATATCGCAGTCCGGCGGGACGGCTTGCGAACCGATATAGCCCTGAATCCTGCCGTCCGTTTCGGCAACCAACCAGAGGCTCAGCTCGTTTTCCAGCTCCGAGGCGATCGAGGCCTCGCTCCACGGGTCGGAGAAGCATAGACGCTCCAGTGCGGCGATCTGCGGGATGTCCTCCCGCTGCATGGTTCGTATCATTTCGCCGCGTACCAGCTTTCTCCCATTTTTGCCTCTGCGATGAGCGGCACGTCGAGCCGGACGGCCTGCTCCATCTCGCGCGTGACCAGCTCCATGACGCGCGGCGCTTCAAAGGCGGGGCATTCGACGATCAGCTCGTCGTGGACCTGCAAAACGAGCCGCGCTTGCAGCTCCTCGGCCTCCAGCGCATGGAACACGCGCACCATGGCCAGCTTGATGATGTCCGCCGCCGTGCCCTGAATGGGCGTGTTGAGGGCGATGCGTTCCGCGCCGGAGCGGACGTTGAAGTTCGTGCTCTTGATCTCCGGAATATACCGGCGACGGCGGAACAGTGTTTCCACATAGCCCTGCGTCCGCGCGGTTTCCACGATGTCGTGCATATAATCGCGCACGCCGGGGTATTTGCGCAAATAGCTTTCGATATAATCCTTGGCCTCGTAGCGCGACACGCCGATGTCCTGTGCCAGCGAGAATTCGGAGATGCCGTAGACGATGCCGAAATTGACGGCCTTGGCGTTGCGGCGCATGAGCGGCGTGACCTCGCGCAGCGGAACGTTGAATACCTGCGAGGCGGTGACGGCGTGGAAGTCCTCGCCGGAGCGGAATGCCTCCTGCATTGCCGTGTCGCCGGCGATGTGCGCAAGCACGCGCAGCTCGATCTGGCTGTAGTCCGCGTCAACGAGGACAAAGCCCTCGCGCGGGACGAACATTTTGCGAATTTCGCTGCCCAGCTCCGTGCGGACGGGGATGTTTTGCAGATTCGGCTCTGTCGAGGACAGGCGGCCGGTCGCGGTGACGGTGTTTTGGAACGTCGTGTGGATGCGGCCGTCATCCGCGATGACCTTTTGCAGGCCCTCGGCATAGGTCGAGTTGAGCTTCGTCAGCATTCGGTAGTCCATGATGGCCGGGACGATCGGGTGCTTGTCGCGAAGCTGCGCCAGCACGTCGGCGTTCGTAGAGTAGCCGCTTTTCGTTTTCTTGACCGGCGGCAGCTCCAGCTTTTCAAACAGCACCGTGCCAAGCTGCCTGGTCGAATTGATGTTGAATTCGCCGCCCGCCGCATCGTAGATGATGCGTTCGCAGTCAGCGATCCGCGCCGAGAGCATCTGTCCGAAGTCGTGCAGTGCCGCGCGGTCCACGAGAATGCCGTCGTGCTCCATCTGCGCCAGCACGCGGCACAGGGGCAGGTCGATTTTTTCAAAAAGGTCCGTCATGCCCTGCTCGCGCAGCTTTTCCGACAGCACGTCGTACAGCCCCTCGACGCACGCGGCCTCGATGGCCAGCGCGGTTTCGGCGGGGTATTCTGCCTGCGTGGCGGGGGAGAAGTGCAGATAATCCTGCGTGAGCTGCGAAAGCTCGTATTTTCCGCGCGTCGCGTCGAGCAGATATGCCGCGACGGCCGTGTCAAATACAAAACCGTCCGCATCGATGCCTGCGGTCAACAGGCGGCGGAGCAGCGGCTTGACATCGTGCGCGGCCTTCGGATATTCGGCGGAAAACAGCCGCTTTAGCAGCGGAAGGTATGCCTCGCCCAGCTTATCCCGTTGCAGGAGATAGACCTGCGTGTCCGCTTCCTTCGATTGCGGTGCGGCGAAAACGCAGTCGATCGCTGCGTCGTCGGCGAGAAACAGCAGCGCACCGGAAAAAAGCGGTTCGGCCTGCACTGCGTCCGTGACCGCAATCATGGAACAGGTGCCGGTGAAGCAGCTGTCGGCCTGCGCCGGTTCTTCCTCCGCCGGTTCGAGCGCCGCGCCGCGCAGACCGTATTTATCGATCAGCTTCTGAAATTCCAGCCGGACGAACAGGTCATACAGCTCGCGGCGCTTCGGCGGGCGGACGAGGTTCGCCTCCGGCGAGAAGTTTTCAATGGGCGCGTTCGTGCGGATGGTGGCGAGGTCGTAGGAAAGGTAGGCGGCCTCGCGGCCGTTTTGTAGCTTTTCAAAGAGCTTGCCCTTCATATTCTGCGGCGTGAGGTTTTCGTACACGCCGTCAAGTGTACCGAAGCGCTGCAAAAGCTCTGCGGCGGTTTTCGGTCCGACACCCGCGACACCGGGAATGTTGTCCGAGCTGTCGCCCATGAGAGCCTTGAGGTCGATCAGGCGCAGCGGCTCAAAGCCGTATTCCAGCCGGAATACCTCCGGTGTGTAGTTTACGGTGAGCGTCTGCCCGCCCTGCGTGCGGACGAGCTTGACGGTAACGTGATCGTTCACGAGTTGTAAGCTGTCACGGTCGCCGGTTAGGACAACGCAGTCACAATTTGCTTCGGTGCAGCACCGCGCGACAGTGCCGATCACGTCGTCGGCCTCCCAGCCCTGACATTCGTAGATGGGGATATTCATCGCCCGCAGCACATCCTTCATGACCGGCATCTGCATGGCAAGCTCGTCCGGCATCCCGTGGCGCGTGGCCTTGTAGCCGTCGTATTTCAGATGGCGGAAGGTCGGCCCGTGCAGGTCGAAGGCGACGCAGAGGGCATCCGGCGCTTCCTCTCGCCGGACCCGCTCCAGAATATTGAGAAAGCCGAAGATGGCGTTTGTAAACAGGCCGTCGCGCGTTGTCAGCGGGTGAACGCCGTAAAACGCGCGGTTGATGACGCTGTTGCCATCCAAAATCATCAGCTTCATGCGGTTTCCTCCGTAAAACTTCAAATGCGCTTCCAGCTCGTTCCCTGCGGGGTGTCGATGATCTCAATGCCGCGGGATTTCAGCTCGTCGCGGATGCGGTCGGCCTCGGCCCAGTTCTTTTCCTTCTTTGCGGCGGCGCGGGCGGCGACGAGCGCGTCAATCTCGGGGTCCTGCTCCTGCTTGGGCTGCACGTCGCGGACACGCTGCGCCGCTTGCAGCAGGTTCAGCCCCAGCACCTTGTCAAAATCCGCCAGCGCGGCCAGCTTCGTCGCGTCGTTCGTCTTAGCCTTCAGGACATCGTAGACGGCGGTGACGGCCAGCGAGGTGTTGAGGTCGCCGTTGAGCGCGGAAACGAAGCGCTCCTTCAGCGCGGCGAATGCAGCCTCGTCCACGGGTGAAGCGTCGTTCGGGTCCAGCGCAGCGATTTTTGCGATTAGCTTTTCGTACGTCACAGCGGCGTTGTCAAGGTTTTCCCAAGAGAACACCAGATTGCGGCGGTAGTGGCTTTGCAGGCAGAACAGGCGGTAGACCAGCGGATCGTAGCCCTTCTCCTCCAGCAGCGAAACGGTCAGAAATTCGCCCTTGGACTTGGACATTTTGCCGCTTTCGGTGTTGAGATGGTGAACGTGGAACCAGTAGTTGCACCATTTGTGGCCAAGGTAGGACTCGGATTGGGCAATTTCGTTCGTGTGGTGCGGAAAGGCGTTGTCGATGCCGCCGCAGTGGATGTCGAGATCCTCGCCGAGGTGCTTCATGCTGATGCCGGAGCACTCGATGTGCCAGCCGGGGTAGCCGACGCCCCACGGGGAGTCCCATTTGAGCGCCTGGTCCTCAAATTTCGACTTCGTGAACCAGAGAACGAAGTCGTTTTTGTTGCGCTTATTGACATCTTCCTCGACACCCTCGCGCACGCCGACCTCGAGGTCCTCCTCCTTGTGGTCGTTGAACACGTAGTATTTTTCCAGCTTGGACGTGTCAAAATACACGTTGCCGCCGGCAAGATAGGCGTAGCCCTTGTCGAGCAGGGTCTGAACGATGTGGATATACTCCGGAATGCAGTTCGTTGCCGGTTCGACGACATCGGGGCGCTTGATGTTGAGCTTGTCGCAGTCGGAGAAGAACGCGTCGGTGTAGTATTTTGCGATCTCCATGACGGTTTTATGCTCGCGCTTGGCACCCTTGAGCATCTTGTCCTCGCCGGTGTCCGCGTCGGAGGCGAGGTGGCCGACATCGGTGATGTTCATGACGCGGCGGACGTTGTAGCCGAGGTAGCGCAGGCTCTTTTCCAGCACATCCTCCATGATATAGCTGCGCAGGTTGCCGATGTGCGCGTAGTGGTAGACCGTCGGACCGCAGGTGTACATTTTCACGATGTCGGGGTGGTTGGGAACGAACAGCTCTTTCTTATGCGACAGCGAATTGTAGAGATACATTTATTTTTCCTCCGATTGATTTTTCATTTGATGTTCCAGTTCTTCGATGCGCTCGCGCAGGTAGTCCAGCTCGGCGCGGACGGGGTCGGGCGTGTGGATGTGGTCGAGCTTTTCGCCGTTGATGCGCACGATGCGGCCGGGAACGCCGACGACCGTGGAATTCGGCGGGACCTCGTTGAGTACCACAGCGTTAGCGGCAATGCGGGCATTGTCGCCGACCTTGAACGGGCCGAGGATTTTTGCACCGCTGCCGACCATGACGTTGTTGCCGAGGGTTGGGTGGCGCTTTTCACGCTCTGCGCCGGTGCCGCCGAGGGTCACACCCTGATACAGCAGGCAGTCGTCGCCGATCTCCGCCGTTGCGCCGATGACGATGCCGGTGCCGTGGTCAATGACGAGGCGGCGGCCGATGGTGGCGGCGGGGTGGATCTCCACGCCCGTCCGGCGCTTGGCGCGCTGCGAGAGCCAACGCGCCAGAAAATACCGCCGGTGCAGATACAGCCAGTGCGCAATGCGGTAGTAAATTTCCGCGTGCAGGCCGTTATAGAGCCAGAAAACCTCCAGCTTGCTCCGCGCGGCGGGGTCGTTGCGCTGGTAGGCCTCGATGGTTTCCTTCAAATGCAATGCAATCAACTCCAATTTGCAGGGGTGCGGATTTCTTCAGAGTTTCCTCAAATAAATAAATTACCCGCCTCTGACAAAAGCCAGAGGCGGGTAAAAATACTCGCGGTTCCACTCTGATTTTTTACTTCGGCCTTTACGCGGCCAACGGGGTCTCCCCTCGCTCCCGAACGCACTTCGCGGCTACGGCGGCGACCCCGCTTCCAGCCGACGACGGGGACTCTCTGACGCACGCGGACGAACCGTTACTCTTTTCGATCAACGCGATATTTCACTAGCATTATAGTATCAGCTTTTCCCGTTGGTGTCAAGAAAATTCCTTACAGCTCGCAGTTGCCGACGGTGCGCGGGAAGGGCAGCACGTCGCGGATGTTGCCGATGCCGGTCAGGTACATCACGCAGCGTTCAAAGCCGAGACCGAAGCCCGCGTGACGGGCCGAGCCGTACTTGCGCAGATCGAGGTAGAACGCGTAGTCCTCCGGCTTGAGACCCAGCTCGTTCATGCGGGCCAGCAGCGTGTCGTAGTCGTCCTCGCGCTGGCTGCCGCCGATGATCTCGCCGATGCCGGGGACAAGGCAGTCCATCGCCGCAACGGTCTTGCCGTCGGGGTTGAGCTTCATGTAAAATGCCTTGATCTCCTTCGGGTAGTCCGTCACGAACACAGGACGCTGGAACAGCACCTCGGTCAGGTAGCGCTCATGCTCGGTTTGCAGGTCGCTGCCCCAGTGGACGGGGTACTCAAAGCGGTCGTTGTGCGGCTCAAGGAGCTTGATGGCCTCGGTGTAGGTCACGTGACCGAAGTCGGAGGTCAGCACGTGGTGCAGCCGGTCGAGCAGCTCCTTATCCACGAACTGGTTGAAGAACTGCATCTCCTCCGGCGCGTTTTCCAGCACGTAGGCGATGATATACTTAATCATATCCTCGGCAAGGCGCATATCGTCCGAAAGGTCGGCGAACGCGATCTCCGGCTCGATCATCCAGAATTCTGCGGCGTGGCGTGTAGTGTTGGAGTTCTCGGCGCGGAAGGTGGGGCCGAAGGTATAGATGTTGCGGAAGGCCATGGCGTACGTTTCGCCATTGAGCTGGCCGGAAACGGTCAGATTCGTCGGCTTGCCGAAGAAGTCCTTGGAATAATCCACCTTGCCGTCCTCGGTGCGCGGCGGGTCGTTGATGTCCAGCGTCGTGACCTGGAACATCTCGCCAGCGCCCTCGCAGTCCGAGCCGGTGATGAGCGGCGTATGAACGTAGACAAAGCCGCGCTCCTGGAAGAACTTGTGAATCGCGAAGGCGGCGAGGGAACGGACGCGGAACACGGCCTGGAAGGTGTTCGTACGCGGGCGCAGGTGCGTCATGGTGCGCAGGAATTCCAGCGTGTGGCGCTTTTTCTGCATGGGATAGTCCGGGGTGGACGCACCCTCGACGGTAACCTCATCGGCTTGCAGCTCAAAGGGCTGCTTGGCATCGGGGGTTTCGACGAGCGTACCCTTGACGATCAGCGCCGCGCCGACGTTCGTCTTGGAAATTTCGGCAAAGTTCGGCATGGTATCGTGATAGACGACCTGCAGGGGGCTGAAAAACGTGCCGTCGGACATAACGATGAAGCCGAAGGACTTCGAGGCACGGATGGAGCGGACCCAGCCGCCGACCTCGATGGTTTTGCCGGCGTACGCGGCGGTGTTCTTAAACAATTCCCGGACGGAAATCAGTTCCATAATTCTTTTCCTCTCTTATAGCAGCATGATGTCAGCGGCCTTGCAGGCGGAAACGGTATCGGCATCCCAGATGCTCGACTGCACCTCGCCGATGTGGCAGCAGCCCATCAGCAGCATACACAGGCGGCTCTGGCCGATGCCGCCGCCGATGGTCAGCGGCAGCTCGCCGGCAAGCAGCGCCTTGTGGAAGGGGAGCGTTCGGCGATCGTCGCAGCCGGAAAGCGTGAGCTGGCGGTCGAGCGATTCCGGGCTGACGCGGATGCCCATTGAGGAGACCTCGAACGAGCGGTCCAGCACCTCGTTCCAGAACAGAATATCGCCGTTGAGCTGCCAGTCGTCGTAGTCGGGGGCGCGGCCGTCATGCGGCTTGCCGGAGCGGAGCTTTCCGCCGATCTGCATCAGGAAAACGGCCTTGTCCTTGTGTTCACGGTGGAACGCGGTTTCGCGCTCGGAGCCGGTCAGGTCGGGGAAGCGATCCTCCAGCTCCTGCGTCGTGACAAACACGACCTCGCGCGGGATGTGCGTGGTAATCTGCGGAAACTCGATCTTCAGCGTTTCGCCGGTGACATAGATCGCGTTGACGATGCGCTGCACGGTTTCGCGCAGGGTGGCTTCGTTGCGGGTTTCCGGCGTGATGACCTTTTCCCAGTCCCACTGATCGACGTAGACCGAGTGGAGATTGTCCACGATCTCGTCGCGGCGGATGGCGTTCATGTCCGTGACGATGCCCTTGCCGGGGCGGATTTCATAGCGGGCCAGGGCATAGCGCTTCCATTTTGCCAGCGAGTGGACGACCTGCGCCTCCTGCCCGACATCGGGGATGTCAAAGGAAACGGGGCGCTCGACACCGTTCAAATTGTCATTCAGACCCGAAGCCTCCTCGACAAACAGCGGCGCAGACACGCGCAGCAAATTCAGCGCGTGGCACAGATTCTTTTGGAAGTTGTGTTTGATGTGTTCAATGGCGCATTGCGTTTCGTAGACCGTCAGGGGGTTACGATACCCTTCGGGAATGAAACATTTTTTCATTTGACATCCTCCTTTTCTTCAGTGATGTTCGGAAATTTATGAAAAAGCCTGTTCGGGCCTTTTTCCGAGGGAAGAACCTGCCGATGCGGCAAGTTTCTGTATATTATACTCGCTTCATTTCAATATTACAAGAGAAAAGTGCAGGGCATTCCAAAAAAATTCCGCTGCAAGGCAATCTGCCTTGCAGCGGAAGAAACGAAGGAGTTCACCGAGCAGCGAGGAACTGCTGCGGAAACGGAATATAGTTGGTGTTACTTGCGATGAGGGTCCACCTGTTCCCATCCCGAACACAGAAGCTAAGCTCATCTGCGCCGACGATAGTTGCCGGGCGGCTGGTTGTGAAAATTGGTAACGCCAGCATTTATATTCCGCTTATCTACGATAATTGCCTCATGCCGCGCGTCTTTTCTCCAGCCTTCCATGAAAACACCCCAGTTTCCTTTATTATACCAGAAACAAGGGCGTTTGGGTAGTTCTTTGCCAGACTGCATCGGGGTCAGGCATACCGCCTGACCCCGATCATTTTTATAAATCCTTGATCGCGATGATCTGACAGGGGAAAGCGTCCATCTTTTCGGCGGGTACCGGAAGGATGAACACCGTTGTGCGCAGCCCCTCAATGGCACCGAGGTTGGTCAAGGACTCTACAATCGCGACATTGTGCTTGAAGCAGGTGACATGGATCGGCTCACCGTAAAGCTCCTTCATACGACCGGAGGGGGAGTACCCGTCAACGATCTCAATGCCGGAGGCATCGGTGCCGAGCACGCGGATCTTGTATTGCAGAAGGAATGCCAGTGCTTCCTCGCTGACGTAGGGATAAGGCTGCCAGTTCTCCTCACGATATACCTTGTCATATCCGGTGTGGAGAAATACGATATCGTTCTCCCGCAGCAGGCCCCTGTATTTTTGCAGGTCCTCTGCGGTGATCGCCTCGCCGGGCTGCTTTCCCTCCACGTTGAGCACGACACATTCGCCGATCAGATTCTCGATTGGGAAGTCCTTGACGTCCTGACCGAACTGATCGTGGTGATAGGGGACCTCGACATGGGTCCCGCAGTGGGAGCCGAGCGTACAGACACATTCAATGTACCAATCCTTGTTCATGCGCCCCTTGCACTCGACCGCATAGGGGAAATGCTCCTGTCCGTTGTTGTAAAGAGGGTGGCTCAGGCTGATGATCTGTTCTTTTTTGAAGTTCATGAAAACGCCTCCTATTTTATCGTTGCAATGCCATCATACCACATGAAACAAGAAAAGTCTACAACAAAATAAAATTTTATTAAAATTTCGAAAAGAAAATACAAAAAATATTGCAAATATAAGAAATGTATGCTATACTCTTGATAAGAAAAGAACAAAAATAAAAAGAAATAAGATATTGTGCTTGTTTTTACAAAAGGAGCGCCATGGATCATTATATTATCTCAATCGATCAAGGAACGTCATCGACAAAATGCGTCCTGATCCGTGCTGACGGGCGGATCGTCCGCAGAATTAATCTGACGCACCGACTGCTGCATCCCGCAGTGGGATTTGCGGAGCATGACCCGCAGGAGATCGTCTGCGGAATACGAAGCGCGATCCGCGAGCTGGCAGAGCCGCTGCCGAGCGGCTCTGTTGCGGCAATCTCCCTCAGCGTACAGACGGGCGCATTTTTGCTGTGGGATGCAGAAAGCGGTGAGCCGCTGACCAAGCTGATCGGCTGGCAGGATGTCAGAGGCGAGGAAACGGTGCGGCAGCTCGATGCAGCGCAGAGGGAACGGCTCCTTGCGCTCGGCTACACACCCTCCGGCGGGACGATTCCGATGAAGCTTCTGTGGCTGAAGCAGCATCTGCCGCAGCTTCGGGTGCCGGCGGCAGAAAACCGTATTCGCTTCGGAACGGTGGACAGTTGGCTGATACACAGCCTGACGCAGGGACGGGTCCACGCCTGCAATTCCTGTAACGCGAGCATCACGCGTCTGTTCTGCATGGAGCAAGAGCGTTGGAATACGCCGCTTTTGGAATGTCTCGGTTTGCCGGAGACGATGTTCCCGGCCGTCTGCCCCGACGATGCCGTATACGGTGTAGTGGAGACAGGGCGCGGTTCCGTGCCGATCTGCGGCGTAATGGGCGACAGCGCGGCAGCCATGTTCGGCGAGCGCTGCTGGACGCCGGGGGAGGTAAAGGTAACCTACGGTACGGGCGCATCGTACCTTCTGAATGTCGGCGGGGAGCTGCGAAGCCCGCCGAGCGGGATTGTGCCGAATATCGGTTGGAAGCGGGAGAATAAACGTACCTTCGTTTGGGAAGGCACGGTGTTTTACGCGGGCGCGGCGATGGATTTTTTGCGAAAAAATTTGGGGCTTCCCATCACCTTTGACGGCGGGGCTTCGGATGCGTCGGTGCTGGCATCCTCGCTGAGCGATAACGGCGGTGTGTATTTTGTTCCCGACTTCAGCGGTCGGAGCGGCGGACTGTTCTGCGGGCTGCACCCTCGGAATACGGTCGCACACTTTGCACGCGCGGCAATGGAGAGCGTCGGCTATCAGATTTTGGATATTTCGGAGGCGATCGCAGCCGCAGGACAACCCATGCCGAAGCAGATCATTGCCGACGGCGGAGGTTCGCTCAGCGCGTTTGAAATGCAGTTTCAGGCGGACCTGCTGAAGGCACCGGTGCTTTGCAACGGTGTGGAGGAGTGCTCGGCGCTGGGCGCGGCATTTATGGGAGGACTCGGCGTCGGCTTATGGCGCTCCGAGGAGGAACTGAAGCGGCTCCCGCAGACGGTTCGGGCAGTTTACCGACCGAATATGTCGGAGCAGGTACGCAGGAAAAATTACGAGGGCTGGAAAACGGCGGTCCGAAAGGCCGCCGCAGAATAAACAAAGACAGACGGAGGGTTACTATGGAAAACACGGAACTGATCGTAATGCTGACATGGCACGACGTAACGGTCGAGAACGCAAAGGAGATTTTTTTGGAGGCAAAGGGTGCCCCCGCGAAGTATTGGGGCTTTAAGGATGTCGGCTTGCCGACGGAGCAGATGAAGGACCTGGTCCGCTGCATGAAGGAGAACGGGAAAACGACCTTTATGGAGTGTCTGGCGCACACCGAGGAGGAACTGCAAAAGGGCATCGACATTGCGCTGGAATGCGGCTTTGACGTTTTCCTCGGCGGACACTATTTCGAAAAAACCGAGCGGTATTTGGCGGAGCATGGCTTAAAGCACCTCCCGTTTGTCGGAAAGCGCTACGATCACATGACGCACGGAAAGCTAGAGGATTTGGTCGCCGAAGCGAAAAGCATCTGCAAGACGACGGCATACGGCATCAATCTGGCGACCTATCGCTGGGCAGATGGCAAGCCGGAGGAGCTGTTCTGTGCGGTCCGCGCCGCGATCGACAAGCCGTTGAGCGTTGCCGGAAGCGTCAGCACCTACGAACAGATCGATTTTCTGAAAAAGAACGGCGCGTGGGCGTTTACGATCGGCGGCGCGTTCTTTGAGAAAAAATTCGGCGAGACGTTCTCCGAGCAGATCGCTGCGGTCAGCGACTACCTGAAAAAGTAAAGGGAGCGGGAAAATGGATGCATTGCAATGTTTAATGACGAGAAGAAGCGTTCGCAGCTATACGGACAAGCCAATCTCGGAGCAGGAGCTGGAGCTTTTGATCCGCGCCGCGCAGCAAGCGCCCTCCGCGCATAATACGCAGCCGTGGGTGTTTCTCTCGCTGACCGCGCACGAAACACTGCATCGGCTGGTGCCTATGACACCGTGGTGGGGCTTATTGGAGCACTGTGCGGCGGCAATCGTCGTGTGCGCGGATGAGCGTATCTTGGAGCAAAAGCCGATGCCGAAGGAGTTTCAGACGCTTAGCTGCGCGGCCGCGCTGGAGAATATGCTCCTTGCGGCGCACGCGATCGGGCTGGGCGGCGTCTGGCTCGGGATGTGCGAGGGACAGGAGAATTATGAGCGCTTCAAGCAGACGCTGAATATCCCGCAGTGGGCGCGCGTGATCGGCATGGCGGCATTCGGCTGTCCCACGGAGGAGCCGAAGCCGATCGATCGGATGCAGACGGCAAAATGGTATAAAGAGCGCTGGCAGGGATAAAAAACGGTACCCGCCGCGGCGGGTACCGATGAAAATAGCCTATTTTTGTGACGGAGCGGTCAGAAGTCGGATGCCGGAGCTTTGAATCAGCTCACGGTATTCCTCGGGAATGTCGTCGTTGGTGATGATCGTGTCAGCGTATTCCAGTCCGCTCAGACGGAAAAACGCGGTCTTCCCGAATTTCGTGGAGTCGGCAACGACGATGACCTCCTGCGAGATCTTGCGAATCAGTTCAAGCGTCTGACATTCGAGGACGTCGCCGACGGAAAAGCCCGCAAAATCGACGCCCGCCACGCTGATGTACGCCTGATTGATGTTCAGACCGACCAGCGCCTTCTGATACCACTCGCCGTTGAGCATGAGGTAATCGTAATGCCTGTGCAGATAGCCGCCGGGGATGAAGATGTCGATGTTTCTGCTTTCGCTTAGGATCACCGCAGCGTCGATATTGCCGGTAACGACCTTGATGCTGGAATTGAGCAGACTGTGCGAAATTTCGCGGCAGGTGTTGCCGTAGCCGAGCAGGACCCAGGAGTTCGGTGCGACATGGCGCTCGACGATGCTGCCAAGCTCCGTCATTTTTTGCAGACGCTCGCTGTCAGGGCTGTAGGCGGAGGCAGGCTCGGTTTTCGGCGCGGAGGTCCGCTGTAGGGTCGCACCGCCGTAGGTGCGGTAAAGGAAGCCTTCGTTTTCCAGCGTAATCAGGTCGCTTCGAATCGTGACCTTCGACACACCGGTCAACGCGCTGAGCGTCGGGATATCGACCACACCGCGCTCGTTAAGGATTTCTTTGATCTTCATAAGTCGGATGGCTTTTACCATTGCAGTTCTCCAATCGTTTTTCCTTTATTATACCATTTGTTTTCAAATGTGCAAGAGAAAAGAAATAATTTATATACAATTTATATACATAAAATTGAATTCAAGCAAAAATAAGAAAAAAATAGTAAGGTGAGGAAAAGATGAATGTTTCGGAATTAAGAAAAAAAGCAATCGAGGTGCGCATGGGTGCGATTACACTGGCGCATCGGTCGAAGGGGCATATCGGCGGAACGCTGTCCAGCGCGGACATTCTGACGGCGATCTATTACCGCTACCTTCGCTTTGACCCGAAGAATCCGCGCGACCCCGACCGCGACCGCTTCATCCTTTCCAAGGGACACACCTGCGAGGGCTACCTTTGGATTTTGGCGGACTGCGGCTTCTTCGAAAAATCGGAATTGGAGCAGTTTAATTGCTTCCGCTCCCGCCTGGTGGCGCATCCGAGCAGTGCCATTGACGGCGTTGACTTCAGCACGGGTGCACTGGGGCACGGGCTGTCGCTCGGCTGCGGCGTGGCGCTGGGCGCAAAGAAAAACGGCCACAGCTTTGACACCTATGTGGTGATGGGCGACGGCGAGACGGACGAAGGCTCTGTTTGGGAGGCGGCGATGTTTGCCTCCGCAAACGGTTTGGACAATCTCTATGCGATCGTTGACCGCAACCGTATGCAGATCAGCGGCGGGACGGAGGACGTGATGCCGCTGGAGCCGTATGCCGATAAATGGCGCTCCTTCGGTTTCGATGTCCTACAGATCAACGGAAACGACATGGAGCAGATTGTCGCCGCACTGGATGAACTGCATCGGAGAACGGGAAAACCGAAGCTGATTATTGCCGATACGCTGAAGGGCAAGGGCGTTTCTTTTATGGAGGGAAATGTCGCATGGCACCACGGCTCGCTGGACGACCAGCAGTATCGGATCGCAATGGAGGATCTTGAAAAAGCAAGGGAGGCGTTGAATCAATGAAAGAGGCAGCTTTGCGCAGCGTGACGGCGGATATACTGGAGGAGTTTGCGAAGGAGAACCGTAAGATCATGGTTTTCACCTCCGACGCGACCGGCTCGGCGGGGCTGAACGCATTTGCGCAGCATTATCCGGACAAGCTGGTGGAGATGGGCATTGCCGAGCAGAATGAGGTCAGCGTGGCTTCGGCGCTTTCGTCTTGCGGCTTTACGTCCATCGTCTGCGCACCGGCGGCATTCATGTCCACGCGCGCGCTGGAGCAGGTGAAGATCGACGCGGCTTATGCAAATGCGAACGTCAAGATTATCGGGATCAGCGGCGGCTTGAGCTACGGCACCTCGGGAACGACACACCATGCCATTACGGACTTGGCTGCCATCGTGCCGATGGAAAACATTCGGGTTCTGCTGCCTGCCGACAGCGTGCAGATGTGCTGGGTGATGCGGGAGCTGGTGGAAAACATGGGCCCCTATTATGTGCGGATCGGTCGGAATCCTGTGCCGAAAATTTATGATGACGGTACGGAATTTGAGATCGGGAAAGCGGTTACGGTGCGCGAGGGTACGGACCTGACGATTATTGCAGCGGGCGAAACGCTCTGCCACGCGGTCCGTGCCGCCGACCGACTGAAGGAGCGCGGCATCGGCGCGAGAGTGCTGGACATGTTCAGTGTGAAGCCGATGGACAGAGAAGCAGTGCTGGCAGCTGCGAACCAAACGGGACGGATCCTTGTCGTCGAGGAGCACACCGAGGCGGGCGGCATCGGATCGCTGGTTTCCCAAATCACCGCGGAGTGCTGCCCGATTCCCGTGCGATGCCTCGGAATTCCGAGCGAGAATCACGTTACGGGAAGCGATAAGGAGCTGTTCCGCTACTACGGCTTGGATACCGAGGGGATCGAACAGGCGGTCACGGCATTTTTGCGCGATACTGCGGCGCTTAATTGATCGTGCGTCCCGCCATGAGCTTCAGCATTTCCGACGGGAGAAGGCCGCAGAGCTTGTGGAACTCCTTCAGATAATGCGACTGGTCGTAGTAATTCAGCTCATAGGGGGTCAGCCCGTTTTTTCCGCCCGCGCCGGAGAGCAGCGAGTACAGTGCATTCTGAAAGCGGAGAATACGGGAAAACATCTTGGGTGAGCACCCGACCTTTTCCGTAAAGAGCTGGTAAATGTAGCGGGAGGACAGACCGCTCTGCTCAGCAAGCTCCTTTTCCGTGGCGGTGCAGTTGGACAGCATGATTAGCGAGATCAGCCGATCGATGTGCGGTGCAAGCGGCGCAAAGCGGAACCGTTCGGCGAAATACGCCGGAAGGAGGGAGAGGATATCCGTGTGTCCGTCGGCTTCTCGGAGCGCGGCGTGGAGGCCTTCTATATCCGAGAATATCTCAGCGGCGGGAAGAATGCGGTCGGAAAAGTGCGGCACCTGCGCAAATAGATGATACACCGTGTAGGACGCATAGGGCGAGAGCTTGACGGAGTAGTAGTCACCCTGCGGAAGCCGCAGCTGCTGCCCCGAGGCAATCACGGGCGTGAGAAGCAGCGGCTTGAAGTCCACTGCCGTCGAAAACAGAACGGCGGAGGCATAGTCTGCGACCAACCGAATCTCGCTGTCCTGCGGAATGCGGAAGGAGGCGGTGTATAAAACGAATCTTCCGTTGTTATAGCGCACTCTCTTGAAATTCTCCGCTGTTGCAAAGCAGAACGGCTGTAGAGAGATCATGCTGATCTTTGTGTCGAACATGGCGGATTCCTGCCTTTCAAGATTTCATTATTTAACAATATTATACAGAACAAAAACGAAAAAATCAAATTATTTGTCGAATTTTTCCGGAAAGCAAGAAGTACATCTTGTTTTTACTATAAAAAGAAGAAACAATATACTATCATACAGAAAGTTGATAATGAGATGAAACAAACGATAAATCTGATACCGCGTTGCCGAGATACACGAGCGGCACGGCAGCAGAGCAGAAAACCGAAATGCTGGGGGAGTTGTTCGTATGTACTACTATGAAACCTTAGTTCAGGGCATCGTCATTGGCTGTATCTACGGCCTGACGGCGCTCGGAGTCAACATTATCTTCGGCATTATGAAGATCGTCAACTGGGCGAACGGCTCCCTCCTGATGATCAGCATGTATATCATCTACTGGGCGGTAACGCTCCTCGGCATCAACCCCTATTTAGCGATTCTGATCGCCGCGCCGATCATGTTCGGCTTCGGCTATTTGTTCCAGCATACCGTCATCCGTCCGCTGTATTTGAGAGAAACCGATAAAAATCCGTACGGCTTGCTCCTGTGTACTGCCGGTCTTGGAATCGCGCTGGAAAACATTACGCTGATGATCTTCAAGTCCACTCCGCACACGATCAAGATGAGCATTTCTCAGGCATATATCGATGTGGGCTTCGGCGCTTCGGTCAGCCTGGTCAAGGTCATCGGCGCGCTGCTTGCGATTGCCACAACGCTGGGGCTGTGGCTCTTCATGACAAAGACCTATGCCGGCAGAGCCTTGCGTGCCACGGCGCAGGACCGTGATGCTGCGCGGCTCATGGGCATCAACGTGCTGCGGTATTACGATGTGGCGTTTGGCATCGGCTGCGGGATTTGCGCGATCGCCGGCTGTGTGTATTCTACCTTCTATTCGATCGCTCCCGCGAGTGGCGTAACGGTTGGCAACAAGGCGTTTATCATCCTCGTTTTGGGCGGCATCGAGAGCATACCCGGCTGCCTGCTGGCGGGCGTAATCCTCGGCTTGGTGGAGTCTTACGGCGCGATGCTGTTCAATTCCTACATCGGACAAATGCTCTGCTTTGCGGTATTCGTCGCGGTGCTGTTCTTCAAGCCGAGCGGTCTGTTTGGCAAAAAGGCACGTTGAGACGGAGGAAGAGAAATGATACATACCAAAAAAACTTCGAAGCTGCTGAAATACGGTCTTTTACTTCTTCTTGTGCTTGCGGCGCTGTTCGTCCCGACGATGGTCAATAACTACTACCTCAGCATTTTTATTGAGGTCGTCCTCTACGCCTACCTTGCCTCCGCGTGGAACATTCTCGGCGGCTTTGCGGGGCAGTTCTCCTTGGGACACGCTCTGTACATCGGTATCGGCGCCTATACCACGACGGTGCTTGCGAATAACTGGGGCATCTCTCCGTGGATCGGAATGCTGGCAGGCGGCGTTTTGGCAACACTGATTGGCTTGCTGGTCGGTATTCCGACCTTCAAGCTGAGCGGAACCTTCTATACGCTGGCATCGCTCGCGCTGTGTACTATTATGATGCTGGTGTTCCAGAGCATAAGAAGCATCGGCGGCATCAAGATCGGCGGTGCGACGGGACTGCAATTAAAGTCGGTGCAGGGCAACAACTTCTGGATGATGCAGTTTACGGACCGAATCTATTATTACTATGTTTTCCTTGGCTTCCTTGTCCTGATGCTCCTGCTGTGCTATTGGATCAAGCGCTCGAAGATCGGCTATCAGCTTTCAGCGGTCGCCAACGATCAGCTCGCGGCGGAGGCGCTCGGTGTCAACTCCCGCAAGCTGAAGCTGAAGGCAATGGCAATCAGTACCTTCACCTCCGCCATCGGCGGTACGCTTTATGCGCAGTTCGTCATGGCGTGCAGTCCCGTGAAGCTCTTCGGTGAGGCGCTGTCGGACGAAATGGTCATTATCGCCCTCATCGGCGGCAAGGGCATAATCCTCGGACCGACCATCGGCTCGATTATCATCCGCCCGCTGTCCCAGCTTACGACGGCGCTGGTCGGCGGACAGGTCCCCGGTCTGCACCTTGCAATTTACGGAACGCTACTGGTCGTATGTATCCGCTTCTTCCCGAACGGCGTCTATCCGCTGCTGGTAAAGTTGGTCCGCAAGGTGAAGCAGAGGCTGTCGAAGAATACGGCACGTTCGTGAAAGGAGGCGGCTGATCGTGGAAATTTTGAAAACAGAGCACTTGTCCAAGCACTTCGGCGGCTTGAAGGCGGTGAACGACTTCAGCCTCAGCGTGGAGAAAAACACGATACACGGCTTGATCGGACCCAATGGCGCGGGAAAAACGACCTTTTTCAGCGTGATCTCCGGCTTTGAAGCGCCGACCTCCGGCAAGATCTATTTGGAGGGCGAGGAGATCACGGGAAACAAGCCCTATGTTCTGTGTAAGCGCGGTCTTGTCCGGACCTATCAGATCGTGAAGCCCTTCAAGGGTATGACCACGCTGGACAACGCGATGGTCGGCAGCTTTGTCCACACCAATAACGCCGCGCACGCCAAGGAAAAGGCAATGCAGGCACTGAAGCTGACGCATTTGGACCACAAGGCGGACGTTCAGGGCGGCTCGCTGAACCTGTGCGAGCAGAAGCGTCTTGAGGTTGCGCGTGCCCTTGCCAGCTCCCCGAAGGTCCTCCTGCTTGATGAGGTCATGGCAGGCCTGAACCCCTCGGAGGTCAGCGAGGTGATGGACATGATTTTGGAAATTAAGGAGGCGGGAGTTACAATCATCATTATCGAACACATCATGCAGGCAATTATGAACATCTCGGATCGGATCTCCGTTTTGAACTTCGGACAGAAGATTGCAGAGGGAACTCCGGCGGAGATCGCAAACGACCCGAACGTGATCGCCGCCTATCTCGGCTCGGAATACACCCGCACATAAGGAAATATACCGTCATTCACTGCTCAGGCAGAAAAAATTAAAGGAGAATGAAAATGAAAAAGGCATTGGCGTTCCTATTGACTCTGGCACTTGTCCTTTCCATGGCAGCATGTACTCCGGCATCGAACAATGATGCGCCCACCGACCAGCCCGCCACATCCGCCGACCCCTCGGGTGATACCACCGTCGATGAAGTCAAGGTAGGCGTCCTTTTCCCAATCACGGGAGCGGCAGCATCCGTTGCGGAGGATGCCCGTAAGGGCTTCGACCTCGCGCTGGACTACGTCAACGCCAACGGCGGCATTGAAGCCCTCGGCGGCGCGAAGATCGTTCCGATCTACTCCGATACCCAGTCCGACGAGCAGGCTGCCGTTACGGAGGCAGAGCGACTGATCGTTAACGAGGGTGTTTCCGCGATCATCGGCTGCTATCAGTCCGCAATCACCATGGCGGTTTATACCGTCTGCGAGAAGTACGGCTGCCCGCTTCTGGAATGCTGCTGCAGCTCGCCGTCGCTGGTTGACGGACCGCACGACTGGAGCTTCCTGGTCCACGAAACCAGCGCTGCCTCCTGTGAATCCCAGCTCCGCTACCTCCGTCAGATCCGCGACGAGGGCTTCAAGATCGAGACCGCTGCGCTGCTCTATGAGAACGACGACAACGGTCAGACCCTGCAGGCGCTTTGGACCGAGGCATTTGACGAAATGGGCATCGAGATTGTCATTGACGAAACCTTCGCTATGGACGTTTCCGACGTCACGCCCATCGTAAACAAGCTGCAAAGAAGCAATCCTGACGTTGTGATGTGCTTTGCAAACTTTGACGCGATGGTCTTGCTGACCAACACCATGGTCGGCAAGGAGTATGCGCCGAACTTGATGATGTGCGCCTCCGGCGGCGAGCAGAACTCCGACTTTATCCCCACTGTCGGCAACAACGCCGACGGCCTTATGACCGCAATGGGCTGGGGCATGGACGTTCTTGTAGCCAAGCCCGACAAGATGTGGATCGCGGAGGACTACGCCGCGAAGAACAACAACGAGACCTTCACGGGCGAATCCGCTGCGGGCTGGTCGGTCCTGTTCCTCCTTGCAGAGGGCTTGAACGCCGCGGGTAAGAACGACCGCACCGCACTGCGTGATGCGCTGGCAAACATTAAGATCGAGGAGGACAGATGGTGGAACATCTATCCCTACGGCATTGAGTTCGACGAGACCGGCGCGAACATCTACGCGCTCAGCCCGCTGGGACAGTTCCAAGATACCCACGTTGCGATTATTTGGCCCGAGAGCGCCGTCGCCGAGGGAACGTCCATCGTGCTTCCCGGCAGTGAGCTGTCCGTCATCAACAAGTAAACCGGAACGCACTGCGCCGGCTGTGCCGCTTCCGTTCGGCACAGCCGGCATACCCGAGCAGAGAGGAAGAATCAACCATGCATTTACTTGAACTGAAGGATATTCATGTTTCCTACGGCGCGGTTGCGGCGCTCAAGCATTGCAGCCTGTACATCGACGACGGCGAGCTTGTCAGTATTGTCGGCTCCAACGGGGCGGGAAAGACAACCACCTGCAAGGCAATCTCCGGCTTACTGCCCCTGAGCGGCGGAAGTATTTTCTTCGAGGGCAGGGATATTACGCAGATTCCCAGCCACGAGCGTGTGGAGCTGGGCATTATCCAGTGCCCCGAGGGAAGGCACCTTTTCCCTACGATGAGCGTGACGGAGAACATCCGTATGGGCGCCTTCTGCAAGCGCGCACGCAGCAAGAGCGAGGAAAACATGAAGTATGTCTTTGACCTGTTTCCCCGCCTGTACGAGCGCAAATCACAGGATGCCAACACCCTTTCCGGCGGCGAGCAGCAAATGCTGGCAATCGCCAGAGCGATCATGTCCATCCCGAGGCTGCTGATTTTGGACGAGCCGAGCCTCGGCCTGTCGCCCATTAACGTGCAGCTTATCTTTGATAAGCTCGACGAGATTCGCGCGAACGGCACGACGGTCCTGCTCGTGGAGCAGAACGTGGAAAAGGCGCTGCGCGAATCCACAAGAGGCTATGTTTTGGAGAACGGCAGCATTGTCATGTCCGGCGCAGGCGCAACGCTGCTTACAGACGATTCGCTGAAAAAGGCGTATCTCGGTATCTGAATGTGCGTAGTGGTACACTTTGACTATGAATAAAAGCGTCGGAAAGGGTGTCGCATTTGCCGTCGCCTCCGCCGTGCTGTACGGCTTCTGCGCCGTTTTGACCAAAATTGCGACGAAGGAGACCCTTTCTGTCAGCACCTTGATCTTCGGACGCGGAATTTGCGGGATGCTTCTTCTGCTGTTTGCGGACGGTGTGAAGCGGCGATTGCCCAAAATACGCATGAAAAATCTTCCGAAGGCTGCCCTTTACGGTATCTGCGGCACGGCGGCGACGCAGATTTTTCTGAACCTTGCATATTTCTATCTGCCCGTCGGAACGACGACAACGATCCATTTTCTGTACCCTGCGGTCGTCGGGGTGACCAATGCCCTGCTGTTCCGACAGAAACTATCAAAAGTTACGGTCCTGACGCTCGCGGTTTCCACGCTGAGTATGCTCCTGTTTTTTGAGAACATTCACAGCGATCAGGGACTGGGTGTGCTGTTTGCGGTCCTGTCCGTGCTTTCATGGACCTTTCAGCTTGTCTACATGGAGCACTCCGGCGTGCTGGAGGAGAATCGGCAGTCGCTGACCTTCTATGTCTGCCTTGCCATGGCGCTGACGGGCTTGGTGTACGGGCTTTTGACACGCTCGCTGCAGCTTGAGCGCATTCTGCCGAATCTTTGGATCATTGCGCTGATCGCATTTCTCAACAACATTTGCGCGACGATTTGTTTGCAAAACGGCGTGAAGTACGCCGGTGCGGGCTTGAGTGCCGTGTTCAGCGTCTTTGAACCGATCGCAAGCATCGTGATCGGCGCAATCCTGTTACAGGAAAGCCTGAATATACGGCAGATTCTCGCCTGCGTTCTGATTTTGGGAAGCATCTGCTTCATGATCGTTTGGAATCTGCATACGTCCGAGAAAAAAACATCGGGGTCGGGAGAAAGCTCCTGATCCCGATGGTCTATTATGCATTCAATCCTCGGACGACGAGTTGATAAAGTATCCTTTTCAGTCACGCATAAAAATCGCGCCGGAGAGCTTCCCTCCGACACGATCTTACTTTTTGCCGCTCCCTCAACTGTTGACATAGAGCCGGAAAAATTCCGCTGCAAGGCAATCTGCCTTGCAGCGGGAGTAGCGGATGAAATTTTAGCGGTCCTCGCGGAAGTAGGACAGGCCCAAGGCCTCCGGCGGCTGCTTTTCCTTGTTGTTGCGCATACTGGAGATGACCAGCACGATGACCGTAACGACGTAGGGCAGGATCTTGTATAGCTGCGTGGGGATCCATGCGATTTGCAGACGCAGGTACAGGATCATCAGTGCGCCGAACAGCACCGAGCCCCAGATCGCCGAAAGCGGACGCCACATACAGAAGATAACCAGCGCCACGGCCAGCCAGCCGACACCGGACAGACCCTCATGGTTCCAGACGCAGCCGGAGATGGTGGTGATGTAGACCACGCCGCCGATGGCGGAGATGCCGCCGCCGATGATGGTTGCGAGGTACTTGAAGCGGGAGACGTTGATACCGGCCGCGTCCGCCGTGGCGGGGGACTCGCCGACCGAGCGCAGATGCAGGCCCGAACGGCTCTTGTTCAGATACCAGAACAGGACAATCGCCAACACCAGCCCGAGGTAGAAGAAGAAGCTGTTACCGAACAGAAGAGTTCCGACGTAGGGAATCTTTTGCAGGAAGTTCGGGAACGGAGAGGCGATGAAGAAGGTTTTCAGCTCGTTGCCGATGGCGACGTAGCCGCCCTCGCTGACGCGCATGAACTCGCCGATGAACTGGCCGACGCCCGTGCCGAAGATGGACAGGGCAAGGCCGGTGACGTTCTGGTTTGCGCGGAGCGTGATGGTGATGAAGCTGAAGATCAGCGAGGCAATCGCGCCTGCAATAAAAGCACAGAGGATGGCAATCAGAATGGCAACATAGCCGTTGGGGGAGGAGGCGAGCTTTTCGTAGTAGAACACACCGCCGAGGCCGACCGCGCCGCCCATGAACAGAATGCCCTCGACGCCGAGGTTCAGGTTGCCGGACTTTTCGGTCAGAATTTCGCCCAGCGTGCCGAACAGCAGAGGCGTGCCATAGGTGATGGCTGCAACCAGCAGCGCGATAAACAGCGTCATAAAATCACTCATTTTGCAGCAGCCTCCTTTGCGGCGTTCTTGGAGCGGAAGATCATGCGGTAGTTGATGAAGAACTCACAGCCCAGCATACAGAACAGCAACAGGCCGATGATGATGTCGGAGATGGAGGCCGGGACGCTCAGCATGGTTTGCAGCGTTTCCGCGCCCTTGGTCAGAACAGCCAGCATCATGGAGATGGCGACCATCGCAAATGCGTTGAGCTGGCTGAGCCATGCGACGGTGATGGAGGTGAAGCCAACGCCGTCCGCAACGCCGTTATACAGCGTGCCGTTTGCGCCCGAGGCGACGATGAAGCCGACCAGACCGCTGATCGCGCCGGAGAGGAACATGGTGCGCATCATGATAAAGCCGACGTTCATACCGGCATAGCGCGCGGTGTTCATCGAGTCGCCGATGACGGCGATCTCATAGCCGTGCTTCGTGTAACGCATATAGACGAACATGACCACGACCAGCACCAGCACGATGATCCAGCCGCAATGGATGCCAAAGACCTTCGGAAGGCAGGCGGCGGCATCAAACTGCGGGATGATCTGCGAGCCGGGACGGCCTTCCCACGGACCGCCCTGGAGCCACGAAACGATGCCGATAATAATATAGTTCATCATCAAGGTAAACAGCGTTTCGTTGGTGTTCCACTTTGCCTTGAAGAAGGCGGGAATCAGACCCCAGATACCGCCGGCCAGCGCAGCGGCCAGCGCCATGACGATCAGCAGCACGACGGAGGGCAGCTTGCCGGCCCAGAACAGGGCGAAATAAGTAGCGGCGATGGCACCGGCAGTGATCTGGCCCTCGGCACCGATGTTCCAGAAACGCATCTTGAAGCACGGCGCAATGGCCAGTGCGCAGCCCAGCAGCGGGACGGCGATCTTGACGGTCTGGCGGATGGCGGTTTTCTTACCCAGCGAACCGGTAATCATGGTCGCGTAGGCGGTGATGGGGTTGTTGCCGGTGATGGCGATGGCGATCGAGCCGAGCAGCAGCGCGACCAGAATGGACGCAGCGCGGATGGCCCAGATGCGGCCGGGCGACATGGAGCCGCGCTTTGCCAGACGGATCAGAGGCATTTTATTCTCTTTCATTTCACGGCCTCCTTCCCTCCGACGCTGGTCATCAACAGACCGACCTCTTCCTTCGTGGTGGTGCGGGCATCGACGATGCCGCTGACCTTACCGGCGCAAAGCACCATGATCCGGTCACACAGCTCCAGCAGGACATCCAGGTCCTCGCCGACATAAACGACGGCGACGCCCTTCATCTTCTGGTCGGTGAGCAAATTATAAATAGTATAGGATGTATTGATGTCCAAACCGCGGACGGCATACGCTGTCATCAGGACGGTCGGGTTGGACGCAATCTCACGGCCGACGAGAACCTTCTGCACGTTGCCGCCGGACATCCGGCGCACGGGGAAGTTCGTGTCGGGGGTCACGACCTCTAGGTCGTTCCAAATCTTTTCGGCGAGGTCCTCCGGCTTCTTGCGGTTGACGAAGATACCACGGCCGCTGCGCCAGCTGCGCAGCATCATGTTGCCGGTCATTCCCATCGAGCCGACCAGACCCATGCCCAGACGGTCCTCCGGAACAAACGCCAGCGCAACGCCGCATTTTTTGATCTGCTTCGGCGTTTTTCCGACCAGCTCATTCGTCACGCCGTCCTCCGGCATATGGACGATCGAGCCTTCGGCGATCGGATACAGACCGGCGATGGCCTCCAGCAGCTCCTTCTGGCCGGAGCCGGCGACGCCAGCGATGCCCAGAATCTCGCCGCCCATGGCAGTAAAGCTGACATGGTCGAGGCGGCTGACACCCTCGCCGTCGTAGACGGTCAGGTCCTTGACCTCGAGCTTCTTGACGGGGTTGTCATACTTCGGACGGTCGATATTCAGCGTGACCGCGTGACCGACCATCATGTCCGTCAGCGCCTGCGGGTTCGTTTCGGCGGTGTTGACGGTGCCGATGTACTGTCCCTTGCGCAGGACGGCAACCTTGTCGGACAGCGCCATGACCTCGTTGAGCTTATGGGTGATGATGATGATTGCCTTGTTGTCCTCGCGCATATTCCGCAGCACGGCGAACAGCTTGTCCGTCTCCTGCGGCGTCAGAACGGCGGTCGGCTCGTCAAGAATCAGAATGTCCGCGCCGCGATAAAGGACCTTGACGATCTCGACGGTCTGCTTCTGCGAAACGGACATATCGTAGACCTTCTGCGTCGGGTCAATGTCGAAGCCGTAGCGGTCACAGATCTCCTTGACCTTCGCGTTGATTGCCTTCATGTCCAGACGGCGGCCCTCGTGCAGGCCGAGAACGATGTTTTCGGCTGCGGTGAACACGTCCACGAGCTTATAGTGCTGGTGAATCATGCCGATGCCGTGCGCATAGGCATCCTTCGGGGAATGAATGGTGATCGGCTTACCGTCGGCAAGGATCTCACCCTCGTCCGGCAGGTAAATGCCTGCAAGCATATTCATCAATGTGGTTTTGCCGCTGCCGTTCTCGCCCAGCAGGGAGAGAATCTCGCCGCGCCGCAAGCCCAGACTGATGTCGCTGTTGGCGACCACACTGCCGAACCGCTTGGTAATGTGTTTCAGTTCGATTGCGTAAACGGGATCCAAGGCTGTCATCCTTTCTGCGCCGCAGAATACTGCGGGTATTGCTCTGCGTCTATTTTATCACAAGTCGAAACTATTGTAAACAAAAACCCTTTGGTTAAAAATACAGAAATATTCACACAAAATTTGGTGAAAAAATAAAATTTTTGTTGAACCAAAAAATATTTAGGATATGCAGGAGGGAGCAAGCCCCCCTGCATAGCAAAAGGACCGCCGAAGCGGTCCTTTTAAGTAAGATTTGTGCTTAGCCGAAAGCGGAGTTCAGCCAGTCGATGCCGTCGATGGACAGTGCGAAGTACGGAGCGGACTGGAAGTAGGACTCATGGAAAGCGCCGTCGAAGACAGCCTCTTCGGAGTCGGGAGTGAAGTCGCCGTCGGTATCCAGAGCGAAGGCGTTGGTCAGCTCCTTGCCCTCGATGGTGAAGGTGCTGGTATCGAAAACCTGCAGTTCGCCGGAAGCGAGCTTTGCCTCGACCTCAGCCAGCTTTTCCGCAGTGCCTTCGGCGCAGATGGCCTCGTTGAGCTTGGTCAGGACGACCGCGCCGTCGCCGTAGCCCTTGCACCAATCCTGCGGGAACTCTTCGCCGTTAGCGACCGCACGGATGATCTCGGCGAAGTAGACGCTCCAGTCGATACGGGTGCCGATGAGGGAAGCCTCAGGAGCAACCTCGGTCATGTCGTTGTTGTAGCCGGTGTGGAATGCACCCTTGGTCTGCGCAACGGTAGCCGGGGTGGTGTTGTCAGAGTGCTGGGAGATGAGGACGCAGCCCATGTCGCACAGAGCAGAGGCGGCGTTGGCTTCCTCGGTAGCGTCGGACCAGGAGCCGACGAACTGAACCTTCATGGTTACGCTCGGACAAACGCTGCGAGCACCCAGGAAGTAAGCGGTGAAGCCGGAGATAACTTCCGCGAAGGAGAATGCGCCGACGTAGCCGATGACAGCCTGATCTTCCGTGATGTCGCCGTTGTCGATCATTTCCTGCAGCTTCATGCCTGCAACGACGCCGGCAAGATAGCGGCCCTCGTAGATATTGGCAAAAGCGTTGTGGGTGTTGGCAAGGCCGTCGTTGTAGGAGCCCTGGTTGGTGCAGCCGACGAACTGAACATCGGGATAGTCAGGAGCGACCTTGAGCATGAACTGCTCGTGGCCGAAGGAGTTGTTGATGATGAGCTGGCAGCCGGCTTCGGCAAGCTCAATGTTGGCTTCTTCGCACTTGGAATCTTCGCCGATGTTCCACTTGACCATCCATTCGACATTGATGCCTTCCTTAGCCAGAGCTTCAGTGGCAGCTTCCTTGCCGCGGATGAAGTTGTAGGTGTAGCCGAGGTCGTTCTCGTCGCCGATGCAGATCAGGCCGACCTTGACGGTCTTGTTGCCTTCGTCGGGGGTTCCGTCCGTGGGGGTCTCGTCGCCGCCATCATTGGTCGAAGGGACATCGACGTCGTTGCCCGTGGTGTCTTCCTGTTGCTTGTCACCGCCACAGCCCGCGAACAGGCAAGCGACCATCGCAAGAACCAACAGAAGCGCTAAGATCTTTTTCATTTGTTTTCCTCCTTAATAATCGTCCGGCTTGCGCCAATTTTCCGCAGCCATCTTGCTGCTTGGTATCATCATACACAATATTCGCGCAAGAAACAATAGTTTTTTTTAAAAATATGGGGAATCAAAAAAATTTTGTATATAACTCTCAAAAATTTAGGGTCAAAAATGAGCAAAGTGACGAATAAAATCACAGCAAGCGTCCGCAGCTGCCATAATAAAATAAGTATCGACACGGTACGGTGACGTTTTCTCAAAAAATTGAAAAAAACTAAAAAAAGTACTTGACAATCGCGGGGGCTGTGTGCTAGTATATGGAAGCTGTCCGCGAAGGGAAAACCCGTGAGGGGACAGGGTGTACCTTGTAAATTAAACAACGAGAAACATGAACAAACACCTTGAGCAAATG
>CABSFY010000012.1 GCA_902477055.1 uncultured Eubacteriales bacterium
CCGTTGTCGTCTGCGACGGGCGCATTATGGGCAAGCCCCGCTCCGATGCCGACGCATTTTCCATGCTGCGGCGGCTGTCCGGGCGGGAGCATCAGGTCATGACCGGCCTGACCGTCATGCAGGGCGACCTGGCCGAAACGACGACCGTGACCACGACGCTTCGCTTCCGTCCCCTGTCCGATCTTGAAATTCGCAATTATATCGCAACCGGCGAGCCTGCTGACAAGGCGGGCGCTTACGGCATTCAGGGTATGGCGTCCATGTTTGTCGTCGGGCTGGACGGCGACTACTACAACGTCATGGGTCTGCCGATCTGCACGCTGACGCTGATGCTGCGTAAGCACGGCGTGAAGCTGCTGGGCTGCTGAGGTACGTGCCGTGAAGAAACAGTTTTCCGGCCGCGTCAAGTTTATCATGCTGCTTGCGCTGCTGCTGGCCATTGTGACGGCGATTGTTTCGGCGCTGTTCGGCGCGACGTGGGCGCAGAAGGCCGTGCAGGCCGTCATCACACCCATCCGCAGCGGTGTCAGCTCCGTCACCCGGCAGGCCGAGCGTTACTATAATTATCTGTTCGGCTATGAGGCACTGGAGGCAGATAATATCTATCTGCGCGGGCGCGTCGCCGAGCTGGAGGACGAAGCGCGCAAGGCCGATGCGCTGGAGCGCGAGAACCAGCGCTACCGGGAGCTGCTGCATCTGAAGGACGAACACGTGGACTATGAGCTGTGCGACGCTTATATCAACTCCTGGGATTCGTCCAACTGGAAAAGCGGCTTCTCCATCGGCAAGGGAACGTCCGCAGGTCTTGAAGCCGGCATGGTCGTCATTACCGAATACGGTCAGGTCGTCGGTATTATCAAGGAGGTCGGCCCGAACTGGGCCAACATCACGACGATCCTCGATTCGTCGCTGGAGATCAGCGCAAGCGTCGCCTCGTCGGGCTACACCGGCGTTGTGCAGGGCAGCTATACGGAGGAAACGCGCGGCAAGCTGCGGATGAAGTATCTGCCGAGTGAAGCCGTGCTGCGCAATAACGACCAGGTCGTCACCACCGGCTCGACGGTCTATCCGAAGGACCTTGTGCTGGGCTACGTAGAGGATGCGGGCTACGACGAAACGGGCGTGGCAAAGTACGCGCTGCTGACGCCCGCTGCGGATTTTGACAACCTCGAGCAGGTTTTTATCGTCACGCACTATGAAAACGAATGACAAAGGGGCCATGCCGTAATGCTGGATAAACTCTATATCACACCCCGGCAGTGGCTGCATTTTCTGCGCTGGGCGCTGTATTCCATGGTACTGCTGCTCACAGCGATGCTGCAAACGGTCGTGCTGGCGGGCCGTGTTTCCATTTGCCCGGATTTCGTCCCGATCGTGATCACCTGCGTGTGCCTGCGGGAGGGGCCGGAGCGGGGCGGCACGTTTGCGCTGATTGCCTCGCTGCTGTGGTGTCTCTCCGGCGCGGATCAGGGCAGCGTGGCCATCGCGGTGCTGACAATCGTTCCGATCGTTGGCAGTCTGCTCAGCCGGGCCGTGCTGACCAACCACTTCATTCCCTGCCTGATTATCGCCTTTGCGACGGTTTTCATCGAGCAGTCGATCATGTTTTTTCTCAAGTTCTTTTTCAGCGGCGCAGCAGGTTCGCTGTTTTTCACGAAGCTACTGCCGTGCGTGCTGATCTCCACCCTTGCCCAGCCGCCGGTCTACTGGCTGGTCAAGCGCATCGCAAAAATCGGAGAGCGTTATGAATCAACATAGATTTTCCGTCCGCGTGACCGCTTTGCTGGTCCTTATCGCGGTCATGGCGGGCGTTTTCCTCGTCCAGCTCTATCAGGTGCAGATCACCGGCGCTTCGGATGAGGATGCCACGCCCGCAAATTCCTTCACCTACTATACGCGCGTCACGGCGGCCCGGGGAGAAATTCTCGACCGCAACGGCAACGTGCTGGTCGGCAACCGCGCCTCGTTCAACCTGGCGCTGGTCGCGGACGTGCTGGTCAATTCCGACGACCCGAACGAATATCTGCGGCAGCTCGTGCTGCTGTGCCGTGAGCGAGGGCTGGAATACGCCGACCACTTCCCCGTCACGATGGAAAAGCCCTACGAATACACGCTGGACGACTACAGCTCCACCTGGAACACATATTACAAGCAATTCTTGCAGAAGCGCGGCTGGGACAGCGATATTTCCGCGCCGCAGCTGGTCAAACGAATGCGCGAGCGCTATAAAATTCCCGTCGATTGGTCAGAGGAGGACGCTCGCGCGGTCATTTCCATCCGCTATGAAATGGCACTGCGCTACTGTACCATTCTGCCGACGTATATCTTTCTTGAAGACGTAGATTCGGCCTCGCTGGCTGCGATCACCGACCTGAACGTCCCCGGCCTGAACGTCGAAACCTCAACCGTCCGCGAATATTATACGGACCGCGCACCGCACATCCTCGGCTACACGGGCAAGATGAACAGCGATCAGTGGGAGTATTACAAACCGCTGGGCTATGAAATGGACGCGACGGTCGGTCAGTCCGGTCTGGAGCTGGCCTTTGAAGAACAGCTACACGGACGCGACGGTCTGCGAAAGACCGTCATCTCTGCCGACGGCACGATTCTGGAGGAATCCTACGTCACCGAGCCGATCGCGGGCAACAACGTCGAGCTTTCTATCGACCTGAATCTACAGGCCACGGCCGAGGACAAGCTGGAGGAGATGATCCTCTGGCTACAGGAAAACGGCCTTGGCAGCAAGAAGCAGGGCATGGATGCCGACGCGGGCGCGTGCGTGGTCATGAAGGTGAAAACCGGCGAGATTCTCGCCAGCGCCAGCTATCCGGACTTTAATCTGCAAACGATGTCCGAGGACTACAACGAATTGCAAAAGGCCGACCCGAACCCGCTGGTCAACCGTGTGACACAGGGCCTGTATCCCCCCGGCTCGATCTTCAAAATGGTCACGACGATCGCCGCGATCGACAGCGGCGTGATTGATCGTTTTTACGAGGTTGAGGACAAGGGTATCTATATGCGCTTCGCCGATGTCGGTTACTACCCACGCTGTATGCTTTACACGACTGCGGGCGCAAGTCACGGCGTCATCAACTGCATGACGGCGCTGGCAGTTTCGTGTAACTATTATTTCTACGAAATCGGCTGGATGGCCGGCATCGACAAGATCGACGCGACGGCAAAGGCGCTGGGCCTTGGCGAATCGACCGGCGTGGAGATTTATGAAGAGATCGGCCACCGCGCCAATCCGGAGGTCAAGGACAAGCTCTACACCGGCGACTACAGCGTCTGGTACGGCGGCGACGTTGTTTCGGCGGCCATCGGTCAGTCGGAACACCTCTACACGCCGCTACAGCTTTGCAGCTACATCTGCGCACTGGCCAACAAGGGCATTCGCTATCAGGCGACGTATCTGCGCCGCGTGATCTCGGCGGATTATCAGGAGCTGCTGGAGGAAAAACAGCCGAACGTTATGAGTACGCTGGACATTTCGGACGAGGCCTACGCGGCGTATTCTGAGGGTATGCGAGAGAGCGTAACCTACTGGGCCGGTACGTCCCACTCCGTGTTCAACGACTATCCCATCAAGGTCTGCGCCAAGACCGGTACCGCCGAGCACGGCTCCGGCGGCTCGGATAACGGCTCTTACGTTCTCTACGCACCGATGGATGACCCCGAAATCGCCATCATGATCTACGTGGAAAAGGGCGCGCAGGGCGGCAACCTCGGCAAAATCGCTAAGGCCATTCTGGATGTCTACTTCTCCGACAACAGCGCGGTCGATACCGTCCCGCTGGAAAACCGTGTTGACTGAGCGCATCCGCTTCAGAAGGAATCCCCGTATGAACAAATTGCCGATTATCATCGATACCGATCCGGGCATCGACGACTTCTTCTGCATCGCGCTGGGCTGCGTGTATCATGACAAGCTCGATCTGCGGGCCGTCACCACCATCGGCGGCAATCACCGCACCGCTATCACCACGCGCAACGCGCTGGATATCGTTTCCCTGTTCGGCCGGCCGGAGGTGCCGGTCGCGCGGGGCTCGGACAGCTTCCTGTGCGAGCCGTTCGGCCGGCCTGCGACAAAATTCCACGGCGAAAACGGTATTGGCAACGTTACGCTGCCGCACTCGACGCGCCCGCTCGATCCCCTGCCCGCATGGGACAAGCTCTATGAGTCCGCCAAGGCGCTGAACGGCGAGCTGGTGCTCGTGCCGGTTGCGCCGCTGACAAATCTTGCTCTGGCGCTGCAAAAGCATCCCGATCTGCCGCGGTATATCAAAAGGATCGTCCTTATGGGCGGCTCGCTCGACCACGGCAACATCTCTCCCTTCGCCGAGGCCAACATCGGCCACGACGCGCCCGCTGCCGCCGCAGTATTTGACAGCGGCATTCCGATCGATATGGTTGGGCTCAACGTCACGCGCACTTGTCCGATTCGCCGGGAGCTTTTCGACGAATTTGAAAATTCTCCGCGCCGGGATATTGTGCAGCTCATGCGGACGCTCATCGATTTCCGCAGCGGCGAGCCGATGCACGACGCGATTGCCATCTCCACGCTCATCGACGAACGGCTGGCGACATGGCGCGAGGGTACCGTCCGTGTGGAAACACAGGACGTCGAGCGCCGCGGTCAAACCGTTTTCCGCGAGGGCAGCGGCGGCCGTCACCGCGTCGCCGTCGCCGTGGATACCGGCCGCTTCGAGGCCGTCCTCCGCGAGCTGCTGACGCGGCTGCACTGAAGCAAATAAACTGCCCGGTCTGTCCCGCCCCCGTCCACTTGACGGAGCACGGTGCAGACCGGGCAGTTTGATTTTTTATTCTTTCCGTGCAGAAGGCAGCGCCTTACCCGTCAACTGTGCGACAAGCCCCCGCAGTCCCTCCTCGATCTCTGCGGCGGCGCGTTCAAATTCGCCGGTGTACCACGGATCGTCCAGATCACGCGGCCGGTCGGTGTATTCCAGCAGCAGCGAGAGCTTCCCTTCCGGGTCGCCGCCGAAGGTACGGAGCATTGACCGTCGATGCCGCTCGGTCATGGCGATAATGGAATCAAATTTCGCATAATCCGCCCGCGTGAGCTGCCGCGCGTGCTTCCCGTCGCAGGAAATGCCGCGCGCGTTCAATAGCCGCCGCACCGGCGGAAAGACCGGAGCGCCGTGCTCCTCGTCCGAAACGCCCGCGGAGGCGATTTCAAAGCGGTCGGCAAGCCCCGCCTTTTCGACCATATCGCGCAGCAGAAATTCTGCCATCGGACTTCTGCAAATATTTCCTGTGCAAACAAACAGAATTCGGAGCATAGACTCTCCCCTTTCGTATTTCTGCGACCATTTAAGCACAAATTCCCGCAATTTGCAAGCCCGCTCGATTTTTTTCGTTTTCCCGCTGTGCAAACAGGCGATTCTATGCTATAATAAATTGCTATACAATTGCAACGAAGAAACGGACGGGATCGTATGGAACTGGGACAGCTTTGTCTGCGGCGCGGCGAGGAAAAGAAGCTCCTTGCCGGGCAGCAGTGGATCTTTGATAATGAGGCCGATTGGGTCGATGAGCGCTGCCGTGACGGCGAGGTCATCGAGGTGATTGACAGCCACCAACACTTTGTCGGCAAGGGCTTTTTCAACGGTAAGTCGAAAATCGTCGTGCGAATGCTGACGCGCGACCGGGACGAGGCGATCGACCGCGCGTTTTTCCGCCGCCGTCTGCTGGCTGCGTGGGAAAACCGGCTGCGGCTGGGCTTTTCCGACGCCTGCCGCGTCGTGTTCGGCGAGGCCGACGGGCTGCCCGGGCTGACGGTGGATAAGTTTGCGGACTGTCTGTCCTTTCAGATCGTCTGCCTCGGCATGGAGCAGCGAAAAGCAGAGCTCATCGAGCTTCTGGCCGAGCTGTTTCACCCGGCCTGCATCTACGAACGAAACGACCTCGCCGTCCGCGAGAAGGAAGGCCTCCCACAGAGGAAGGGCTGCGTCTATGGGACCGTCCCCAACGTGCTGGTCATCCGCGAGCATGACGCGCTGATGGCGGTCGATCTGGAAAACGGGCAAAAAACCGGTCACTTCCTCGATCAGCAGGAAAATCGCGGCCATCTGAAGCCTTACTGCGCAGGCCGGACCGTGCTGGACCTCTGCTGCCACACGGGCGGCTTTTCCGTCCACGCAGCGCTTTACGGCGCAAGTCATGTGGAAGCGGTGGACGTTTCCGCGTCCGCGCTGCAAATGGTGCTGGAAAATGCGGCGCGAAATCAGGTCATCGGCCGGGTCAGCACCGTCTGTGCGAACGTATTCGATCTGGTCAAGCAGTATTCCGTCGAAGGAAAGCAATTCGGTGTCGTAATCTGCGATCCGCCCGCGTTTGCCAAGAGCAAACGGGCGCTCGACGGCGCCTACCGCGGCTATAAGGAGCTGAATCTGCGCTGTATGCGGCTGGTCGAGGCCGGAGGCTTCCTGATAACATGTTCTTGCAGTCAGTTCATGACGCAGCCGCTGTTCGAGCAGATGCTCCGCGACGCGGGAGCCGACAGCGGGCGCGATGTCCGGCTGCTGGAGCGGCTGGTGCAATCGCGCGATCACCCCGCTCCGCTCAGCGACGAGCATACGCACTATCTCAAGGGCTGTATTTTACAGGTATTTTAGGAGGCGATTTCCATGCAACATGAACAACTCGGTCAGATCGTACGCAGTGCCGGAGCCTTGGTGCGCGAGGCGCAGCACATTGAGGACTCCGTTCGGGAAAAAACCTCGCCACGCGATCTGGTCACGCAATATGATACCAGTGTGCAGGAATTTTTGCGCCGCGCACTGAAGGAGGCTCTCCCGGAGGCGGGCTTCTTCGGCGAGGAAGAACAGGCGCATGAGATTGCCGGAAAGCGCGCGTGGTTTATCGTTGATCCCATCGACGGCACGACAAATTTTATCCGCCATCTGCACCATAGCGCCATTTCCGTCGGCCTGTTCCAGGACGGGCAGGTCGTCTGCGGCGCGGTGTATAATCCGTTTTTCGATGAGCTGTTCACCGCTGAGCGCGGCAAGGGTGCCTATCTGAACGGCCGTCCCATCCACGTCAACGAGGTCCCGCTTTCGCAATCGCTGGCGCTGTTTGGCTCTGCGGTCTACGACCAGCCGACCATCCCGGCCACGATGCGCCTCATGCAGGAGCTGTTTCCGCGTGTTCTGGACTTCCGGCGCGGTGGGGCGGCGGCGCTGGACCTCTGCTATCTTGCAGCCGGACGTGGGGATGTCTTTTTTGAGTGCAGCCTTTCGCCGTGGGACTATGCGGCGGGCAGCCTTATTGCGCAGGAAGCCGGTGCAACGGTCACGGCGCTGACCGGCAAACCGCTGCACTTTGATAAGATCTGTTCCGTTGCCGCGGGCAACACTGTAAACTACCCTGAGTTGATGGAGCTTGCCACCCGCATCAGCGCAGAACCGGACATGAAAGGACGGATACGATGAAACACAGAAAACGCTTTGCAACCCTCGCTTTTGCGCTAATTCTTGCACTGCTGCTGAACGGCTGCGCAGGTATCCCCGCCCTCTCGCGGGCAACCGAGCCGGCAAAGCCCACAGCGGAAACTCCCACCGAGCTGACGACCGACTCGCCCCTGCAACCGGTCGTTCCGGCGCTGGAACGCACCGAACCGGACCCGGTCTTCGATGCGGTTTCGTTCAGCGAGATGACTTATGAACGTCCCGACAGCGCCGCGCTGTGCAGCGACATTGCCGCCGTGCAGACGATGGTCGAAGGTGGCAGTACGCTGAACGAGGTCCTCGACGCGTTCAATGCCGTCTATGACGACTACCGTGTTTTTGATACGATGGCCTCTCTGGCCTACATTCACTACACGCTCGACCTTGAGGACGAATTCTATACTGCGGAAAACGCATGGTGCGACGAGCAAAGCCCGTTGGTTTCGCAGGCGCTGGAAAAGTGCTACATCGCCATGGCGCAAAGTCCGCTGCGCGACGAGCTGGAGGCCGAATCCTTCGGCGAAGGATTCTTCGAGTTCTATGACGAAAATCAGGTCTACTCCAACGACCGCGTTGTCGAGCTGATGCAGCAGGACGCGGCGCTGCAAACCGAATACATGGCGCTGCAAAGCAACCAGACGATCGAATGGGAAGGCCGGGAGCAGCTCTTTGACGATGTTGTGGACGCGGTAAGCGGTGATTACACCTCATATCTTGCCGCCTATACGACCTATTATGACAAATATAATCCTCTTGTAGCGGATATTTTCATCCGGCAGATCAAGGTGCGCAAGGAGATTGCGCGGGAGCTGGGCTATGACAGCTATGCCGACTTTGCCTATGAATACACCTACCAGCGCGACTATACGCCGGAGCAGGTCGCGCAGTACACTGACGACATTGCCTCGGAAATGGCAAGCCTGTTCCTCGTCGCCGCCTATAACTCCTACAGTGAGGAGATGGATACGGACACGAGCTTCCGGATGTTGGCCGAAACGGCTGCTGCCTTCGGCGGCGAAATCGAGGACGCGTACGACTATATGACGGAATACGGGCTGTTCGACCTCAGCAAATCCTCCAGTAAGATGCCCGGCTCTTACATGACCTATCTGACTGCGTACGAAATGCCGTTCCTGTACGTTTCCCCCACCGGGACGATCAACGATCTGCTGACCGAGGTGCATGAATTCGGCCACTTCGTGGACGGCTATGTCAACTGCAACGCCACGACCTCCATTGACTGCGCTGAAATATTCTCACAGGGACTGGAATTCCTTTCGCTCAACCGGGCGGAGCTGTCGGCAAAGCAGCGCTACGCGCTGACCGTTTCCAAGGTGTCCGAGGCCGTGACGGTATTCCTCGGCCAGGGCTGCTACGCGGCCTTTGAGCTGGCGGTCTACGATCTGCCCGACGATCAGCTCACGGCGGAGAACATCAACCGGCTTTTCCTCGAATGCAATGAGAAATTCGGCATGAGCCTGACCGGCATGGAGGACATTGTTGCGCCGGGCTGGATCGACATCCAGCACTTCCTCATCGCGCCGTTCTATGTTATCAGCTACTGCGTTTCAAACGATGCCGCCCTGCAAATCTTCCAGACAGAAACGGAAAACGGCACGGGATTGGACCTTTACCGGACGCTGCTCGGCCTCTCGGCGGACAACTCGGTGCTGAATCTGCTCGATGAGGCGGGCATGGAGTCGCCCTTTGCGCCCGGCCGCATTGCCGAGCTGACGGACTTTTTGACGAAAGAAATTTACGGATGAACGAGAAAAACGATGTGATTGCCGCCGTCGCGACGGGAAAGGCCCCGTGCGCAATCGGCATTCTGCGGCTGTCCGGCGCAGGCTGCGCCGGGGTCGCGGGAAAAATCTTTACGCCGGACAGCGGAATCTCTCTGACCGACGCACCGAGCCGGAAGCTCCTGCTCGGTACGCTCCGTGACCGCCATGGCCGTGTGATCGATCAGGCGATGGCCGTCTGCTGCCGTGCGCCGCACAGCTATACCGGCGAGGACACCGTAGAGCTGCAATGTCACGGTTCTCCCGCCATGCTCTCTGCCGCATTGGAGGCGCTGTTCTGCGTCGGAGCGCGGCAGGCCGGTCCGGGCGAATTTACGAAACGCGCCTTTCTCAACGGCAAGATGGACCTGACGCAGGCCGAGGCGGTCATCGACCTCATCGATGCCGAAACCGCCGATGCCGCAGCGAACGCCGCCGGGCAGCTCGGCGGTGCGCTGCTGCGGAGGATCGAGCCGGTCTACGACCGGATGACTGACCTATGCAGCCATTTTCACGCCGTACTGGATTACCCGGACGAGGATATCGAGGACTTCGGACTGGACGAGCTGGCGGGAACGCTGGAATTCGCCGACGCGGAGCTGCAACGCCTGCTGGCAACCTACGAGCGCGGCACGTACCTCAAAAACGGTGTCCGCACGGTGCTGCTTGGCAGGCCGAACGCCGGAAAATCCTCGCTGTTCAACGCGCTGACGGGCTTTGACCGCGTGATCGTCACGGAGATCGCCGGAACGACGCGCGACACCGTTGAAGAAACCGTCCGTGTCGGGAGCGTCCTCCTGCGTCTGACGGATACCGCCGGAATTCGCGAGGCCGCCGACCGCATCGAGGCTCTCGGCGTGGAACGCTCGGAGCAGGCGGCACAGGCGGCGGAGCTTGCGATCTTCGTCTGCGACGGAACACTGCCGCTGAATGATGAGGATCAACGCGCGATGCAGGCTGCGAAGCAGGCACCGTATTCGCTGGCCGTTATCAACAAGGCCGACCAACCGCTGGTCGTCCGCCCGGAGGAGCTTCCGTTTGAAACGGTCCTCACCCTCTCGGCGCTGACGGGTGAGCATTTGCAGGCGCTCACCGACCGCATCGAGGCGTGGTTCGGCGGCGAAACGCACTGTGACGGGTCGCTTTTGACCAATCCGCGCCAGTTCGGTGCCATTACTCGCGCCGAGACCGCCCTCGCCCGCGCCGCCGCTGCTCTGCGCAGGGGCATCACGCCGGACGCGGTGCTGACCGACGTGGAGGATGCCATGCAGGCCCTCGGCGAGGTCATCGGCCGCACCGTGCGCGAGGACATCACAAATCGTATCTTCTCGCGCTTCTGCGTGGGAAAATAGGAGCGCCTATGAAGGGAATTTTACGCGAGGAGGCCCGGCTGCTGGGCCTTTCTCTGAGTGAGGAGCAGCTGGCGCAGTGCGAACGCTTTTCCGACGCGCTGCTGGAGAAAAACAAGGTCATGAATCTGACGGCCATCACCGAGCCGGAGTCTGTCGCGCGGCTGCATTTTGCTGATTGCTTGGCGCTATTGACCGTCGAGGAGTTTCGCGGCAAGCGCGTGATCGACGTCGGCTGCGGCGCGGGCTTTCCGGGCGTTCCGCTGAAGCTCGGCGAGCCGACAATTGAGTTGACACTGCTGGACAGTCTGCAAAAGCGCGTCAACTGGCTGCGTGAAACGCTGGAAGCCCTTGCCGTCCCCGCAGAGTGCGTCGCTGCACGCGCGGAGGAATACGGCCACCGGGAGGAATTTGATATTGCCGTTTCCCGCGCAGTCGCGCGGCTGAACGTGCTTTGCGAGCTTTGTCTGCCGTTTGTTAAGGTCGGCGGCTGCTTTATCGCAATGAAGGCGGCATCTGCGCAGGAGGAGATTGACGAGGCAAAGCGCGCCGTTTCTTTGCTCGGCGGCAAGGTTGAGCGCGTCGTGTCCTATTCCGTCGGCGAGGCGGAGCATCGCGCCGTCGTGATCCGTAAGCTCCGCCCCACGCCGGCCGCCTATCCGCGCCGTTTTTCCAAAATCAAGCAGTCCCCGCTGTGAGGCTGCGCCGCAAAGGATCTGATCGAAATGCAATATTTTGCCGGAAGCTATGATGTCGCCGTTATCGGCGCAGGTCATGCCGGAATTGAGGCCGGTCTTGCCGCCGCACGACTCGGCCTGCATACGGTGGTCTTTACCATCAATCTGGATGCTGTCGGGAATATGCCCTGCAACCCCGCCATCGGCGGCACGGGCAAGGGACATCTTGTCCGAGAGCTGGATGCACTCGGCGGCGAGATGGCCAAGGCGGCCGATGCCTGCTGCATCCAATACCGGATGCTCAACCGGGGCAAGGGTCCTGCCGTGCATTCCCTTCGGGCGCAGGCCGACCGCCGCCGCTATCAGGAGCATATGAAGCACCTGTTGGAGCGGGAAAAGAATCTCGACCTGAAGCAGGCAGCCGTCACGGAGCTGCTGACTGAAAACGGTGCGATTTCAGGGCTTGTAACGCAGCTTGGCGCGGTATATCATGTCCGTGCCTGCGTCATCGCGACAGGCACGTATCTTGACAGCCGCGTTATCACCGGCGACTGCTCCATCGCCTCCGGGCCGGACGGGATGCGTGCCGCGCTGGAGCTGACGCAGTCGCTGCGCCGCCTCGGCCTGTCGCTGCGCCGCTTCAAGACCGGTACACCGCCGCGCGTCAACGCCCGCAGCGTTGATTTCACGAAAATGGAGGTCCAGCCCGGCGATACCGAGCCGGAGCCGTTCTCCCTTTCGACGCAAACGCCGCCGGTCAATCAGGCGGTTTGCTACCTGACCTATACGAACGAAAAAACCCATGAAATCATCCGCGCCAACCTTGATCGCAGCCCGATCTACGACGGCTCGATCACCGGTGTCGGTCCGCGCTACTGCCCCAGCATTGAAACAAAGATCGTCCGCTTTGCTGACAAGCCGCGGCATCAGCTCTTTCTGGAGCCGTGCGGACTGAACACGGACGAAATGTATTTGCAGGGCTTTTCCTCCAGCCTGCCGGAGGACGTGCAGCTTGCAATGCTGCACACCGTGGCAGGCCTCGAGCACGCGGAAATGCTGCGTCCGGCCTACGCCATCGAGTACGACTGCATCGATCCTACGGAGCTTTCGGCCACGCTGGAATGTAAAAAGGTACCGGGGCTGTACGGCGCGGGGCAGTTCAACGGCTCGTCGGGCTATGAGGAAGCTGCGGTGCAGGGCTTTGTCGCCGGTGTGAACGCCGCGCTGAAGCTGCTGGGCCGGGAACCGATGATCTTGAAACGCTCGGACGGCTATATCGGAACGCTCATCGACGACCTTGTGACCAAAGGCACGGAGGAGCCGTACCGCATCATGACCTCCCGCAGCGAATATCGCCTGCTGCACCGGCAGGACAACGCTGACGAGCGCCTTTGCCCGATCGGCCACCGCATCGGCCTGATTTCGGACGCACAGCTTGCCGCCGTGGAGGAAAAATACGCACAGGTCAGAGCAGAAATGCGGCGGCTGGAATCCAGCGGCGTAGCTGCAAGCCCGGCACTGAACGATTTTCTGGCCTCGGTCGGCTCTGCCCCGGTCGTCAGCTCGGCGCGGCTGGCTGACCTTCTCCGCCGTCCGGAGCTGAACTATGACCTGCTTGCGCCGTTTGATAAGGAGCGGCCTTCCCTGCCCCACGCCGTCACCTCGCAGGTTGAAATCCGCATCAAATACGAAGGCTATCTCACGCGGCAGGAACGGCAGATTGCCGAATTCGCCCGCGAGGAGGAGCGCCTGCTCCCGCCGGACCTGGACTACGAAAGCATCGGCGGCCTGCGTCTGGAAGCGCGGCAAAAGCTGGCGCAGATCCGCCCGCGCTCCGTCGGCCAGGCCGGACGCATCTCCGGTGTTTCCCCCGCCGACATCGCCGTCCTGCTTATCTGGCTGGAGCGGACAAAAAAATGACGCTGTTTTTTCACAGCGTCATTTTTTGTTTACAAGCGCAGCCCGAGGGTTAGGATGCCGAGGTTGGCGCGGTAGATTTGGTCGAACTGGGAAAGCGGAAGGGGGCTTTCGCCCTGACCGACCTCGATGGTATAGCCGGGGCGGTCGAAGTCCTGAATGAACCAGTCCTTATAGCCCGCAAAGCCGGAGGCGAAGGGGGTGTTTTCCAGCGCATAGCCGCTGACGCGGGCAAATTCCTGTCCGATTGCCTCCGCGCCCGCCGGCTCGATATCTAGGAATTTCCAGTAGATCACCTCGCCCTGTGCGTGATAGGAAAGCGTGAGGCGGGGCTGCGTTTCACGCGTTAATTTGGCCATCGCCGCGCTTTCCGGCTGGTCGAGCGGGGCCTCGCCGACGTAATCGCGCGGAGCCGGCCCGGTGAAGCCGAGGGCAAATTTGTTCTCCCGTGCCTGCTCCCATCCGGCGGGATAGTTCAGGTTCAGATCAACCCCCATCAGGTTGGCCTTCCAGCCGTTCGGAAACGGGATGGAAGGATAATAGGCGGCGACAAGACGGGCCGCCTCATACTGCCCGCTCTCCGGCGCGATCGCACCCGTCACAAGATCGACCCCATCAGGGTTGACCATCGGCACCAGATCGAGCCGGGTGCGTCGAAACAGCGTTGCCGCGTCCATGCCGAAAATCGTTTCCTCATTCATGACCGCCTCGGCGTACTGTTCCAGAAAATGCAGCACGACCGGTGTGGTGATCCATTCGTTCGCGTGGTGGCTGGCATTATACAGGACGCTGCGCCTCCCCTGTCCCATCCGCAGCAGCAGGACGTTCCGGCCGTAGGCGCTGGTAGCAATGACGCTCCGCACGATAAACGGATAGCGGGCCGTCAGCCCCTGTGTGCAGACGTTCACCAGCTCCGAGGTAAACGGCACGTCCGTCGGCACCACCGGAAAGCCGAACGGCACAGTCAGATACTGCCCCACGCGGAGCAGCTGCGGGTCCTGCCCCGGATTGGCGGTACGAATAGCGCGAACCGTCGTACCAAACCGGCGTGCAAGTTTATAATACGTATCACCGCGCTGGACCATATAGCGCTCATAGCCCAGCAAAAACGGCATCAGCCGCTGCATGGTCAAAATATCCTCGCCGCCAGATGGATATAACCCCTCCCGGAGCTGGAATTCCGCAAGCGATGCCGCGCCCGCCCGGCGCAGCGCAAGTTCCGTCAAGCTCAAAAAAATCCCCTCCCGCACACCCTATGCGGAAGGGGCTTTGTTTATTCGCGCATCAGCTCGCCGAGATAATCGTAGGCCGCCAGGAGCTTTTCCAGATGGTAATTCATGACAATCGTGTCGCTTGGGTCACAGCGGCGCAGGGCTGCTGCGGGCGGTACGACACCAAGGGACTTCAGGCGTTCGGCGTTTTCTTCGCTCAGCTCACCGAGGGAATCCATGCCGCAGACCACCTCCAGCTCCTGCACCATCCTCTGGGCGAGCTGGCGGCAGCCGAACAGGACCGCCTCGTCGTCCTGCCTGCGCAAAAAGCGCTGGGAATGGTACAGCTCCAGCTCCCGGTCGAGGCTCCGCAGCAGCATAACGAGCGGCTGTACGTCGGGAATGCACTCACGCACAACGGCGGCCACAGCCTCCGGGATGCTCTGGCGGAGCTGATCCAGCACGGAGAGAATTCTCCGGCGGTTATTATACGGGCGGATGCAGACGTTCACGACCAGCGCCGTTACCAGTCCGATGGCTGTGCAAATCAGGCGGCGTGCACTGTCATTGACGACGTTTTCCGTCGGGATAACACAGGAGGAGAGAAAAATCACGCAGGCCAGCGATGCGGAAAAGTTCAGGCGCAGCGCATTGAGCAAAAACAGCAGCAGGAAAACGCCCAGCCCGATCACCCAGAACGGCGCGGGCGGCGGGAACAGCAGCACGGAGGCATAGCCCAGCAGCGTCCCGCAGGCGACGCCAACCAGCTGCGTCAGTCCCTGCCGGAGGGCACGGGAAACGGTCGTTTCCATCGCAATCAATGCGCCGAAGGCCGCATAAAACAGCGACAGCGGCTCCTGCGTCAGCAATCGCGCCAGCAGCACCGAAAGCGCAGCGGCCAGCGCCGTTTTTAAAATACGCGGGCCGGGAGAAAGGCGGGATTTTGTTGGTTCCATGGCGCACTCCTTTCAGGATGTTACAGGTCCAGTATAGCAGAAATAAAAGATTATGCAACCCCGCTTTTCGGGCTTGTCAGGGCGCGGCAGGATTGGTATAATGCAGAAAAAGGAGGCGATGGCAATGACCATTCGCGATGCAGTGGCTGCGGACGTTCCCGCAATGCTGGCAATCTATGCGCCGTTTGTGCGGGAAACTGCGGTCAGCTTTGAATATGAGGTGCCTTCGGAGGCAGAATTCTGGCAGCGGATTCAGGCGCACCGGAAAATTCTCCCATGGCTGGTCTGCGAGGAGGACGGGCGCGTTATCGGTTACGCCTATGCCGGACTGGCCTTTGAGCGTGCCGCCTATCGGTGGAATGCGGAAATCTCCTGCTATCTTGCCCCGGAAGCGCGACGGCGTGGCATCGGGCGGCAGCTTTACCGGAAAATCGAAACCACCCTGACCGCGCTTGGCTATCGGAAGCTGTTTGCCGTCGTCACCTCGGCCAACGACGCGTCCCTCGCGTTTCATCAGGCGCTCGGCTTTCACGAAACGGCCCGGTTTCCGGCGGTCGGGTTTAAGCTCGGACAGTGGTACGATGTGGTCTGGCTGGAAAAGCAGCTCCCCACCGAAGAAAATCCAAAAAATTTTCCGAAACCCTATTGACAAATCCATACACCGGCAGTATAATAAGCACATGATTAGAAAACAAATTATTGTTTAGGTGGTGATGGCATGACACAACGGGAACGGCAGATCCTGCAATGGATCGAAGCCGACCCTATGATCTCGCAGGAACGCCTCGCCGAGAAGGCTGGAATCACCCGCTCCTCGGTGGCCGTACACATTTCCAACCTGATGAAAAAGGGCTACATTGCCGGAAAAGGCTATGTTCTCCGCAGCGGCAGCTATGCGGCCGTCGTCGGCGGTGCGAACATGGACATCGGCGGTATCGCCGCCGCACCTCTGGTAACGGAGGATTCCAACCCCGGCTCGGTCACGATGAGCCTTGGCGGCGTAGGGCAGAATATTGCTCGAAATCTGAGCTTGCTGGGCGTTGACATCCGCTTTCTGACTGCCCTTGGCAATGACCTGTACGGCCAACGCATCACGGCGGCCTGCGGTGAGCTGGGCATTGACATTACCCATGCGCTTCAGGTGCAGGACGGTGCAACGTCAACGTACCTGTTCATCTGCGGGCCGGACGGCGATATGGCGCTGGCACTCAACGATATGGCGATTTGCGACCGCATCTCTCCGGCGTATCTGCAAAGCAAGCTCCCCCTGCTGAACAACGCGCAGGTCGTCGTGGTGGACACGAATCTCCCCGCTGAGTCGCTGGAATACCTGTGCAATCAGTGCACGGCACCGATTTTTGCCGACCCGGTTTCGACGATCAAGGGCGAAAAGCTCCGGCCGCTGCTCGGTAAGCTGCACACGCTCAAGCCCAACCGGCTGGAGGCCGAGCTGCTGTCCGGCATTGAGATCAAGGACGAGCAGAGCCTGCGTCAGGCGGCGCAAACGCTGCTTGCCACCGGGCTGCACCGCGTGTTTATCTCCCTCGGTTCGCACGGCGTGCTGGCGGCAGATCGAAAGCAGACGCTGCTGCTCCCGCCCTCCAAGGCCGTGATGCGCAACGCAACCGGCGCAGGCGATGCCTATATGGCCGCGCTTACGTGGGCCTATCTCGAAGGAATGGATCTGACGCAAACCGCTGCCTGCGCTGCCTGTGCCGCAGCGATGGCCGTCGAATCTAAGCAAACCATCAACCCGCATCTGTCTTCCGATGCCGTCAAGGCGCGGATGGCGGATTACAAATTAAACTTAGTAAAGGAGCTTTGAAACCATGCTGAACAAATATCTGGAAGTCAACCCCGAGGTCGCTGAGGCCCTTGCAGCGGGCAAGCCCGTTGTCGCGCTCGAATCCACTATCATTTCCCACGGTATGCCCTATCCGCAGAACGTCAATATGGCCCGCGAGGTCGAGCGCATCATCCGCGAAAACGGCGCGGTCCCCGCAACGATCGGCATCATCGGCGGCAAGCTGAAGGCCGGTCTGACCGCTGAGGAGCTGGAATACTTCGCAAAGAAGGGCCCGGCAATCGCTAAGGCTTCCCGCCGTGATCTGGCTGTGCTTTGCGCACGTGGCGAGGACGGCGCTACCACCGTCACCACGACCATGATCGTCGCCCATATGGCTGGCATCAAGTTCTTCGCGACCGGCGGTATCGGCGGTGTGCATCGCGGTGCAGAAACCACGATGGATATTTCCGCTGACCTTGAAGAGCTGGCAATGACCCCCGTGCTGGTCGTCTGCGCCGGTGCAAAGGCCATCCTTGACCTCGGCCTGACGCTGGAATACCTGGAAACCCACGGCGTTCCCGTCATCGGCTACGGCACGAAGGAGCTGCCCGCGTTCTACAGCCGCCATTCCGGCTTCTCCGTCGATTATGAGATCGACACGCCGGAGGAGGTCGCCGCTGCTTTCAGGACGCAGCAGGAGCTTGGCCTCAAGGGCGGTATGCTCGTCACGAACCCCATCCCCGAAGAGTACGCGCTGGACGGCGATGCCATCAACGCGGCCATCGACGAGGCGGTCAAGGAAAGCCGCGAGCAGGGCATCCACGGCAAGGACACGACCCCCTTCCTGCTGGCGAAGGTCAAGGAGCTGACCGGCGGCGAAAGCCTCGACTCCAACATCCAGCTCGCCTACAACAACGCCCGCCTCGCCGCGAAGATCGCGAAGGCCTACAGCAAGAACTAAGATATCGCATTCGGGAGCGCTTCGATTGGAAGCGCTCCCGAATTTTGCTATGCAAAAGCATAGCAAAACAAGAAATGTGCCATTTCCTCGCCCCTGCGGGGCAACCGGAAATGATGCACAAAAACTTCATGCACCAACATTTGCGCATTTTCGTGGTGCAGTGCTCATGCATGAAGTTTTATACCTTAATCAATTCCTGCACCACGTAGCCCGCAAGCATCAGGCCGGCGCAGGAGGGGACCCACGAAACGGAGCCGGGGATGGTGCGGCGGCCCGGAGGCGGCGCTTCCAGCTCGTCGGGCTTTTGCGGCACCTCCTGACTGTAAAGGACGGTATGATGCTCGATGCCCCGCGCCCGCAGCTCCCGGCGCATGATCCGCGCGAGGTGGCAGCCGCTGGTCTTGGCGATATCCGTGATGCAAAACTGCGTCGGATCGAGCTTGTTGCCGGTCCCCATCGCGCTGACGATCGGAATGTTTCGTTCAAGCGCAGTCTGGATGAGGCTGAGCTTGCAGGATACCAGATCGATCGCATCGACGATATAATCATAACGCTGCGAGAAAAAGCGCTCCTTACGCTCGTCGTTATAAAGCTCCGGCATTGAGGTCACGCGGCAGTCCGGATTGATATCCAGAATGCGCCGGGCCATCACATCCGATTTGTACTGTCCGATCGTGGAGTGCAGCGCACAGAGCTGGCGGTTGAGGTTCGTCCGCCCCACCGTATCGTTATCCACCAGCGTCAGCGCGCCGACCCCGGCTCTGGCCAACCCTTCGGCGACGTAGCTTCCCACGCCGCCGATGCCGAAAACGATCACGTGCGCCTGCGCCAGCCGCTGCATCGCCGCAGCACCCAGCAGCATTTCCTCCCGAAGAAAAGCGTCGCTCATAACTTATCTCCCTTCAAAAAAATCAGCCCGCCGTTGCAGCGGGCTGATTTTTGGATGATTTCTTAGTTGCTTCTGCTGGTGTTCAGCACACGATCGACGGAGGCGTTCATTGCGGCACTCTCGTCATAATTGCAGACGGCAATGGCGGCGTCGGTCACACCGTCGTACCAGTCGGTCCGAAGCTGGTTGGTGACGTTGTTGTAGCGGAGCGTATGCTCGTTCAGGCCGACAAAGTAGACAAAGTACGTGCCGGAGCTGCCCTTGAATACGTTCCAGTCGCCTTCCTTGCGGGTCTCAAAGGCACCCCACGTCAGCGCGTCCTTGGAGAACGCGGAGAACGTATTTCTGCCCATGGCCTCCTGCACGTCGGTGGAGCTGGTGGTGTATTCACTCGTCAGGGCGACGAAGTTTTCCCGAGAGCCGTCAGCCTCGAGGGAGGACTTGATGGCCGCGACCTTCTCATCGGCGGTCTTGGTTTCCGTGTCGGTATCCGTTTCAGTATCCGTTTCGGTGTCGCTGGAGGAGGTCGTGTCGTTGGGAACGTACATATACAGCAGGTCGAAGGTCGAATAGTCGTCCTTGTTCACAAGCTGAAGGACGTAGTAGGTGTTGCCGTCCTCGCTGGCGAAGAGCTTCGTATCACCGGGCTTCGCGTCGCCGAACATCCAGCTCGCAGCTTCCTCGGTCACGGAGGAGGTCACACTCTGCTTGGTGTAGTCGGCGATAACGCTGACCTTTTCGTTCTCGACGTCGAACTTGGCCTCCATCGCCTCGGCAGCCTTCTTGGCCTCGGCGCGATTTTCGTCTGTCGGCTCGGACGACTCGTCGGATTTCTCGCCGGTTTCCTCATCGGTCGTGCTCTCCATATACTCGGAGGCGCGGACAACGTAGCTGTAGTAGGTCGCCTTGTCGAAGGTTTCCGGGCTTTCCTCATAGCGGGCGGCGATCTCGTCGTCGGTATAGGTCAGCGTCTGGGGATAGTGGCCGGCAATTTCGGTGGCCTTGAGGTACTCGCGGTAGCCGCTCTCGCTGCAGCCGGTGCCGAACAGCAGCTCGATGTACTTGCTCAGGCTGTAGCCGGCATTTTTGGCATAGCCGCTGAGCGTTTCAATGTTGCTGTCGATCTCGGCAAGCGCTTCCTCGTCCAGCTCGAAGCCGTTCTTCTCAGCCTCGGCGCAGACAGCGTAAACGCTGGCGGCATTTTCCATCGCGGAATGTGCAAGGAACTGTGCCCACGTGATGTTGTAGTACTCGTCGGTGCTTTCCACGGTGTCAAGGTATTCGGTGTTCATGCCGAACAGGCCGAGGAAGCTCGCCGCAGAGGTCTTGACCTGCTGGTCGGCAAGGCCTGAGCCGCTCTCGATGCCGAGATAGGAGGCGTAGTTGCCGATATTGCTGACGAGGGAATAATAGAAATAGTTGAATTCCTTAACGGAAACATCATGGCCGCCGGCGGTCAGGACCGTCTTGTTGCGCTGGGCGGCGCGGTAGCCAAACAGACCGCCGAAAACGATCGCTACCACCAGCACGATGCAGATGGTGAAGATCCAGCCCTCGGACAGCTTCTTGGTTTTCTTCTGCTGCGGCGCAACAGGCTCATTGACCTGCTCAGCGCGCTTTTTTCTTTCGCGGGAAGCACTCATTTTCCTTTTACCTCTTTCGTGCGTAGTTTCGGTGTTATCCGAATGTATAAGCGAAGGCTATTATACTATCAAATTCTCGGAGTTGCAAGCGAAAAGTAAGTAAATACAAAAAAAGTTTACAAAAAAACGCAGAAAAACCCCGCCGAGGCCGTGTAGCTCTGTTTATAACCTGCACAAAACGGCAGGTGGGTTGTCTATCCATGACTTATCAGCTTCCAACGTCCATTCACGGTCGAAGCCGGAACGGGAGGCCTGCACGCCGTCATGAAAGTACTTCGACATCCCGAAGAAATGATGTGGGTTTAAAGAGAGCTATCACGCACCCAGCAGGGAACTTTCTTATTCTGTTTTCGTCAAAGAAGCAAGCTCATTCGTCCTCGGCTTCTTCGTCGTCCTCGTACATCTGGTCGAGCAGCAGGTCGTAGACCGCCTCCAGCTCCGCCTCGTCCTCGACGACCTCCAGCACCGGCTCACCGTTTTCGTCCTCCGTCGAGCGAAGAATGCTGATCTCCAGCTCCTCGTCGTCCTCGGAAGCATCCGCAGGGGTCAGGGCCAAGTATTCCGCGCCCTTGTAGGTCACGGAGGAAAGGACCTCCAGCTCATACTCCTCGCCGTTTTCGTCCGTGATCGAAATAATATCCGCGCCGTAGTCCTCCATCAAGGCGACCTCCTATGCTTTGTTCGGTAGCTCTATTGTAACCCCTCCGGCGCAGAAAATCAAGAGGAAAAGCACGAAAAGAAGCCTGCACTAATTTTTCGTTTTTTTAAGAGCAGAGCTCCTCCAGCCGCGCGGCAAGCTCCGTCCGCGTTTTGCAGACGATGCCCCGCCGCAGCCGTTCGCGATCCGAGCGCGGCAAAAGGTCCGTGCGGACCGCAGTCCGTTCGCTCGTTTGCTCGTCCGTGTGCTCTATCACAAGGCAGCCGTCCTGCTCACCGATCACGTAAGCCGCAGAGGCACGGACACTCAGAATTCCAAAAAACAGGAGGCAGATGCAGATCATGCCAAACATCCGATTCATTTTCTTCACCCCGCCGTAGTTTTTCTAAAAATACCTTGATTTATCCAACAAAAAAAGCGATAATACAGATTTGACAAGCGTGATATAATGATATAGATAGGGATAGTGACTTTACCCGCCGGCGGTGTAGTGCCGCAGGCTTAAGAATAATCATTTCCGGAAAGAGAGGTTTCTCCCATGGCCGACAAAAAGAATCTACCTGCCAAGCAGCCCCATCTTGCCTGGCGGATTGCCCGCGTAGCGCTGCATATCCTTGGCAAGATCACCCTCTGGGGATTGGTGATCGCTGCGACCGTTGCCGTGATCGCTGCCGTATCCGGCTCCATTTTTATGACAAAATTCTCGGAGTATCTGAAAACCGACGTTATCCCCAAGGCAGAGGAATACGCCGAAAATCTGGATCTGGACAGCATTTCCCTCGCCCAGACCTCTATTATTTATTATACTGACCCGGCGACCGGCGAATACCGTGAGCTGCAAAAGCTCTATGCCACGCAGAACCGCATTTGGGTCAGCTATGACCGGATCCCGCAGGATATGGTCAACGCCGCCGTTGCCATTGAGGACAAGCGCTTCCCGGAGCATAACGGCGTGGACTGGCTGCGGACGCTTTCGGCTGTGCGCAACTTCATCGGCGGCGACTCCTCCTTCGGCGCGTCCACCATCACACAGCAGCTCATCAAAAATCTCTCCAAGGACGACGAAACGACTGTCAACCGCAAGGTGCAGGAGATCTTCCGTGCGCTGGCTGTGGAGCAGCGCTACACAAAAAACGAGATCATGGAGTGGTATCTCAACACCATCTACCTCGGCGAGGGCTGCTACGGCGTGCAGAGCGCGGCGCAGGTTTACTTCGGCAAGGATATCAGCGAGCTGACTCCGGCCGAGTGCGCCAGCATCATTGCCATTACGAATAATCCCTCCCTGTACGACCCCTATATCCGCCCGAAGAACAACCGCGAGCGCCAGCTTACCATCCTCAGCGAGATGTATCGGCAGGGCTACTTTAAGTCCGAGGCGGATTATGAGGCGGCCAAGGCGCAGGAAATGGTGTTCCACAACGGCAACTATGACGACAAGACCTTCCGCTGCGGCAATTGTACCTTCAAGGGCACCAGCGACGAATACAAGCTCGGCGAGGACGGCCAGTACTACTGCCCGTGGTGCGGCGAGGTCAACTACGCCGTGGACGACAGCAACGTCTATTCCTACTTTGTCGATACCGTCTACCGTGATGTCATCGACGACCTCTGCGAGAAATATGAACTCACCGCGCAGGCGGCGGAGCAGAAGCTCCTGACCGGCGGCTACCGCATCTACGCCACCATCAACCCTGAGGTGCAGCGCATCGTGGACGAGGTCTACGAAAACGTGGACAACGTGCCGGATACCATCAGTATCCAGCAGCTCCAGTCCGCGATTACCGTCGTGGATAACGAAACGGGCGATGTCGTCGCCATCTGCGGCGGCGTGGGCAAGAAGGAATATCCGCTGTCCTATAACCGCGCGGAGGCAAAGCTGCCCACCGGTTCTTCGATCAAGCCGATCTCCGTCTATGCCCCCGCGCTGGATGCCGGTGTTGTCACGCCCGCAACCGCTTTTGAGGACTCCCCCTTCTACGACGACAGCAACTGGCCGCAGAACGACTCGCGCTCCTACAGCGGTATGTGCCTTGTGCAGCGCGGCGTGACCAGCTCACTGAACACCATCTCGGTCAAAACGCTCAATGCCCTCGGCTTGCAGGAAAGCTACGACTTCCTAACGCAAAAGCTCGGCATCACAACGCTGGTGGACAGCATCACGCTCGGCGGTAAGGACTATACGGACATCGCCTACGCCCCGCTGGCGCTCGGCGAGCTGACCTTCGGTCTGACCGTCCGCGAGATGACGCAGGCCTTCGCCACCTTCCCCAACATGGGTACGTTCCGCGAGGCGCGGACCTACACCCGCGTCGAGGACGGCGACGGCAAGGTCGTTCTGGACAACGCACAGGAGAGCCACACCGCCATCAGCGACCATGCGGCTTTCTATATGAACAATATGCTCACCGACGCAGTTTCCTACGGCACCGGCACTCCCGCCTACAAGAACAATGTTGCCGTCGCCGGTAAGACCGGTACCTCCGGCAACAACCAGACGCGCTGGTTCGCGGGTTATACGCCGTATTACACCGCCGTCGTCTGGTGCGGCTACGACGAGCCGGAGCAGGTCATCCTTTCCGGCTCCTACACGAACCCCGCCATCCGGATGTGGCGGCAGGTCATGGATCCGCTGCATGAAAATCTGGAATACCGCTCCTTTGACGAAGTGGAGGGCTACGGCTGGTACAGCGTCTGCTCCGACTGCGGCGGCTACGCGACCGAGGCCTGTGAAAAGGATGTCCGCGACGACGGCAGAAGCCGTGTCACCTCCGTGAAGCTGTTCTATGAGGATGCGCCGTCCGGCTCCTGCACGTGCCACACGCTGGTAAAGATCTGCGGCGAATCCGGCAAGATCGCAAACGAATACTGCGAGAAGGTCCACGGCAATGAGATTAAAGAAGTCGGTATGCTGATCTTTAACCCCAAATGGAAGGTCAACAAGGATGCCCCCTACGTCTATAAGGAGGACGATGCGAGCGCCGTCTGCACCATCCACACGGCCAGCTCCACGGAGGGGCCGACGGAGGAAACGACCGAGCCGCCCACCGCGGGGCCGCAGCCGACCGAGCCGACCCCCGAGCCGCCTGCCCCGACCGAGCCGTCGGCGGCAGCCCCGCCGGATATCACCGAATGGTTTGAACGGCGGCGCATTGACCTATAACACCCTATTACACGTTTTGAATCAACAGACAGGAGATTACGCCCGCTATGTGGAAGGCAGATCAATGGAAGGACTATGAGGTACTTGACACCTCGGACGGCGAAAAGCTGGAGCGCTGGGGAAAATATTATCTGGTACGCCCTGACCCACAGGTCATCTGGTCCACGCCGAAAAAGCACCCGCGCTGGCGGAGCTTTGACGCGCGCTACGCCCGTTCCAGCTCCGGCGGCGGGCAGTGGTCGCAGCATCATCTGCCCGAACGTTGGCAGATTGCCTACCGCGACCTGACCTTCAACGTCAAGCCCATGAATTTCAAGCACACCGGCGTTTTTCCGGAGCAGGCGGCGAACTGGGACTTCATCGCCGCACAGATCCGCGCGGCAGGGCGACCCGTTTCCGTGCTGAATCTGTTTGCCTACACCGGCGGTGCGACGCTGGCCGCGGCGAAGGCGGGCGCGTCGGTCTGCCACGTGGACGCGGCAAAAGGCATGGTTGCCTGGGCCAGGGAAAATGCCGCCTCCTCCGGTCTGTCCGACGCGCCGATCCGCTGGATCATCGACGACTGTGCGAAGTTCGTCGAGCGGGAGATCAAGCGCGGCCGCCGCTATGATGCGGTCATCATGGACCCGCCGTCCTACGGACGCGGCCCTTCGGGCGAGATCTGGAAGCTGGAAAAGGATCTGTATCCGTTTTTGCAGCTCGTCACGGGCGTTTTGTCCGATGATCCCCTGTTTTTCATCATCAATTCCTACACCACCGGTCTGGCCCCCTCGGTGCTGACGTGTCTGATGGACAGTCTGATCACGCCGCGCTACGGCGGCAGCACCGTGTCCGACGAGTTGGGCCTGCCTGTGACGACCTCCGGGCTGGTCCTCCCCTGCGGCGCGACCGGCCGGTGGACAAGCAAATAACTTAGAACGGATTTACACTATGAGCGAAGCAATTCTTACGGAAAAGCTGCAATTTTCTTATTCCCAGGCCGAGGGTGCGCGGATTTCCGTGTTCGACGGGCTGGATTTGCAGATTGCCGAGGGCAGCTTTGTTGCGGTTTTGGGCCGCAACGGCTGCGGCAAATCGACGCTGGCCAAGCATTTTAACGCCGTGCTGCTCCCGGAGGGCGGCAGCGTCCGTGTGTTCGGTATGGACACGGCAGACGAGGCGCTCCTGCTGGACGTTCGCCGCACGGTTGGCATGGTCTTTCAGAACCCGGATAACCAGATGGTCGCAAACGTGGTCGAGGAGGACGTAGCCTTTGCGCCGGAAAATCTCGGCGTTCCCTCGGAGGAAATCCGCCGCCGCGTGGACGATGCGCTCAAGGCCGTCGGGATGTATGAATACCGCAGCCACGCCCCGCACCTGCTCTCCGGCGGACAGAAGCAGCGCGTCGCCATCGCCGGCGTGATTGCGATGCGGCCGCGCTGTATCGTCCTCGACGAGCCGACAGCCATGCTCGACCCGCACGGACGCGAGGAGGTGCTGACCACCATTGAGCGCCTGAACCGAGAGCAGGGCATCACCGTTGTTCTCATCACCCATCACATGACCGAAGCGATCCGCGCTCAGCGCGTGATCGTGATGGACGGCGGAAAAATTCTGCTCGACGGCACGCCGAAGGAGGTTTTCCCGCACGTCGAAGCGCTCCAAAGCGCCGGGTTGAATGTCCCGGCGACCACGCAGCTTCTCTACGCCCTGCGTCAATCGGGAGAAGAACTCCCGCTCGACGCGCTTTCCATTGAAGAATGTGCGCAGGCACTTTGCTCCTGGGCGAAGGCTTGACCACAGAAGGAGGCCCCGTTTGGCATCTGCGATCATTGAGGTCCGCGACCTCTGCCATATCTACAGTGCCGGTACGCCCTTTGAGCATACCGCGCTGAAGCATCTGAATTTCAACATCGAACAGGGTGAATTTCTCGGTATCATCGGCCACACCGGCTCCGGGAAGTCCACCCTCATCCAGCATCTGAACGGTCTTTTAAAGCCCAGCGAAGGTGACGTTTTACTAGGTGGCGAAAGCATCTGGAAGGACAAGCGCACCACCCGCGCCGCCCGCTTCCGCGTCGGACTGGTGTTCCAGTATCCGGAATATCAGCTCTTTGAGGACACGGTGTTTCAGGACATCGCCTTCGGGCCGAGGAATATGGGCCTCGGCGAGGCGGAGGTCAGACAACGCGTGCTGCGGGCGGCGGAATTTGCCGGCGTGGACCCCGGTGTGCTGGACAAGTCCCCCTTTGATCTCTCCGGCGGGCAGAAGCGCCGCGTCGCCATTGCGGGTGTAATCGCGATGGAGCCGGAGATCGTTGTTTTCGACGAGCCGACGGCCGGTCTGGATCCAGCGGGCTGCACTTCCATTTTGGAAAACATCCGCGCCTATCGCGAGGCAACCGGCGCGACGATTCTGATGGTCAGCCACTCGATGGATGACGTGGCGGCGATGGCCGATCGGCTTCTGGTGCTGAACGAGGGCGAAATTGCCTATCTGGCGCCCCCCGCCGAGGTGTTTTCTCACGCCGAGGCGCTGAAGGCAATCGGTCTGACCGTCCCGCAGGTGACGCAGCTCTTTTTGCGTCTGCGGGAGCTGGGTCTGCCGGTCGATCCCGCGACGTACACCCTTGACGACGCGCTGCGGCAGCTCCGGGCGCTGAAGGGAGGCGGACGCGGATGCTGAAGGACATTACACTAGGTCAGTATTTCCCCGGAAATACGCCCGTTCACCGGCTCGACCCGCGCACAAAGCTGTTGCTCGTCGCGGTCTATATCGTTGCGTTGTTCCTTTGCGAGTGGTTCATTTCCTACGGACTGATGGCGCTGTTTCTTGTCACTGCAATCGTGCTTTCCCGGATTCGCCCGAAGGCGCTGCTGCGGGGGTTGAAGCCGCTGCTCATCATTATTCTGTTCACCGCCCTTTTGAACCTGTTTTTCACCGACGGCGAGGTACTGGTGCATTGGTGGATTTTCCGCATCACGCGCGAGGGCCTGACAAACGCATTCTTCCTTGTGCTGCGCATCATGCTGCTGGTCATGGGGACGTTCCTGCTGACCTATACGACCTCGCCGATTGCGCTGACGGACGGCTTGGAGTCGCTGCTCTCCCCGCTCAAGCTGCTGCACTTCCCGGTGCATGAGCTTGCAATGATGATGAGCATCGCGCTGCGCTTTATTCCGACGCTCATTGAGGAAACGGACAAGATCATCTCCGCACAGAAGGCGCGCGGCGCGGATTTTGAAACCGGAAATATCTTCCGCCGAGCAAAGGCGCTTATCCCGATTCTGGTTCCGCTCTTTGTCAGCGCATTTCGCCGCGCCGACGAGCTGGCAACGGCGATGGAGTGCCGCTGCTACCACGGCGGCAAGGGCCGCACGAAGCTCAAGCAGCTGCACTTCCGTACGAGCGATGTCGTCGCGCTGCTGGTCGGCGTTCTCGTTCTGGCCGGCGTGATCGTGCTGCGCTGCTTTGGACTGTAGGGGGTGGTCGGATGCGCAATATTGCACTGTTTTTGAAATATGACGGATCAGCCTACCACGGCTGGCAGGTGCAGAAAAACGCCCGTACCGTCGAGCAGACGATTGAGGAGGCCGCCGCCCGCGTGGTCGGGCATCCGGTGCATCTGACCGGCTGCGGCCGGACAGATGCCGGAGTCCACGCCCGCGTTTACGTCGCAAACTTCCGCACGGACAGCCGCATCCCCGTCGATCGCCTACCCTACGCGCTCAACACGCATCTGCCGCAGGACATTCTGATCTATGACGCGCGGGAGGTGCATGAGAGCTTCAACGCCATCGGCTCCTGCGTCCGCAAGGAGTATACCTATCAAATCTACAATTCCCGAATGCGCGACCCGTTCTACGTAAATCGCGCATGGTTTTATCCCAAGCATCTGGACGAGAATATTATGCGCCGCGCCGCCGAGCAGTTCGTCGGGACGCATGATTTTGCCGCCGTCCGCTCCGTCGGCACGGACGTGAAATCCACCGTCCGGACAGTACATCACTTTGAGGTGGAGCGGCAGGGTGAGCTGATCTTCTGCCGCATCTGTGCAAACGGTTTTCTCTATAACATGGCACGTGCCATGACCGGAACGGTGGTTTACGCTGCGGAAGGAAAGATCGCCCCGGACGAAATCGGCGCGATTCTGGAGCGCGGCGACCGCACCGCCGCCGGCCCCACGGTCCCGCCGGGCGGCCTGTTTATGACCCAGCTTTGGTATGACGACGGAAAGGAAGTGTTTCATGTCCGCTAACGTGCATTGCACGGCGCAGACAGAGAAAAACCGCCCGTGGCTCCGCTTTGGCGCAGCCTTTGCATTGATTTTCCTTGTATTTTTGATCGTTTTGGCACTTACTACGCCGCTGCTGGACCCGATGCGGCGGCGACTCTCCCCGGCAGCCGAGCTTCCGGTCGCCGAGGGGACGTTTGCAGCCGCCGGTAAGCGGCTGCTCTGCGCGGGCGAAACCGCACTTTGCGTCTATTCGCCGGACGGGACGGTTGCGGAGTTCCCCACCGACTTTTCCGTGCCGCGCTTCCGCACTGCCGGAGGGCAGCTTCTGGTTTTTGACGCGGGCGGAAAGGAATTTGCCCGGTTTTCCGACGATGACGGCGCAGAACCAACACTTTCCGCGACCGACGGGACTTTTTTTGACGCGGCCGTCGCGGAAAACGGCGCGTATGCGCTGCTTTTCGATCAGCCGGATTGCCGCGCCGTTCTTGAAGTCTATGACAGCAACAGGGCGCTGCGCTTTCGCCTTCAGTCGAAAACCGCTTTTTTGAATTCCTGCGCGCTCTCGCCGGATGCGGCGCTGGTTGCAGTCACGGCGGCGGGACAGCGCGGGCTGGAATTTGAAGCCTCGCTCTGCCTTTACCGAACGGACAGTGAGGACGCGCCGATCACCTGGCCGCTGGAGGGACTCCCCTACGCCTGCGGCTTCCTGTCCGATGAGGTACTGTACACCGTCTGCAACGACGGACTGTATCTCTACCGAACGGACGGAGCGCTGCTGCAATCGCTTCCCGGCGCTCGCCTGCTGGCGCAGCCCGACGGAGCGCTGCTGGCCGTTTCCGACGGGACGGTGCAGCTATTCGACGCGGACGGCAGCCAACGAGCCGCCGCAACGCTGGAGCAGGAACCGCTCTCCGGCGCATTAAACGGCGAGTATCTTGCCCTTCAATTTGACGATTTCCTTCGCGTCTACACGCGCGACTTTACCCTGCGCGGTCAGACCGATACAGCGGAGGCGTTCTGTCTTTGTCGAGACGGGGCCGTCTGGTGCATCAATGGTCAAACCGCCGCGCAGTTTATTCCCTGATTTTCCCTGTTAGGAGGTATCCGAATGAAACCGACGCTTTGCAGTAAATGCAAAAAGAACGTTGCCGTGATTTTCATCACGAAGGTCGAAAACGGCCAAACCACAAACGAGGGCCTGTGCCTGAAGTGCGCCAAGGAGCTTGGCATCAAGCAGGTAGACGACATTGTGCAGCGCATGGGCATTTCCGACGAGGACCTGGAGGCGCTCAGCGGCGAAATGATGTCGCTCATGCAGCAGCCGGACGAGGGCGACGACGAGGACGAGGTCGGCAGCCGCACGGCCACCTTCCCGCATATGAACCGCCTGTTCGGCGGGAACGACCTTGCCAAAAAGGAGGAACCGGCCGAGCGTAAGGAGCCGGCTTCCGACAAGCCCAAGAGCAAAAGGCACAAGTTCCTTGACACGTATTGCCTCAATCTGACGGCGAAGGCGCGGGACGGCAAGCTCGACAATATCATCGGCCGCGAAACGGAAACCGAGCGTGTGATTCAAATTCTCAACCGCCGCCAGAAGAACAATCCCTGCCTCATCGGCGAGCCGGGCGTCGGCAAGACTGCAATCGCGGAGGGCCTCGCCCAACGCATTGTTGCGGGAAACGTCCCCTTCAAGCTGCGCGACAAGGAGGTCTATCTGCTCGATCTGACTTCTCTCGTTGCAGGAACGCAGTTCCGTGGGCAGTTTGAAAGCCGTATGAAAAGCCTTATCACCGAGATCAAGGCCTGCGGGAACATCATTCTGGTCATCGACGAGGTGCATAATCTGGTCGGCGCGGGCGATGCGGAGGGCTCCATGAGCGCCGCGAATATTCTCAAGCCCGCCCTCTCTCGCGGCGAGATTCAGGTCATCGGCGCGACGACCTTCGCCGAATACCGAAAGTATATCGAGAAGGACTCCGCACTGGAGCGCCGTTTTCAGCCGGTCACGGTCGCCGAACCGAGCATTGAGGAATCCGTATCGATCATTCGCGGCATTTCTCATTACTATGAGCTGTTCCACGGCGTACGCGTCACGCCGGAAATTGCGCGGCAGGCCGTCATTCTCTCCGAGCGGTATATCACCGACCGGTTTTTGCCGGACAAGGCGATCGACCTGCTCGACGAGGCCTGCTCCGACTTGAACCTGCATACAAAGGAAATCTCCGACCTCGCCGAAAAGCGCAAGGAACGCGATGACTATCAGCTTGAGGTCAAGATGCTCTCGGAGGATACGGAAAACGAGAACTTTGAGCGCCTTGCCACCCTCCGCAGCAGCATCTGCCGCCTCGACAGCGAAATTGCCGAGCTGGAGGCCAAGCCCGCGCCCGTGCTGACGATAGAAAACCTCGCCCGCGTGATCGAGCTTTGGACAAAAATTCCCGCCAGTAAAATTCGCGCACAGGAATATGAACAGCTCCGCTCCCTCGATCAGCGGCTCAAGCAACACATCGTCGGGCAGGACGAGGCGATTGCCGCCGTTTGCTCTGCCATTCGCCGCAACCGCGTCGGCATTTCCACGAAGAAGCATCCGGTTTCCTTCATCTTTGTCGGCTCGACCGGCGTTGGCAAAACGGAGCTGGTCAAGCGGCTGGCCGACGAGCTGTTCGACTCCGTGGACGCGCTGGTCCGGCTGGATATGTCGGAATACATGGAGCGGCACTCCGTTTCCAAGCTCATCGGCTCGCCTCCCGGCTATGTCGGCTACGACGAGGCCGGTCAGCTCACCGAAAAGATTCGCCGTAAGCCCTATAGCGTTATCCTGTTCGACGAGCTGGAAAAGGCGCATCCGGACGTGCTGAACGTCCTGCTGCAAATTCTGGACGACGGGCGCATCACCGACGCGCAGGGCCGCGTGGTCAATTTTGAAAACACCGTCATCGTCATGACCTCCAACGCAGGCTCTGACCGAAAGGACGGCTCGGTCGGCTTCGGCCGCAGCATGTCCGAGCAGAGCAAGGACAAGGCGATGAAGGCCCTGTCCGAGTTCCTGCGGCCGGAATTCCTCAACCGCGTGGATGAGATCATCTGCTTCAACCGTCTGAGCGAGGAGAATTTCCGCGGCATCGCGGCGATCATGCTGGGCGAGCTGAAGGCCAACCTCGGCGAGCGCGGCGTTGCGCTGACATGGGGCGAGAGCATCATCGACCATCTGGTCAAGGCATCCTACTCCGTCACCTACGGCGCGAGGAATCTGCGCCGCACCATCCAGCGCGAGCTGGAGGACGGCATCGCCGAGAAGATCATCGACAGCTTTGAGGCCCCCATCACCGCCATCGCGCTGACCGTCGTTGACGGAAAGGTCGTCATCACGGCAAGCTGACAGGAGGTTCTATGAGAAAGATAAAGGCGGCTTTTTTCGACATCGACGGCACGCTCGTATCGCTGAAAACGAAAGTCTGTCCCGCCGACGCAAAGCAGGCCATCGCAGATCTACGAAGCAAGGGCATTTTGTGCTTCGTCGCGACGGGCCGGTCCCGGTTTGAGATTGCGTCGGAGCATCTGCTCGACGGACTGGCATTCGACGGCTATCTTACCGACAATGGGCAGGATGCCTATGATGCCGACGGGACACTGCTCTACGGCCGGTCCATTCCCCGCAGCGATGCCGCCGCCGTGCTGGACTGGGCCGAGCGGACCGGCTGCGCCTGTTGGTTCGTCGGCGCAGAGAAAAGCTGCGTGAATTGCCATACCCCCATCGTTGCCGAGGCCATGGCGGCCATCCATACCCGTCCGCCGGAGCTCGGCGACCTGCGGCCGATGCTGGAGCTGCCGATCTACAAGATCGTCCTCTTTCAGCGGCGGGAGCAGGTGCAGGCGGTCGCCGCACTGGCCCCGAACTGCGTCATGACGGAATGGTACCCGCTGGGGCAGGACGTGATCTCAAAGGAGGGCGGCAAGCGCAACGCGATGCTCGGCGTTTTGGAGCAGTACGGCATCCAGCCGGAGGAGAGCATCGCCTTCGGCGACTCAGAGAATGACAACGAGATGCTGCGCGCCGCCGGAATCGGCGTTGCCATGGGCAATGCCGCGCCGGACACGAAGGCAGCCGCAGACTATATCACCGACGACTGTGACGAGCACGGCCTTGTCAACGCGCTGAAGCATTTCGGCGTGCTATAATAAAATTCGCGGAGATGGTACAAAACCATCTCCGCTGTTTTTCTGCTTTTTACACGTCCAAGAAGCCGTAAATTTGTCATTGCGAGTCCATAAAATGGCCGTGGCAATCTCGTGCAGGCATCTGCCAAAAGGACGTGGGTTACGGATTGCCACGTCGCTTCGCTCCGACCGGCTAGCGGAGTGGCCGCATCCGTAAGGCGGCAAAGCCGCCAACGGCTGCGACATC
>CABSFY010000013.1 GCA_902477055.1 uncultured Eubacteriales bacterium
TATTGAACGTGAAAGGGAACCCTGACGGTTCCCTTTCACACTTTTCCTCCCTCCGAAACCTTTCGTTGGGCAGTTCTTTGACAGTCTAACCGGTTGTCAAAGAAGTCCGATTTTGTCATTGCGAGGCCGCTTGCGGCCGTGGCGATCTCGCAGAATTGTTTTGATATTTTGGAAGATTTCGGCGAATTCGGAACTGCCTGTATGAGATTGCCACGTCGCTTCGCTCCTCGCAATGACACGAACGGTAGTTTTTTGCTTGCGACGAGGTTAGGGGAACGACGAAATGCCTGCCGCAGCCTTTGCGAAGCTACCGTTTAATATTCGTACAGATATCCGCTGTCGCGGAGGGAAACGTAATCGTCATCGGCGACGATGATGTGATCGATGAGGAGAATGTCGAGGACGTTCAGCGCTTCCTTCAGGCGGATGGTCAGCTGGATATCCTCACGGGAGGGGATGGCGATGCCGGACGGATGATTGTGCGCCAACACGACCGCCGAGGCGTTGCAGGCCAGCGCCTCCTGCACCATGCGGCGGGCGGGGACGTTGGCGGAGTTGACGCTGCCGTGGCCGAGCAGGCGGCAGTTCAGGACCTTCCCGGCGGCATCGAGCGAGAGCAGATAGACCAGCTCGTCCTTCGCGCCGTAGAAATAGGGCAGAAGATACTTGCCGATGGCGGCGCTGTCGTTCAGGCGCTGCTCGGTCTGGCAGCGGGAGAGAAAATACCGCCGGTGCAGCTCCGGCACGAGCCGCAGCAGCAAAATACAGTTCTCATCCAGTCCCTCCACGGCGGCTAACTCTTCCTGCCCGGCCTCTAAAATGGCCGGCAGATTCGGAAAATGCTCCAACAGTCGTTCGGCACGCTGCTTTGCGTCGCCGTCCGTAAAGCGCAGCAGCAGCTCCAGCAGCTCCGCGTCCGTCAGTGCGTCCGGGCTGCGTAGGAGAAAGCGCCGCACCAGTCGATCGTCACTCATGCCGTCCCTCCAATAGCTTCTTCAGGTACTGCCCTGTAAAGGATGCTTCACAAGCGGCAATGTCCTCCGGCGTACCGGTGGCGACGATTGTGCCGCCGCCGTCGCCGCCCTCCGGGCCGAGGTCGATGAGGTAGTCCGCCGTTTTGATCACGTCCAGATTGTGCTCGATCACGAGAACGGTGTTGCCCGCTTCGACCAGCTTTTGCAGGACCTCCAGCAGCTTCTGTACGTCGTACATATGCAGGCCCGTGGTCGGCTCGTCGAGGATATAGAGCGTCCGGCCGGTGGCGACGCGGGCAAGCTCCGTTGCCAGCTTGACGCGCTGGGCTTCGCCGCCGGAAAGCGTCGTCGAGCTTTGGCCGAGCTTGATATAGCCGAGACCGACCTCCGCCAGCGTTGCGATCTTATCACGCAGGCGAGGCTGATTTTCAAAGAAAGTCAACGCCTCGTCCACCGTCATTTCCAGTACGTCCGAGATCGTCTTGCCGCGATAAGTGATCTCCAGCGTTTCACGGTTATAGCGCTTGCCGTGACAGACCTCGCAGGGGACGTAAACGTCGGGCAGGAAGTGCATCTCGATCTTGACCAGACCGTCGCCGCAGCAGGATTCGCAGCGGCCGCCCTTGATGTTGAAGGAAAAACGCCCCGGTCCGTAGCCGCGCTCTTTTGCCGCTGCCGTCGAGGCGAACAGGTCGCGGATGTCGGAGAACAATCCGGTGTAGGTCGCGGGATTGGACCGCGGGGTACGGCCGATGGGGCTTTGGTCGATGACGACGACCTTGTTCAGTGCCTCCAGACCCTCTACGCGGTCGTGCTTCCCCGGTCGGACGCGGGCATGGTTGAGAGCGCCCGCGAGCTTTTTGGCGATGATCTCGTTGACAAGGGAGGATTTGCCGGAGCCGGAAACGCCGGTGATGCACGTGAATGTGCCGAGCGGGATATGCACGTCAATGCCGGTCAGGTTGTTCTCCCGGCAGCCATAGAAGGAAAGAAAGCTGCCGTTTCCCGCGCGGCGCTTGGCCGGGACGGGGATGGAACGTGCGCCGGAGAGGTATTGGCCGGTGATGCTCTCCGGTTCGGCCATGATCTGCTCCAGCGTACCGGCGGCAACGATCTTGCCGCCGTGGATGCCCGCACCGGGGCCGACATCAACAATGAAGTCCGCCGCACGCATGGTGTCCTCGTCATGCTCCACGACGATCAGCGTGTTGCCGAGGTCGCGCAGGCGGCGCAGCGTTTCGAGCAGCTTGTCATTGTCGCGCTGGTGCAGGCCGATGCTCGGCTCGTCGAGGATATATAGCACGCCCATGAGCGACGAGCCGATCTGCGTGGCCAGACGGATACGCTGCGCCTCACCGCCGGAGAGTGTTCCCGCTGAGCGCGAAAGGGTGAGGTATTGCAGGCCGACGCTCTGCAAGAAGCCAAGCCGGCTGCGCAGCTCCTTGAGAATCTGGTCGGCGATGACCGACTGCATCCCTTCGAGCCGTAAGCCGTTTAAGAAATCCAGCTCCTTCTGGACCGAGAGGTCGCAGAACTGCGTGATGGACAGCCCGCCGACCGTGACGGCCCCGGCAATGTCCGACAGGCGGCCGCCGTGGCAGCGCGGGCAGGGAGAGGAGGTCATGCACTCCTCCAGCTCCTTGCGGACGGCATCGGACTGCGTTTCCCGGTAGCGGCGCTCCAGATTCGGGATGATACCCTCAAAGGCCTGCTCCAGCGTGCCGCGTCCGTTGCCGCGCTCATAGTAAAGCGTCAGCTTTTCACCGCCCGTGCCGTAGAGGATGATGTTCATCGCCTCGTCGGAGAGCGTGTTGATGGGGGCGTGCAGGTCAAAGCGGTATTTCTGCGACAGCGCCTCAAAATACATCCGCGAGATGGAGTCGTTTTTGATGTTGCCCCAGCCGCTGGCCTCAATGCCGCCGTCGAAGATCGATTTTGCGGGATCCGGGATAATGAGGGCTGGGTCAATTTTCAGCCGGAAGCCAAGACCGGAGCATTCCGGGCACGCGCCGAGCGGATTGTTGAACGAAAACAGCCGCGGCGAAAGCTCCGGCACGGAAACGCTGCACTCCTCACAGGCATAGTTACGCGAAAAGAGCGTTTCCTCACCGGTATCGGGCTGCTGAATGACAACGATGCCGTCGGCTTGATTCAGCGCAGTTTCCAGCGAGTCGGTCAGGCGGCGGGTAATGCCTTCACGCAGCACCAGCCGGTCGACGACCAGCTCGATCTGGTGCTTTTTGTTCTTGTCCAACGAAATTTCTTCGCTGAGGTCGTAGAGCGCGCCGTCGATACGTACGCGGGAAAAGCCGCTGCGCCGTGCGCTGTCGAGGACCTTGACGTGCTCGCCCTTCTTGCCGCGGACGACGGGGGCCAGCACCTGAAAACGCGTTCCCTCCGGCAGCTCCAGCACACGGTCCACGATTTGGTCGATGCTCTGGCGGCGAATCTCCCGGCCACATTTCGGGCAATGCGGGATACCGACCCGCGCCCAAAGCAGACGCAGATAGTCATAGATTTCCGTCACCGTGCCGACGGTGGAGCGGGGGTTTTTGGATGTGGTTTTCTGGTCGATGGAGATTGCAGGGGAAAGACCCTCAATCAGATCGACATCCGGCTTGTCCATCTGGCCCAAAAACTGCCGGACATAGGCCGAAAGCGACTCGACATAGCGCCGCCGTCCCTCGGCATAGATGGTATCAAACGCAAGCGAGGACTTGCCGGAGCCGGACAGACCCGTAAAGACGCAGAGTGCGTCTCTCGGAATTTCCACGTCCACATTTTTCAGATTGTTCTCTCTGGCGCCTCGAACTAAAATGGTATTTCGCATGGGGTTCCTCCGATAATTGTGCGTTATAACTGGAATCTGGTGAGAAAGAATGAAACGGCACAGCACACAGGAGTGTGCAAATCATATTAAAAATCCGTATTAGGCGGCAGGATCGCCGCATCGTCTATCCAAGCATTATACCACAATCTTTACCGGGGAACAACCGCGAAATTCAGAAAAGTTTTATTTTCCCTTGCGTTTCGACGAAAAATAAGATATGATATGGCTGGATATAACAATTATCGACAATACAGGTTTTTCCATGCAAAAATTGCTATTGTTTGGCAAAGACTACGTTGTAGGCGGTGAGAATATGGATCATCAGATAAAACAGGTGTTGGAGCTGTTTGCCCAGCCGGCCTTTCTTGCTTCGGACGGAACGGTGATTTGGTGCAACAGCGCCTGCGGTTCGCTGCTCCCGGTTGGGGCGGGGCTTGCGTCGTTCCTTGAGGATGATACGCTATATACCATGTGGGACCGGACCGGCACGCTCCAACTCGCTCTGGCGATCGCCGGGGAGGAATATAACGCCTCGGTCTGCCTGACGTCGGACGGCGAGCTGTTCGTTGCGTCCCGCCGTACGACCGAGCTGAGCGTGACGGCCAAGACTGTCGTAAAGGTTTCGGCGACGCTGCGCCGGCCGCTGCATCAGATGATCAGCGCCACCGACGCGCTGTTTGAAACGCTCGATGAAGCGTCGGACCCCAAGCTGGTGTCGGCCGCATCCCGCCTTAATCAGGCGGTTTATCGCATTCTGCGCCTCTGCGGCCAGATGTCCGACGGTGGCGGGCTGCTGCTTCATCACAGAGAGGCGCGGCGGCTGCCGGTGGAGGTGTCGGGCTTCTTCCGTGAGTTTGCCGGACAGGTCGGGCCGCTGGTTGAGTCGGCGGGCGTACACTTCTGCTTTGAGGATTTGCCGGCACCAATGCAGGTCGATCTGGATTCGGCGCTGCTGGAGCGTGCGCTGTATAATCTGGTTTCCAATGCGCTGAGCTTCTGTCACAGCGGCGGCACGATCACCCTGCGGCTGGAACGGCAGCAGACCCATCTTGCCGTTTCCGTGTCGGATGACGGCGAGGGTATTTCGCCGACGGTGCTGGCCACGCTCTTTGAGCGCTTTTCCGAGCATCCGGTGGGCGACTCCCGGTGGGGCCTCGGTCTGGGGCTTCCGATGGTGCAGGAGATTGCGCGGCTGCATAACGGCACGCTTTCCATTCGCGATAACGGCGACCGGCGCGGCACGACCGTAACGCTGTCCGTCTCGCTGGAGCCGGTGCCGATCTCGCTGCACAGTCAGGCGGTCGGCTATGATTATTGCAGCGGATACCACCACGGTCTGGTGGAGCTGTCGGACGTGCTGGATGCGGAAATGTTCAACCCGAACGAGGTTCTTTGATTTAGGAAAACTCGGAAGAAATCCACTGCGGCGGATAGCGGATCTTTTTCGCCAATCCGGCGGCTTGACGAAAAAGCACTCACCGTCCACGCTTGATGATTTATTCATGGCTTCCCAAGGAATAATCCGCCGTTCCGTGCCGTATATATAGTGCGGAGGGATGGCAAATGGCAAATGAGATCACCGAACCCCATGAGCTGCGGCTCGACGGCCGGACGAAGCTGACGGTCACCGGTGTGCGCGAGGTGGAGAGCTTTGACGAGACCGCCGTCGCGCTGCATACCGTGCGCGGTCTGCTGATCGTCCACGGCGCACAGCTGCATCTCCGCTCCCTGTCCACCGACGGCGGGCAGATCGAGATCACCGGCCAGGTCGATACGCTTTCCTATGAGGCCGAGCAGAAGCGCGGCGGCTTTCTGCGGCGGCTGTTTGGCTGATGGAGCAGCCGCTGCTGCTGCAGGGCGGGCAGTTTCTGTACGCCGTTGCGCTCGGTGCGGCGCTGGGCGTTTTCTACGACCTGCTGCGCGGGCTGCGGCGGAGCCTGCGGGTGCTGACACCACTGCTGGATTTTCTATATGCGCTCACGGTGCTGCTTTCCGGCCTGCTACTGGCACTTTACGTCGGCAACGGGCAGTACCGTCTGTTCCTGCTGGTGGGAACGGTCCTCGGTGCGGCGATCTATTTTTTAACGCTCAGCCGCATTTTTTCCGCCGCAAGCTGCACGATTTGGCGCTTTTTGACGTACCCTCCGCGCGCTTTCGGGCGATTTTGCAAAAAAAATGCGGAAAAATTGCAAAAATTTTTGAAAAACATCTTTTCAACTGAGGAAAAATCCGCTAAAATAAGTAGAAGGCAAGGATATTCACAGGAGGCACAACATCATGCATCTGCAAAGGGGCCGGTTGGTCGGCACGCTCGTCCTTCTCGCGGTCGCGCTGTACGCTGTGGTGACGATCTTCGTGTTGCAGCCGACGATCAATCGCCTGCGCGGCGACGCGGACGAGTTGACGCAAAAAATTGCTGAGCTGGAGGAACGCAATGGAACGCTCCGCTCGGACATCGCCGCCCTCGGCACGGATGCCGCGACGGAGAAGCTCGCCCGCGAGCGCCTGATGATGATCGCCGACGGAGAAACCGTCTACATTGACAGCAATAGATAATCGGAGGAACATAGGACTTATATGGAGTTAACAGTCGGAACGCTGCTCGACGGCAAGGTCAAAACCATTACCAAATTCGGCGCTTTTATTTCGCTGCCGGACAACCGCACCGGTATGGTGCATATTTCCGAGGTCGCCCCGACCTTTGTCAGTGACATTCGTGCGCACCTGACGGAGGGGCAGACCGTCCGCGTCAAGGTCATCGGCATCGACGAGAGCGGAAAAATCAGCCTGTCGATCAAGCGTGCGACGGAACAGCAGGAAACCCGCCGCCCCAAGCAGGACCGCCCGCGCCCCAGTGCGCCCCGGCCGCAGGCTCCCAAGGCCCCGCTGACCTTTGAGGAAAAGCTCAAGCAGTTCATGTCCGACTCCGACAGCAAGATTTCCGGCTGCCGTCAGTATGAGCATAAAACGAAGTCCAGAAGAAGATAAAATCAACGCCCCTCGTTTGAGGGGCGCTTTTTGGGAGAGGGCAATGAAACAGGTTTTGATTACCGGCGGGAGCCGGGGGATCGGCGCGGCGGCGGTGCGGGCGTTTTCCCGCGACTGCGCGGTCGCGTTTTTGTACGAAAAGAATCACGCGGCGGCCCAAGCGGTAGCCGAACAGACCGGCGCACAGGCGATTTGCTGCGATGTCACGGACCCCGAAGCGGTGCGACGGGCGGTCGCTTCACTGCCGCCGGTGGATATCCTGGTCAATAACGCCGGAATTGCACACTACGGCCTGATCTCGCAGGTGACGGAGGCGGAGTTTTCGCGCCTGTTTTCTGTCAACGTCGGCGGTATCTACCGCTGCGTCAACGCCGTGCTGCCTGCGATGCTGCACCGGCAAGGCGGCTGTATTCTGAACGTTGCCTCCATGTGGGGCCAGGTTGGCGCGTCGTGTGAAGCAATCTATTCAGCGACGAAGGGCGCGGTCATTGCGTTGACGAAGGCGCTGGCGCAGGAGCTTGGCCCGTCCGGAATCCGCGTGAACTGCGTTTCTCCTGGCGTAATTTTGACAGATATGGTTGCAAACGTCAGCCAACAGACGCTGGATTCGCTTGCAGAGGAAAATCTAGTCGGCCGCAACGGCAGCCCGGAGGATGTCGCCGAGGCGCTGGTGTATCTGGCGAATGCGGCGTTTGTGACCGGACAGGTCCTGCCGGTCAACGGCGGACTTGTGCTTTAAGACCGACGTGGCCACAAAATATGGAGTGGCGACAAATTTTCGTGTCGAAATTTGGCTTATTTTTGCACACGCCCGCGCTTGCCTGTAGCGTCGGGCGTGTGCTATAATATTCGGGAAGCTCTGTGTGACCGGCTCAGAGCTTCCCGGTTTCTTGTAAAATTGCGGCAAAGGAGGGGAGAACGATGCAGCCTGTTACACTATCTACGGAGGAGCTGCGAAAGCTATTGTCCTGCGGCTGCACCGACGCGGTTGCGCTGTATCTCTACCGCCGCTCTGCCCAGCCGCTGGAAACGGCGCTCGACGCGCTGCATTTTACCGTGCCGCAGATGGTCGCGGCGACGGAATCCCTGCGGCAGCTCGGCCTCTGGGACACCCCGGAACGCCCGCCGCTTCAGCCGGAGCGTCCGACCTATACGGAGGACGACGTTCGCAGCGCCATTCGCGACAGCCGGACGCAGTTTTCCAAGCTCGTCGGCGAGGCACAGCGCCGCCTTGGCCGGACGCTTTCGACCGAGGAGCTGAAAACACTGCTTTCCTTCGTAGACTACCTTCGCCTGCCGGTAGAGGTGGTCGGCCTGCTGCTTTCCTACTGCGTCGAACGTGCGCGGCAGCGCTCCATGCGTGCGCCGTCCATGCGGGCGATCGAAAAGGAAGCCTACCGCTGGGCCGACGACGGCATCGATAATCTGGAAACGGCCAGCTTCTTCGTCCAGCAGCAGCTCAAGCTCCACACCCGCGTCCAGCAGATTCGCCTGCTGCTTCAGATCGACCAGCGGCGGCTGACCTCGGCCGAGGAGCAATATATCGCGTCATGGATTTCCATGGGCTTCGGCGACGACGTGATCCGCATGGCCTACGAAAAAACGTGCCTCAACACCGGTGCACTCAAGTGGGCGTACATGAATTCCATTCTGCGCTCCTGGCACGAAAACAATCTGCACACCCCGGAGGAGATCGCGCAGGGCGACGCAAAAGCACCCGCAATGCCCGCCCGGCGCGGCAACGAGATGTACGCCTCCCACGACGCGCCCCTGACCCCCTTGGAAAAGAAGGCGGTCGAGCGCGCGCTGGCAAAGGCGGGGGAGGGATAACCGATGGCATACAGCGAAGAGGTGCTCCGCCGCGCCAGAGCGAGGTTGGAGCAGGCGCGGTTTGAGCGCGAACGGGAAAATGAAGAGCATCGCCGGCTTGCCTATGAGCGCTATCCGCGCCTTGCGGAGATCGACCGGGAGCTGCGGCATAGCATGATTCAGCTCACCTCCGTCGCACTGCGAAAGGATGGCGGCGAGGCGGTCCGCAAAATTCGCGACCGCAACTTAGCGTTGCAGCGCGAACGGGAATGGATTTTGGACGCAAGCGAATTCGAGGAGGGCTTTCTGGACGATTCGCCGGTGTGCAGCAAGTGCGGCGGCACGGGCTACAGCGGCGCACAGATGTGCTCCTGCCTGCGTGAGCTTTGCCGCCAGGAGCAGAAAAAAGAGCTGACGAGCCTCCTTGGCACCGGGCGGGAGAGCTTTGAGAACTTCCGGCTTGACGTTTATCCGGATACCCCCGACCCGCGCCTCGGTATCTCCCCGCGCACATTGATGCGGGCGAATCTGGAGGAGTGCAAACGCTTTGCCCGCAGCTTTGGGAAGGGGAGCGGCAATCTGCTGTTTTCCGGCGCCACGGGCCTCGGCAAGACCATGCTCTCGGCCTGCATCGCGCGGCAGGTTGCCGATCAGGGCTACAGCGTGGTCTATGAAACGGCAATTCGGCTGTTTGCGGATTTTGAAACGGAGAAATTCGGCGAGGATAACGAAGAAAATCGCGGCCTGACGCGAAAGTATTTGCAATGCGACTTGCTTATCATCGACGATCTTGGTACGGAAATGACGACGCAATTCACCGTTTCGGCACTGTACCACATCGTCAACACGCGCATGATGGACGGTGTGTCAACCATCATTTCAACGAACCTCCTGCCCGAAGCGATCGAACGCCGCTACTCCCCCCAAATCGCCTCCCGCATCGAAGGAACCTACCAGCTCATTAAATTCGCCGGCAACGACTTACGCCGAACGCTATAAGCGTAGTTTTTCAGCCGCTCCCCGATTTTCCAAAATCGGGGAGCGGCTCAGCTTGTCAAAGAACCCCTGCTTTCGTCACTTGAAAGCAGGGGTTCTTTGACAAGCTGAGCGGGCTTTGCCCGCTAATTGCTTGTACTTTCAATTTTGCTGCGAACCACATTGAACGTGCGCCTGCGGGCGCGGGGACCCTATCCGTCAGCGTTGCCGACAGTTTCCCCAGAGGGGAAGCCAAGACGCTGCGGCGGAGTGAACCCCTCAGTCATGGCCTACGGCCATGTCAGCTCCCTGCAAGGGGAGCCTGTGGGTGGCGTGTATAGAAAATGCGGGCATCCGACTGGATGCCCGCGTTGAATTTCTTATTCTTCCTCGTCCTTCTTGGCGTCCTCGATGATCTTTGCCTGATTCATCTGCGGGACCTCCTCGTAGCGGACGAACTTCATGGAGTAGGCACCACGGCCCTGCGTCATGGAGCGCAGGTCGATGGCGTAGCTGCTCATTTCGCCGACGGGAACCTCAGCCTCGACGATCTGCCAGCCGCGGTTGACAGGATCGGGGTTCATGCCCATCACGCGGCCGCGGCGCTTGTTGAGGTCGCCGATGATGTCGCCCATGTTGGCATCGGGAATGTTGACCTTCAGCTCGGCAATCGGCTCGAGCAGGGTGGGACCGGCGGTGGGCAGGCCTTCCTTGAAGGCGATACCGGCAGCGGTCTGGAAGGCCATATCGGACGAGTCAACGGGGTGATAGGAGCCGAAGTACAGGGTGGCCTTCAGGAACACCACCGGATAACCGGCCAGAACGCCCTTGCCGATGCAGTTGCGCAGACCCTTTTCGACAGAGGGAATGAAGTTCTTCGGCACGCAGCCGCCGACGGTTTCATCCGCGAAGATCATGTCCTCGGATTCGGACTGCGGCTCAAAGCGGATATAAACGTCGCCGAACTGGCCGTGACCGCCGGACTGCTTCTTATGACGGCCGTGGATCTCGACCTTTTTCTTGATGGTCTCGCGGTAGGCGATCTTCGCGGGGCGAAGCTCGGCCTCGACCTTATACTTGCTCAGCAGCTTTGCAATGATGACGCTCAGGTGAATGTCGCAGACACCGGCGATGATCATTTCCTTGGTCTCGGGATCGTTGCCATAGGTGAAGGAGGCATCTTCCTCGTTCAGCTTGACGAGGCCGGCTGCGACCTTGTCTTCCTGGCCCTTCGTCTTGGCGTAGATGGCCATGCGGTAGCAAGGCTCTGCGTATTCCATCTTCTTGATGGACACGACCTTGCCGGCCAGACCCAGCGTATCGCCGGTGCGGACGGAGGCGAGCTTCGTGAACACGCCGATGTCGCCGCAGCAGACCTTGGAGGTTTTGGTGTTGTCCTTGCCCTTCGGGAAGAAGGTGTTACCGAGCTTTTCGTTGTCGCCGGTGCGGGCGTTGACGACGGTCATGGTGTCCTCAATGTCACCCGAGATGACCTTGAAGTAGGAGTTCTTGCCGTACTGGTCGGCGACGGTGTTGAACACGAACGCCATCGGGCTGCCGGCAGGGTCGAGCTTGAACTCGGACTCGTTGCCGTCCTCGTCCACGGCGACCATGGGCTTGCCCTCGAGCGGGGAGGGAGCGAACTTCTTGAGGTTCTCCATCAGGCGGACGGTGCCGAGGCCGTTCATGGAGCAGCCGCAGAACACGGGGGTAACGGTCCGCTGCGCGATGCCGTCCTTGATGCCCTTAGTAAGCTCCTCGGGGGTGAACGGCTCTTCCATGAAGAACTTTTCCATGAGCGCTTCGTCGGTTTCGGCGACCTGCTCGTTCAGCTCCATCATGTACTCTTCGATCTTTTCCTCGGCATCGGCGGGGAGGGCAATCTCCTTGCCGCTTGCGTCGTAGGCCTTCTTCTCAATCAGGTCAACAACGCCGACGGCCTGCTCGCCGTGCAGAATCGGGAAGGTGAACGGAATGGCGGAAGCGCCGAAGGTGGAGCGAATGGCATCAAACGTGCCGAAGAAGTTGGCGTGTTCTTCGTCGAGCTTGGAAACATAGAACATTGCGGGCAGCTCCGCATCGGCGAGGGACTTCCAGCCCTTCTCGGTGCCGACGACGATGCCGGACTTCGCGGACAGGCAGATCAGACCGGCATCCGCAACGCGGAGAGACTGCACGACCTCGGCCGCGAAATCAAAGTAGCCGGGGTTATCGAGAACGTTGAGCTTGCAGCCGGCGTATTCTACGGGGATGACCGAGGTCTTGATGGAATACTGGCGCTTTTTCTCTTCGTCGTCAAAATCGGAAACGGTAGTGCCGTCGGCGCGCTTGCCGAGGCGGGTAATTGCCTTAGTGAGGAAAAGCATACTCTCGCACAGGGCGGATTTGCCATCGCCGCCGTGACCGAGCAGCGCAATATTGCGGATGTCCTTCGCAGTGTACATATTGTTGAAAATCTCCTTTCTGTGCAGTCGGGAAAGGACTGCGGGCGGCATACCGATGTTGCCACAATTAGTTTCATTATACACGATGGTTGCAAATATTGCAATGACTATTGCAAATTTTTCGTTAAAAATGTGCAAAAAATCCGGCGCGGGTCAGAATCGCAGCAAAACATAGGTCAGCAGGCCGTTGACTGCCGCCCAGATGAGCTGGAACAGCAGCATATTCAGCGGCGAAATGACGGCCTGCGCGTCCAGCAGCAGCAGCGCGGCGCACAGCGCCAGCCCGACGATGCCGCTGAATACGCTTAAGAAGGCAGAAAACAGCGCACTGATGCGCAGCTTGCGCCCGGCGGCGACGGCGGTAGCGAACGCGCCGAAGCTGTCCTTGGCGATCAGCGCACCCTGCCGGTTTTTGTCGTTGCGGTCGTTGGCCGACAGGCGCAGACGCTCGCGATAGTCCGGAAAGCGCAGCGGCGCGGCGGAAAGCTCATATTTGGCAGAGATCAGCTCCGGCGTGATGAGAAAATCGCGCGTGGCCAGCACGACCGAGAAGTTCCGGTTGGCCAACACGCTGCGCAGGCCCGTTTTTGTCGAATGGTTCGCCTTGTAACGTAGTGCGAACACGCCCGCAAGCTCGCCGTTGATCGAAACATAGACCGCCTGCCGCACCCGTGCGCCCTCCGGCATATGCACGCCCATGCTGCGCATGAACGCCAGCGAGCCGACGAGGACGATATCGTCGAAGATCTCTGCGCCGATGCCGCCGATGTCGTAAAAGCGGTGGTCGGCGACGGGGTAGTGACTGCCGAGCTGGGATTGCAGCAGCGTTTCAAACAGATCGACCAGCGGACTGTTCGCAGCGTTCAGCGCGGCCAGCGCATAGGCGATCACGCGGCTGGCGGGATAAGCGCCGTAGAGCTTCATGCCGTTCGATGAGATGCTGCTTTTCGGAAACAGGTCCTCATCGCGGAGAATGATGGTGTGCTTTCCGCCGAAAATCTTCGCTCCGTACCAGCCGCAAAGGGCACCGCCGAGCTGGGACAACCGCTTGGCCAGATGCGCAAACGGGCGCGAATACGACATCGCGCCGCACAGCGGGAGCGCACCGAGCAGCAGAACCAACCAACTCAGCACCAGATCTTTTCCCATAAAATACGACATCAGCCATGCGCCAGCGCCGGTGAGCAGCAGAATGCACCAGCCATAAAGTCGGAACAGCTTCTGCGGCCGGTCGGGCTGGAGCAGATGCTCCATAAAATCATCTGTTTTGCCGATGTCGCGACGGAGCGAAGCGGTGTCGCGGATGAGCTGCGGCGTGTCGTAAACACCCATCGGCGAGGAAAACGAGCTGACGGCGCGGAGCGTATAGCGCATGGCCTTTTTCTCGCAGAGGATCGAGCGCAGCAGGAAGAAGTACAGCACGATCACGACTGCACAGTAATTCGGGCCGATGCTGCTGCGATGGTGCACCGTGTGGATGAGTGCCAGCACGGCGGCGGCGACGGCGGGAGTGTACAGCCCCACGCGCAGATGCAGCAGGTCACTCACGCCGCGTACGTTGACCTCCAGCGCCAGCAGCATGGCCAGCGTGAACAGGCCGACGCTGGACCACGACATCAGCTCCACCGGGAGAAAGTCCAGCGAGATCGGAAGATACTCGCTGACCGACGGCAGCAGCGTCAGCAGCGCAAGCGGCAGCAGCAGAAACAGCCGCAGCCGGAACAGGCCGATGCCGCTGTGCGGCTTGGTCAGCAGCTCCTGCGGAGTCGGCGGCGCTTTCTTTGCCAGTGCGGTGATGTGCGGCTTCTGAGTGGGAGCGCTTTTCGGCGGCTTTGGGGGCTTGCCGCTCTTGATGCCCGGCGGAAGGACCGGGATGGCCTGCGTTCCCGCGCTTTTCGCAGCCTGTGCTTCGTCGCGGCACGGGGGACGGAAGCGGATGGTGCTGCGCGAGAGCGGCTGCGCCTTGGCCGGGGGCGGCTCCTCTGCAGCGGGCGCGGGGACCTCCTCGACCGTCGGGGCTGTCGGTTCCTCGGCGGGCGGGGTCTCAGACACAACAGCAGGCTCGGCCTTAGGCGGCGCTGTTTCTGCGGCTTCTTCCGGCGGTGGGCTGCTGCCGAATTCGCGCAGGATATCCTCCAGTGAGTATTCCTCCGTCGGTGCATCCGCCGAAGCCGGTGCCGCGGTATTCAGTTGTTCGCGGTCGGATTCGGCGGCCATAACGATCATCCTCTCTGACGGACTGCCTCATAAAGCAGAATTGCGGCGGCAGCGGAGGCGTTCAATGACGAGATGTTTCCCCGCATGGGAATGCTGACCTTAAAATCACAGGTTTCGGCGACGAGACGGCTCATACCTTCGCCCTCGTTGCCGATGACGATGGCGGCGGGACCCTTGAGGTCTGTGCCGTAGAGGCTCGTTGTGCCGTCGGCAGCCGTGCCGAACACCCAAACGCCCCGCTCCTTCAGCTCCCGCAGTGTGGCGGCAATGTTGCTGACGCGGGCGACCTTCATGTACTCGATCGCCCCGGCGGAGGCCTTGGCGACCACGGCGGTCAGGGCGACGCTGCGGCGCTTGGGGATGATGACCCCGTGCGCCCCGGCGCATTCGGCGGTCCGCAGGATCGCGCCGAGATTGTGCGGGTCGGACAGCTCGTCGCACACGACGATAAGCGGGGGCTGCCCGCGTTCCTCGGCGGTGGCGAGAATGTCGTCGATCGTCGCATATTCGTGCGCGGCGACCGAGGCGATGATACCCTGATGCGCACCGGTGGGACTCATGTCGTTGAGCTTGCGCCGGTCGATGCGGACGACGACCGCGCCCGCGTCCTTCGCCATGGCTGCCAGACGGCCCAGCGCACGGTCGGTGTCGCCGTCGGCCAGAAAGACCTTGTTGATGGTTCTCCCGCTGCGCAGCGCTTCCGTTACGGCGTTGCGGCCCTCAATCAGCCCCTCGTCCAGCGCGGCGGGTGTATCATTTTTCGTTTCTTTTCTCATAATTTGACTCCGTTACAATAAAAAATTACGATCGATGTCATTATAACAAAAAAAGCTTTCGGAAACAATACTAAATATCTGCCCACGGGAAAAAGGGCGAAGGAAGGCCCGCTTTTGCCGGAATTCATAAAAAGTTCATGAAACATCGACGCTCCATCATTGCGAAAACGGGAAAAATATGCTATTATTTTGGGGAAACTTTGAAAAAAAGACGTGCGAGTAATTTGTCCCGCAGGTGTTAGCAGGAAGGTGGCAGGATATGTCCAACCAAAATCCAAACGGTCAACAGAACCGAAACCGGAACAATCAGAATAACAACAACCGGCAGCGCAACTCCATTCTTGCGCTGATCGTAATCGTTCTTCTGGTTACGGTTTTCTGGAACCAGATCTACCGCATGATTCTCGGCAGCGGCGAAAAGGAGGTCACGTACGACGTGTTCCTCTCGCAGCTCGAAAAGGACGATATCTACGAGGTCGAAATCGGCACCGAGTATATCACCTTTACGCTCCGCTCCGAAAAGGATGAGGTACGGCCCACGGCCTACGTGACCCAGCGCCTGCCCGGCGTGGAGCTGACGCCGCTGGTCGAGCAGATGAAGGAAAATAACGTAACCTTCACGGGCGACATCGTGCAGGACACAACCGGGTCGTTCCTGCTCTCGTGGATCATCATGCCGATCATGCTGTTTGCGCTGTTTTCGCTGCTGCTGCGCTTTATTGCCGGCCGCAGCGGCGGCGGTGGGGGCGGCTTCGGCGGGCTCGGCAGCATCGGCAAGAGCCGCGCCAAGGTCTATATGGAAAAAGAAACCGGCGTGACCTTCCGCGATGTGGCCGGTCAGGACGAGGCAAAGGAATCGCTCGTCGAGATCATCGACTTTTTGCATAATCCCAAGAAATACACCGCCATCGGCGCGAAGCTCCCCAAGGGCGCGCTGCTCGTCGGCTCTCCCGGCACCGGCAAGACCCTGCTGGCCAAGGCGGTCGCGGGTGAGGCGCACGTGCCGTTCTTCTCCATCTCCGGCTCGGACTTCGTGGAAATGTTCGTCGGCGTCGGCGCAAGCCGCGTACGCGATTTGTTCCAGGAGGCCGCGAAGGTCGCTCCGGCCATCATCTTCATCGACGAGATCGATGCCATCGGCCGCAGCCGCGACAGCCGCTTCGGCGGCAACGACGAGCGGGAACAGACCCTGAACCAGCTTCTGGCCGAGATCGACGGCTTTGATTCGTCCAAGGGCGTCGTCATCCTCGCCGCGACGAACCGTCCGGAGATTCTGGACAAGGCGCTGCTCCGTGCGGGCCGCTTTGACCGCCGCATCGTGGTCGATCGCCCAAATTTGGAGGGCCGCTATCAGACCCTCGTCGTCCACACGCGCAATATCAAGCTGGCCGAGGATGTCGATCTGAAAAAGCTGGCGCAGGCAACGGCGGGCGCCGTCGGCGCGGACCTTGCAAACCTCGTCAACGAGGCGGCGCTTCGTGCCGTCCGCATGGGCCGCCAGACCGTCAATCAGCAGGACCTGCTGACCTCCTTCGAGGTCGTCATTGCCGGTACGGAAAAGAAGGGCACCGTCCTGACCGATATCGAAAAGCGCATCGTCGCCTACCACGAGGTCGGCCACGCGCTGGTCGCCGCGCTGAAAAAGCATTCCCAGCCCGTTTCCAAAATCACCATCGTTCCCCACACCTCCGGCGCTCTGGGCTACACGATGCAGATGCCGGAGGAGGAGAAGTTCCTCAACTCCAAGGAGGAACTGCTCATCCAGCTTCAGACGCTGCTGGGCGGCCGCGCGGCGGAGCAGACCGTCTTTGGTATTCAGACGACCGGTGCTTCCAATGACATCGAGCGGGCGACGGATCTGGCGCGCCGCATGGTCACGCAGTTCGGCATGAGCGACAAGATCGGTCTCATGGCGCTGAGCGCTACAAGCAGCGAATACCTCGGCGGACAGGCCTATATGGACTGCGCCCAGAGCACCGCGGCGGATGCGGACAACGAGGTGCGTCTCCTGCTCCAGCAGAGCTATGAGGCGGCGAAGCAGGTGCTTGCCGAGCACCGTCCGCTGCTCGATGAGATTGCACTGTATCTGCTGCAAAAGGAAACCATCACCGGCGACGAGCTGATGATGTACGTCAACGCCGAGAGCAAGCGGCTGCCGGAAGGAGAGACGGAGCAATGAGCTGGCAGGATGTCGTTTCGTTTTTCAGCACGCTGACGCTCAAGCGCCTGCTGCCCGCGCTGCTGATTGTCGTGATCGGCATCGTGCTGGTGCGGCTGCTCGTCAAGCTCTTTGACCGCGGCTTGCAGCGCTCCAAGCTCGACCGGACGATGTTCGGCCTGCTGCGGACGGTCATGCGCATTTTGCTGTATACCATCGTGATTTTGATCGCACTGAGCAGCCTCGGCGTGGACGTGACCTCACTTGTTGCGCTGCTGAGCGTGCTGTCGTTGGCCATTTCGCTGGCTGTGCAAAACGCGCTGGCCAACTTCTTCGGCAGCATCACGCTGCTGGCGACGCACCCGTTCCACGTCGGCGATTATATCGAGATCGGTGCGGACAGCGGCACGGTCGAGGAGATCGGCATGAGCTATACCACGATCATGACCTTCGACGGCAAACGGATTTATATCCCCAACAGCGACGCGGCCTCGGCCCGCATCTGCAACTACACCGCCGAGGGCAAGCGCCGCGTAGACCTGACGATCGGCGCATCCTATGGCGACGATATTTCGCTCGTCAAGCAGACGCTGCTCTCCATCGCTCCGACGGAAAAGCTCCTGCCGGACACAAAGCCGGAGGTCTGCGTCAACGCCTACAAGGACAGCTGCGTCGAATATGTTCTGAAATTCTGGGTGAAGGACACCGACTATTGGGATGTCTATTTCGCCGCGAACGAGGCGATCAAGCGCGAATTCGACCGCGCGGGCATCAGTATCCCATACCCGCAGGTCACCGTACACAGCGCAAAGGACTGACCTTACAAAAATGTAAGACGAACGGGAGGAAATGTAAGCCGATTCGATGGCGGGCATTTCCTCCCGTGTGTTATGCTTGTTCCGAAGTCAAAGGAGGTTTACTTATGAGTTTATTGGAAGTACGAAACGTACAGAAAATCTATACCACCCGCTTCGGGGGCAGCTCCGTCGAGGCGCTGCACGACGTAAATTTCACCGTGGAGGAGGGCGAATACGTCGCCATCATGGGCGAATCCGGCTCGGGCAAGACGACGCTTTTGAATATCCTTGCCGCGCTGGACAAGCCGACGCAGGGCACGGTGCTGCTCGACGGCAGGGATTTTGCCGCGCAGAGGGAGCAGACGCTTTCTGCCTTCCGGCGCGACCAGCTCGGCTTTGTATTTCAGGAGTTCAATCTGCTGGATACCTTCAATATCGGCGACAATATCTGCCTGCCGCTGGTGCTGGCGGGGAAAAGCTGGCGCGAGATGGAGCCGCGCCTGAACGCCGTCGCCGCCGAGCTTGGCATTTCTGACCTGCTGAAAAAATATCCCTATGAGATTTCCGGCGGACAGAAGCAGCGGGCCGCGGCGGCAAGAGCGCTGATTACCCGCCCGCGCCTTGTGTTGGCGGACGAGCCGACCGGTGCGCTCGATTCCCGTGCGACCGACGAGCTGCTGCGCCTGTTTTCGGAGGTCAACGCACGCGGGCAGACGATTCTGATGGTCACCCACTCGGTCAAGGCGGCGAGCCACGCCGGACGCGTGCTGTTCATCAAGGACGGCGAGGTGTTCCACCAGCTCTATCGCGGCGGCTGCACGGACGATCAATTCTATCAGAAGATCGTCGACACGCTGACGCTGCTTGCGACGGGCGGTGAAGCGAAATGAGATTTTACGCACGACTCGCGGTTGCGGGCATCCGAAAAAACAAACGGCTGTATGTGCCGTTTCTGCTGACCTGCATCGGCATGGTGCTGATGTTTTTCCTGATCTCGTTTCTTTGCTATGACCCGCTGCTGTCGGAGATGCGCGGCGGCACGAGCCTCGGCATCATCCTTCGGCTGGCGCAGTTTGTGATCGCAATCTTTGCGCTGATCTTTCTGTTTTATACGAATTCCTTCCTGATGCGGCGGCGAAACCGCGAATTCGGCCTGTATAACGTCCTCGGCATGAGCAAGCGGAATATCGCGCGGCTGCTGGCGTGGGAAACGATGATTCTTTTCCTCCTGTCGCTTCTGATCGGCACGGCGCTCGGCGTTGTGCTGTCGAAGCTTGCCGAGCTGGGGCTGATGAGGCTCCTGCGACAGGAGGCGGCGCTGCACTTTGCGATGTCGGTCGAGCCGTTTTTGTGGACGGCCGGTATTTTTGCGGTGATCTTTCTGCTGCTCTTGGGGAAAGCTCTGCTGCAGCTTTGGAAAACGGACACCCTGAGGCTGCTGCACAGCGAAAACCTCGGCGAGCGTCCGCCGAAGGCAAACTGGCTTGGCGCGCTGCTCGGTGCGGTGCTGCTCGGCGCCGCGTATTGGCTGTCGGTCAGCATTGAGGAGCCGATCTCGGCAATCGCTTGGTTCTTTGTCGCGGTCATTATGGTCATCGCGGCGACGTATCTGCTGCTGATCTCCGGCTCGGTGGCGCTCTGCCGTATTTTGCAGCGGAACAAGCGGTACTATTACCGGCCGAACCACTTTGTTTCCGTTTCCTCTATGGCCTACCGCATGAAGCGCAACGGCGCGGGGCTGGCGTCGATCTGCATCCTCAGCACGATGGTACTGGTCATGATCTCCTCAACGGCGAGCCTGTATCTCGGCGTGGAGGATATGCTGACCGGCCGCTACGGTAACGATATTACGGCGACGATTAGCCTTTTGGAGCCGCAGAGCTACGATTCGGAGCGCTTCAGCGCTCTGACCGGGGAAATTCTGGAGGCATATCGGGAGCAGCAGCCGGAGAATGTGGTGACGGGTCGCTATTTTATTGCCGACTTCCCGTACGACGGCAAGGTGTTCGGCGGCGAGGGGAGACAGGAAGGCATCATCTTTTTGCCGATCGAGGATTATAACGCCCTGCTCGGCACACAGCTTACTCTTGGCCCGGACGAGGCGCTGGCGAGCAGCACGCTCGGCGCGGATCGGCTGATTTTCGGCGAGCTGCCGCCGCTGCACGTTACGGGAACGGCGGGCGAGGTGCCGCTTTTTGACCGCGACACCCTTTCGCGCAACGCTTGCGTCGTTTTGGGCGATTTCGACGGTTTTATTGTACGCCTCTTAACGGCAATTGAGGACGGGACGGTGACTGCCTCCGATTCGAACGGCGCATGGTGGAAAATCGGCTTTGACCTTGCAAGGCCGACGATGAAGCCGGGAAAGGACATACAGCTGCTGTCGGATGTGTTAGGGGACTGGGACAATCGCTGCTGGTGCGGCTATGGTCTGTCCAGCCTTCCGGAAAACCGGCTGGATTTCTACGCGGCATACGGCAGCCTGTTCTTCATCGGCATTCTGCTGAGCATCGTGTTTATCCTCGCGGCGGTGCTGATCATCTATTATAAGCAAATCTCCGAGGGCTACGAGGATCAGGCGCGGTTTGCCGTTATGCAGAAGGTCGGCATGGATAAGCGCGCCATCCGCAAGAGCATCAATGCGCAGATTCTGCTGGTGTTCTTCCTGCCGCTGCTGCTGGCGGGACTGCATCTGGCCTTTGCCTTCCCGCTGGTGTGGCGCATTTTGCAGCTGTTCGAGCTGTCGAATCTGAAGCTGCTGATTTTTGTGACAATCGGCGCGTATCTGGTGTTTGCATTGCTGTATACGCTGGTCTATCGGCTGACGTCGAATGCGTATTACAACATCGTCAGCGGCGCGAAGGGAGCGTGAGCGGATGAAAGCGGTCCTTTCCCGCCTCGCCGTCGCTCTCGGTGCCGTCCTGATGGCCCTCCTCGCCATCCCCACCACCCTCGGCTTTGCCCTCCTTTGCCTTGTTCGCACTACAGTAGACCGGCTTACCAAGCGCCTGGAGTGATGGCAAAAAGATGCCCGGCAAGCATTTTTGCTTGCCGGGCAAAATTATACGGTTTTTTAGACAGAATGAGAAAAATCGGGCATTTTTCGCCAGCTGTCGAGGCCGGCGGAAACGACGCGGAGGCCGCTTAGAGTGAGGGAATCCTGACCGGGAACGTCAGTTTCAAAATAGAAGCCATAGGTGCCATAGACCAACACCTTCCCGGTTTCCATGACAGTACGGATATTGCGCATGACTGTGTGGATGGACGGCCCGCCCGATGCGACGCAGGCGGCGTTCGGGACGTGAATGCGATTGAGTACGTCGGCGTCGATGTGGAGATAGAGCGCATCGACCTCGGCGGCCAGCTCGTCCACCGCCTGCTTCCACGCCTCGGAGTTTTCAAAGATATCCGCTTGCAGCCAACGAACGTGGAGGTCACGGACGATGTCGAGCGCCCCGTCGTCGTCTACGGCGGATTCTCTGAAATCGCTCAAAATCACATGACGGCCGTCGAACGGGACGCGCAGCCCGGCGGCCTCGCACCATTGCGGCAGAGTAATGCCGAGGATCGCAGCCATATCCATGCCGCCGAGGATGCCGGTATGCGTGACCTCCGGCGTGGACATATCACTGTGGGCATCCAGATAGAGGATGCCTACTTTTTTATCGCTGCCAATGGCACGCTGAATGCCGCCGCACACGCCGACGGCATCCTTGCAGTAGCCGCCGGTGAGCAGCAACGCGGAGCCGCCGGTCAGGGCGCGGTACGTCGCGTCGGAAACCTGCCGCGTGAGCGTCAGCCAAACTTCCTCGTCACCGTTCGGCTGATAGGTGAGCCGGTCGATCTGATACGGGACACCGGCCTTTGCATAAATGCCGCAAAGATGGTAATCGTCAAGCTCCCGGTATTGGTTCCAGTACTGAAGGTCCGAATAAATGCCCGGACGGATGTGCTGCGGGTCAGGCCCCCAGCACAGATCGCCGTAGGGAATCTCGATGACTGACAGCTTCTGAATGTCCTTTTGATGCATGGAATTTGCCTCCTTTTACGGTGTCAAATTAATTAGCTCGCAGTCGATAAACAACTGCACCGGCTTAAAGCTGCTGCCTTCCTGAATCCGTCTGAGCAATGCTCCAACGGCCTGCGAAGCGATTTCGGCGGGCTTTTGGGAGACGATGCTGACAATACGGCGGTAAACCTCCGAATGACGGCCGGTGATGTAATCGCTGAATGAGATTTTGAAATCATCAAATACGCCGATTTCATAATCATGATTGCCGGAGTATTTGGTATACGGAAGGAGGTCGCAAAAGTTTGCGACATCCGATGCGGTATGGATGATAAAGGCGGAAAACTCTACGGAAGAGTTCATCAGGCTGAAAATCGGCTGCATGGAATAGTCAAGTCCCGGATAAATGATTTCATTGTAGCCGGAAAGACCATATTTATCCATGGCGGCGTAATAGCCATTGAGTCGCTCGAGCGACACGTTTGCCAAGGAGGATTTGTCCTGAATAATACTCAGAATGTTCTTGTGTCCTCGCTGAATGAGCCGTTCCGTCAACTGAAACATCGCGTTTCGGTTTTGGGAGGAAACAAAGGATACGCCGGCTTCATTCGGATAACAGTCGATGAATACGAACGGGATCTGCCAAGCGGAAAGCATGTCAATAAAGACCTTATTGTTCGCGCTGATAAATGAGTCCAAAATGATTCCAGCAACGCGCATACTATGGCAAAGCTCAAGGTAGTGCAGCTCCAACTTGCTATCGCCTTTTCCGTCAAACAAAATAACGGAGTAACCGCTTTGCGCAGCAACGGAGGTGATCGTGTCGGCAATTACGGACATAAAGCTGTAGTCCAGATTCGGCAGAATCAATGCAATGGTCTGGCGCAGCGGGGACGGCTGCAAGGGTGCAGAGCGATGATTCAGGCCGACGTAATTGCAGCGCTTGGCAATGTCAAGGATCTGCTCGCGTTTTTTGGCAGAAACACGCACGGGGCGATTATTCAAAACGCGGGAAACCAAGGCTTTTGAAACCTGAGCCTGATCTGCAATGTCCTGAAGTGTAATTTTTTTCTCTTTCATGGCGATCCCCCACTTTATACAAATAATTCGGAAGGGTCAATAGGTACACGGATGGTAAATAATGATAAAATAAACCATAGTTTATCACACAAGAATCGGGACGACTCTTAAACCATGATACAATTACGGACGAAAAAAGTCAATTATTCAATTTGAACAAAAAGAAACACAAATTTTTGTACACTATTTTATCAAAAAAGCCTTGTGATAAACAATGCATCAGTGATATGATGCAATTAGACAAAAAACTGCTGAATTTCACGGGGAATTCTGGCAACTTTGGTGAGAATGGTGATAAATTTTTACCAAGCGGAGCGCAGGCGATCCGAGAACAGGAGGAGAACATGAACAGACCGATCCTCGAAATGAGGAACATCGACAAAAGCTATGGAGGAATTCACGCGCTAAAGAATGTGAGCATCGATTTGTATCGCGGAGAGGTCCTGTGCTTGTGTGGGGAAAACGGCGCGGGAAAATCGACGTTGGTAAAAATACTATCCGGCGTTGAGCGCGCAACCGCCGGGGAAATCTGGCTTGACGGGAAACAGGTCGAGATCATGCGACCGGTTGATGCCTTTCGGCTGGGAATCAGCATGGTGCATCAGGAGCTGATGCAAATCGAGGACATGAGCATTGCGGAAAATCTGTTTGTCGGTAGATATAAAACGCATGGCGGTGTGATTGACGGCAAAAAGCTGCGAAATGATACAAAACAACTATTGGAAGACCTTGGCTTGCATTTTGAGCCGGGATCTCTCGTGCGGCAATACAGCATCGCAAACCGCCAGCTCATTGAGATCGCGAAGGCTCTGTCGCACGAGCTGTCAATTATCGTTTTTGATGAGCCGACTGCAGCGCTGACCATTGAGGAAACGGAGAACCTCTACCGCATCATTCGGAAGCTAAAGCAGCAGGGAACAGCCGTTATTCTGATCTCGCACAGATTGGAGGATGTTTTCGCAGTTGGAGATCGCGTTGCGGTCTTGAAGGACGGAGAAAACTCCGGTACGTTGGATGTTGCAGCGGCGACCACGGACGATATTGTCAGGCTGATGATCGGACGGCAAATGAAGCAGCAATTCCCTGAAAAAACAAACCAGATCGGGCAAACAATTTTAGAGGTGTCGCATCTGCGCAACAGCCGCGTACACGACGTTTCTTTCCATCTGCGGCAGGGAGAGGTCTTGGGTGTCGCCGGCCTGGTCGGCGCCGGCCGTACGGAGCTTCTCCGGGCAATTTTCGGCATTGACCCCTGCGATGCTGTGATCGCCTATAAGGGAAAGCAGATCCAAAATCATACGCCGACGGAGGCAATCAAGCGCGGCTTTGCATTTTTGCCGGAGGATCGCAAGGATCAGGGCTTGATCCTCAAGCAGTCCATCCTGCAAAACATGATATTAAGCATTCTGAACAAGCTCTCAAGGCTTGGAATCATGAAGCACCGCAAGGAGATCAACGTCGTCGATTCCTATATGCAGCGGCTAAGCATTCGTGCGCGGGGAAGAAATATGATCGTCTCCGCGCTCAGCGGCGGAAATCAGCAGAAGGTGGTGCTTGGAAAATGTCTGGCGCCGCAGCCGGAGGTCCTTTTGCTGGACGAACCGACGAGAGGCGTTGACGTCGGCGCAAAGGCGGAAATATACAGAATCATCAATGAATTGGTCAGTGGAGGAATGTCAATTATCGTTGTTTCTTCTGAAATGACGGAGCTGCTTGGTATCAGCGACCGGATCCTTGTGATGCACGAGGGATACCTTTCCGGCGAGCTGAGCATGGAACAAGCCAGTGAGGAAAGCATCATGAAGCTGGCAATTTCGCACACAGAGCTTGGAGGGAATAGCAATGAATAGCCTGAAACAGAAAAAACCGGGGCTGTGGGGACGTCTCCGCCACTCGCAGTACTTTGAATTGTCGGGTCTGATCTGCCTGATTATTGTTTATTCGATTGTGGTACAGATTCAAAGCGGAACATTTCTTACCATTGGCAATATCAATAACATTTTGAAGGAAATCGTCGTGTACGGCATTTTGTCCTGCGCGTTGGCCTTCCCGATCCTCAACGGAACGTTTGACCTCTCCATTGAGTCAACCTGCGCACTTGGCGGAACGATTTGTGCACTTCTTGTAACAGACGGCTTGCTCGGTATCCGCACCGGGATATTCCCCGCAATCCTGATCTCCGTTGTGATCTGCTGCGTGATCGGTGCGGTGAACGGCCTGATCGTTTCCAGGACGAAGATTGATCCCTTTATCGTTACGCTGGGTACGCAAACTGCGGTTCGCGGTTTGGTTTACATCGTGGGAAATAACAGCGCGGTTACCTCGCTTCCGCCTTCCTTCAAGACCCTCAGCTCCGGTACATTCCTTGGCATCTCGATCTCAATTTGGATCCTGATTCTGACGTTTGCGGTGATGGCCTTTGTGCTGGGCAAAACGTCGTTTGGCCGCAAGATCTATGCGGTCGGGGGCAACTACCAGGCGGCCTATATTTCCGGCATTGATGTTAAGCGGGTCCGCTTTTTCACTTATGTGATTTCCGGTGGGCTATCCTGCATCGCAGGTATCCTGTCAACGGCACGTGTTGGCTCTGCAACACCCAACGCAGCGACGGGCTATACCACGATTGCAATTTCCGCTTGCGCGATCGGCGGCGTATCTCTCGGCGGCGGCAAGGGCCTTGCCATTGGCGTTTTCCTTGGCTCGCTGATGATGGGTATGATCACAAACGGCATGAACCTGATGTATATCGGATCGAACTGGCAGCTCGTGGTACGCGGCGTTCTGATGGTTGCTGCGGTATTCTATGCGCTGTGGTTCAACAAGATTTCTAATAAAGAACGTAAGTAGATGGGAATCCCATTTACAATATGACAAGAAACAGGAGGAAACAACGATGAGGAAACTGATTGGCGTAATTCTGGTTTTGGCAATGATTTGCCTCATGCTGGCAGGCTGCGGCTCCGGTGGAAACGGCAAATCGAACAATGACGAAAAGACAATTGCAATTGTTCCGTGGAGCATGGCTGAAACATTTGCAGTCGATTTCTCCCATGCGGCAACAGAGGCCATCGAAGCAAAGGGATGGAAAGCGGTAACAATGGATCCCAAGGGCAACTGGGCAGAAGAGTATACCATTATTCAAAACCTCATTACACAGGGCATTGACGGCATTATTTACACAGCGATCGATGCCGACGGCGCAAACGACGTGATCGCCGAAGTGAAGAAGGCCGGCATCCCCATCGTCGGCTACGACTGCCTCTCCAGCGCCGGAACCGAGGACGCTGCCGTCCGTTATGACGACGCAAAGGGCGGCGAGCTTGCCGCGCAGGAGTGCATGAAGGCGCTGAACAACAAGGCGGATGCAAAGATCGTCGTATTCGAGGACGACCCCTCCATTTCCTCCAGCACGCTGCGCGTCAACGCGTTCTGTAAGTACATCGAGGATAACTTCCCGAACGCGACGGTGATCCTGAACCGTTCGCAGGACAAGACCGCCGACGGCTGCTACATCTGGGCGACGGATATGATTACGGCCTATCCGGATGCGGACGCATTCTTCTGCTACTGGAACGAATGCACCATGGCGACGTACAATGCCTTGCAGGACGCGGGAAAGAAGGACGTTTTTGTCATCGGCTATGACGCGACGAGCGAGCAGCAGGAGCTGATGAAGAGAGTCGGCGTTGACTGCCGTCTGGTCGCCAGCCCCGGTATGTCCCCGACCAATATGGCCATCCAGTGCGTCGAATCGCTCGACAGCATCATGAAGGGCGAATACACGCGGCAGGGCCCCGACGATTTCTGCGAGCTGACGCCGGTCCTGCTCACTGCGGCAAACGCGCAGGAGTTTGACATCAACGCCAAGTAAGCGCCGAACACAACCAAAGCAATTGGGCCGGACTTCGCTCCGGCCCTTACATAAAGGAGAAAATGCAAATGATAATTGATTCCCATATGCACTTGATCGATACGTCCTGCTTTGACCGGCCGACCTATGACCGTCTGGGTCAGTCCATTCCGAAGGACACGGATATTGACCAGCTTGTAAGCTGGATGAAGGCGGCCGGCGTGGAGCATTGCGTCTGCATGGGGCAGGATATGCACAAGGTCTGGAACTCAGAATTCGGCGAGATCGCCGTGGAGCGGGCCTACGCGAAATACCCCGACTTTTTCATCCCGTTTTGCAGCGTCGAGCCGATCGACGAGGCAGGGCGGTTCAACCGGAAGAATTACGACTACATGGAGGACAAGGTAAAAAACTGCGGCTATCGCGGCGTTCTGTTTACCCCGCCCTACGGACAGTTCAACTCCAACGATCGCTCGATCTATCCGTTCTACGAGTTAGCCAGCGCTACCGGGACGGTCGTGCAGTACCACCATTCCGCAGCGGGCGGTCCAACCGTGCTGGCGCATACGAAATATGCCAAAATGGAAAACCTGAACGACGTAACCTTTGATTTTCCGAACATGGTAAAGGTGGTCGAGCATATCGGCTATCCGTTCAGTGAGTATCTGTTCACGATGATGGTCAACGACAAGAACCTGTGGACGGACCTTGCGATGCTCTATACGCGTCCGTTCTGGATGACGTGGAACATGGTGCTGGCCAAGGAGCTGGGCGTGATTGACCGGGTCATGTTTGCTACGGATTTCGTTGCGGCGAATAACGACCTGTTCCATGAGAATCCGACGCAGGACATCCTGCAATGGGCGGACCTCGTTCGTTTCGGCATGAACAAGATCTGCAAGAACGCGGGCTGGCCGGAGTTTACCGAGCAGGAAATCAACGGCATCCTGCACGACAATGCAGCACGGCTTTACAATCTGTAACATGGAGCAAAAGAAAATTGTCGGCGTGGACATCGGCGGGACACAGATCAAATTCGGTCTGTTTTCGTCGGACGGCGCTCTGCTGGACAAATGGCTCGTCGCAACGGACCTGCGCGACAACGGCGCGAAGATCATTCCGTCCATCGCCGACTCCATCCGCACCTATTTTAAGGCGCACGCCATGGCAGCGGCGGACCTCGCGGGCATCGGCATCGGTGTCCCCGGCCCGATCGATGCGGATGGCCATGTCATAAAATGTGTCAACCTGCACTGGTATCACTTTGAACCGACGAAGGCGTTGGCGGCATATTTTCCCGACTGCCGCATTGCGGCGGGAAACGATGCCAATCTTGCCGCACTCGGAGAGTATTACTGCGGCGCGGCGAAAAGTTACCGTTCCGTCATGCTGATTACACTGGGGACCGGTGTTGGCGGCGGAATTGTGTTGGACGGAAAGGTCGTGTGCGGTGCGCACGGCAATGCCGGTGAGATCGGCCACGTCCGGGTTGACTTGACGGAAACGGAGCATTGCAACTGCGGAAACTGCGGCTGTGTCGATCAGAACGCCTCTGCGACCGGCATTGTTCGCAACATGAAGCGGCTCCTCGTCGCGACACAGGAGCCGTCCGTACTGCGGGCGATTGCGCCGGAGAAGCTGACGGCGCGTGATGTCTGTGATGCCGCGCGAAATGGCGATAAGCTGGCCAAACGCTGTATCGACCACAGTATGGGCCTGCTGGCGACGGCAATGGCGGCGTTTTCTCACGCGTTCGAGCCGGAGATTTTTCTGATCGGAGGCGGCGTTTCCGCCGCTGCCGATGTTCTGATCCCCGCCATCCAAGCGGCATATGAGAAGCAGCTTTTCCTCATCGAGCAGGGCGCGGAGCTGGCGCCTGCCGCACTGGGAAACGATGCGGGCATGATCGGCGCATATCATCTGATAAGAAATGAGATCGCAAAGCATGAAAGCAGTATATAAACAAATTTGTCCGCCGCGATGTGAGCCGGTGCTTCCCCCGGTCGATCTGACGGCGGAAACGATGCGGCAGCATCTGCAAAAGGTGCTGGCGCGGATGGAAGCGGAGCGGTTGGACACACTTCTGGTATACGGTGACCGGGAACACGGCGCGAATTTTGCCTATCTGACCGGCTTTGAGCCGCGCTTTGAGGAGGCACTTCTGGTTCTGCAACGTGACGATGCGGAGCATTGCCTGGTGCTTGGAAACGAGAACCTAAAAATGGCGCAGTATTCCTTCCTGCCTGCAAGAGCTGTCCACGCGCCCCATTTTTCCTTGCCGGGGCAGCCGATGACACCGGACAAACCCTTCGCGGAGCTTCTGCACGCTGCGGGAGTTGAAAACCGGCGGCGGATCGGCATTGCCGGTTGGAAGCTGTTTACCAGCAGGGTGGAGGATAACACGTCGCTGTTCGATGTGCCGGAATGGATTGTGCAGGCAGTCAGAGCTTGCAACCCGGACGGCGAAACGCTCAGTATGGGCCGCGTGTTCCTCAATCCGGAGACCGGCGTGCGCAACCAAATGAACGCAAACGAGATCGCACATTATGAGGCCGGTGCGGCAACGGCGGCTGCGGCTGTTTTCGGCGCAATGGAACAGGTCGCGCCGGGTCGTACCGAGATGGAAGTCGCCGCAGCGTTTCGGGACTGGGGCCAGCCGAGAACGGTGACGGCCATTTGCGCGGCGGGTGAGCGTTTCACCAATGCCGTCGTGTTCCCGCGTGCGAAAAAAATGCGGATGGGCGACCGTATTTCCGTCACCTTCGGCCTGCGCGGCGGACTGACCTCCAGAGCCGGGTACATTGCCGAAGGAACAAACGACCTGCCGGAAGCGAACCGCGACTATCTCAACCGTGTAGCTTTGCCATATTATAAGGCGTTGGCCTGCTGGTTGGAGGCTCTCGAAATCGGGCAGACGTGCGGCGCGGTCTATGATGTCGTCGAGGCCGTGCTGCCGAAGGAAACGTACCGCTGGACCCTGAATCCGGGCCATTTGACCGGGCAGGAGGAATGGACGGTATCGCCGTTTGCAAAAGACTCGGCGATCACGCTGAAAAGCGGGATGCTGTTACAGGCGGATATCATCCCCTCCGTTCCCGGCTACGCCGGAGCCTCTGCGGAGGACGGGCTGGCGCTTGCGGATGCTGCACTGCGGCAGAAATTGCAGCGGGATTATCCTGCGCTGTGGCGGCGCTTTGAACGACGAAGAAGCTATATTCAGGAGGTGCTTGGAATTTGCCTGCGCGATGAAGTGCTTCCGCTCGGCGACCTGCTGGGCTACTACCGGCCGCTCTTTTTGTGTAAAGATCACGCCTGTGCAATTGAAGAATAAAAACCGGACGCTTTCCGTTTTTGGGAAGCGTCCGGGCTTTTATTGGGATAGGAAGAAGGCGGCCATGGCGGTGTTGGCGGTTTGGGCTTCGGGGGTTTCCGGGATCATGGCGGCGAAGGCGTGGGGCAGGTCGTGGTCGGCTTCGAGGTCGAGAAATTGCAGCGGATTGCCGCTCTGCCGCAGGGCCGCCGCGAATTTTTGACTGTAATGCCGCAGAAAGTCGCCCTTTGCCGTCACAAGGAAGCACGGCGGCAGACCGCGCAGGAGTGCCGGGTGCTCCGGATTGATGTACGGACGGAAGGGATGCTTCCGCCAGCCTTTGCCGTAGATCGAATTCGGCAGGAACAGACCGATCTTGTCGAAGCGATCGGTATAAAACATTCCGCTTTGCAGGCCGAGCGCCCGAATTCTCGTCCGGGGCGGGGTCACTCCGGCGGCACGGGCAAGCTCCGGCACGTTCTGCATCGCTGCGAGGTAGACGCAAAGCTGCGCCCCGGCGCTGTCGCCGCAGAGATAGAGCCGGTTCGGGTCGCCGCCATAGGACGGGGCAATTTCGCAAATTCGGTCGATCGCGGCGCTGATATCGCGAAAAACCGTGAACAGCGTCTGTCCGGGCGCGAGCGGATATTCCGGACAGAACACCACGAAGCCGCGCAGGCACATGTCGGCGCAAAAGAGACGATTGACCTCCTTGCGGCCCAGCAGGAAACCGCCGCCGTGCAGGTCGATCAGCACGGGGTGCGGCTGCGGCCCTTCCTCCGGCTGATAGATGTCCATTTTATGGCAGACCGCGCCG
>CABSFY010000014.1 GCA_902477055.1 uncultured Eubacteriales bacterium
GCTGCTGGCACTTCGATTTTGGCACATACCACGTTGCAACCTGCGCCTGCGGGTTCAGTCGCGGCCAAAGGCCGTGTCAGCTCCCTCAGAGAGGGAGCCAAGGCGCTGCGGCGCGGGGAAGGGGAAACGGCTCGCCACGTCGGGCTGTGCCCTCCTCGCGATGACATGAGGGGGGCTTTTGGACAGCCTGCCGCGCTTTTTATTGTTGGGAGAGAGGAATGGACAGAAGAAAAGAGATCGCCGCGTTGGCGGAGTCGGAGGAGGAGCGGATGCTGCTGGTCCGCACGGTGGACCGCCTTTCGCGCGGTATGGAGCGGGAGCAGCCGGTCTGCTCAGCCTTTCTGACGCAGCGAGAGCAGGCACTCGTCCGCAGACTGCTGCCGGAGTGCGCCGTTTGGGGCGGAACGGAGGGGGCGGAGCGCGCCGTTGCCTACTGGCTGCCGGAGTATCTGACACGGGAGGACTATTTCGGCTTTCCGGACGGGCCGATCGCCTGCCTGCGCGGGCGGTTTTATGAGGAAAACGCGCTGTCGCATCGGGATGTTTTGGGTGCACTGATGGGAGCAGGCATCCGGCGCGACGCGGTGGGGGACATCTACCTCCGCGAAACGAGCTTTGACTGCTTTGTCCTGTCGGAGCTTACGCGGTACCTGCTGGACAATCTGACCGATGCAGGGCGGCAGCGTCTGCGGCTGGAGTCGATTGACCCGGCTTCGGTCGAACGGCCGGCACAGGAGATGAAGGAGCAGCGGGTGAGCGTTGCCTCGCTGCGGCTGGACGGTGTGCTGGCGGCGGCGTTTCATCTCAGCCGGGGCGAGGCTGTGAACGCGGTTCGCGCGGGTGCGGTGGCAGTCAACGGGCTGACCTGCCTGAAGCCGGATCGTCCGATTGCAGAGAACGACGAGCTTTCTCTGCGCGGACGGGGAAAGCTGCGAGTGCTCTCCCTCGGCGGCGCGACGCGACGCGGACGGCTGGCTCTGACCGTCGGCATCTACCTTTAGTACCATAAACAAAGCGGATGGCAAAGCACCTTGCCATCCGCTTACGCAATATTCGGAGATGATTTAGACCACGACGACCGGCTTAATGAGATCACGCGGCTTGTTGCGCATGAGCATCAGGGCCTCTTCGATGTGCTCGAAGCCGTTGAAGCGGTGGGTGATCAGACGGGAGGTATCCAGACGGCCGGTCTGCATCAGCGCAGCCAGCTTTTCCATCCGCAGCCGTCCGCCGGGCATCAGGCCGCCGGCGATGGTCTTGTGACCCATGCCGCAGCCCCATTCGACGCGGGGAATCAGAACGTTATCGCCGCTGCCGAGGTAATTGACGTTGCCGATGCGTCCGCCGGGCTTGAGCATCTTGATCGCCTCTGCGAAGGTTTCCTCTGCGGTGCCGCCGGCGATGACAACGCGGTCAACGCCCTTGCCGTTTGTCTTTTCCATGATCTGCTCAAGGATCCCGCCCTGACGGTAGTCGATGATGTCCGTTGCGCCGTAGGCAAGCGCAGCATCGGCGCAGACCTTTCTTGAGCCGACGGCAAACAGTCTTGCAGCGCCGTGCAGGGTCGCCGCAGCGACCGACATCAGGCCGACGGGGCCGATACCGATCACGCAGACGTCGTCGCCGTAATGCACGTCGGCAAGCTCAACGCCGTGGAAGCCGGTCGGCACCATGTCCGACAGCATGACGGCAGCAACGGGGTCAAGCCCGTCCGGAAGCAGGGCCATATTGGCGTCGGCCTCGTTGACATGGAAGAATTCGCCGAAGACGCCGTCCTTGAAGTTGGAGAACTTCCAGCCTGCGAGCATTCCACCGGAGTGCATGGAGTAGCCCCCCTGCGACTCCAGCGCGCCCCAGTCGGGGGTGATGGCGGGGATGATAACGCGGTCGCCGGGATGGAAGTCGCGCACCATAGCGCCGACCTCGACGACCTCGCCGACGGCCTCATGGCCAAGGATCATGTCATGGCGATCGCCGATCGCGCCTTCCCAAACCGTATGAACATCAGAGGTGCAGGGTGAAACGGCAATCGGTTTTACGATCGCGTCCATTGGCCCGCAGACAGGGCGCTCCTTCTCAATCCAGCCGGTCTTTCCGATTCCGAGCATTGCAAAACCTTTCATAACAGCATCTCCTTTAATATTGAATTTGATATGATTTTATCGATACCGATGTATCGATTATAATATAAACAAAGAAATATCGGTTTGTCAAGGGGTTTTATGATTTTTTTTGAATTTTTTTACTGCGATTTTCCTGACGCAGGGGAATAGCGGTTGACAAATCCCTGCTGCTTTGATAAAATTACCCCGAATATTGCAATTATCGCGTTGAGGAAGCCAATTCATGCCGGCGGCTGGAGCGAGCGGGGGAACGGTGCAAGCCCCGCAGCCATGCAGCATGGACCGCCACTTCCGAGCGGCCCGTGACGAGCGGGACGGCCCATTCCCGTTACCGAATGACTGAGAAGCCGTGCCTCTGGTGCGGCAATTAGGGTGGTACCGCGAGCGCGCCTCGCCCCTATGCCGGGGGTGGGGTATTTTTATTTGGAGGAGAAACTATGGAAACGAAAAAATACGGTCTGAACGAGCTGCGGGAGATGTTCCTGTCGTTCTTTGAAAGCAAGGGTCATCTGCGCCTGCCGAGCTTCCCGCTCGTACCGCAGCATGATAAGTCTATCCTGCTCATCAACGCCGGCATGACGCCGATGAAGCCCTATTTCACCGGTGAGGAGGAGCCGCCGCGCCACCGCGTCTGCACCTGCCAGAAGTGCATCCGCACGGGCGACATCGAGAACATCGGCAAGACGGCCCGCCACGGCACGTACTTTGAAATGCTGGGCAATTTTTCCTTCGGCGATTACTTCAAGCACGAAGCGCTGGCGTGGTGCTGGGAATTTCTGACGAAGGTCGTCGGGCTGGACGAAAACCGGCTCTATCCCTCCATCTATGAAAACGACGACGAGGCCTTCGATGTCTGGACAAAGGAGATCGGCGTTCCCGCCGAGCGCATCTTCCGCTTCGGCAAGGAGGATAACTTCTGGGAGCATGGCTCCGGCCCGTGCGGCCCCTGCTCCGAGGTCTATTACGACCGCGGCGAAAAGTACGGCTGCGGCAAGCCCGGCTGCACCGTCGGCTGCGACTGCGACCGCTATATTGAGATTTGGAACAACGTGTTCTCCCAGTTTGACAACGACGGCAAGGGCAACTATACCGAGCTGAAGCAGAAAAACATCGACACCGGCATGGGCCTGGAGCGGCTTGCGGTTGTGTGCCAGGATGTGGACAGCCTGTTTGATGTCGATACCGTGATGAACATCACGAACAAGGTCACCGAGCTGACCGGCGCAAGCTACGGCAAGAGCCACAAGATGGACGTTTCTCTGCGCGTCATCACCGACCATATCCGCGCCTCGACGTTCCTGATTTGCGACGGCGTTCTTCCGTCGAATGAGGGCCGCGGCTACGTGCTGCGCCGCCTGCTCCGTCGCGCCGCGCGGCATGGCAAGCTCCTCGGCGTGGACAAGCCCTTCCTGTACAAGGTCGTGGACACGGTTGTCCACGAAAACGAGTGCCAGTACCCCGAGCTGCGCGAAAAGCAGTCTTATATCACCAAGGTGATCCAGACCGAGGAGGAAAACTTCTGCAAGACCATCGACGGCGGCATGAAGATCTTCTCTGAGATGCTCGCCGGGCATAAGGAAAAGGGCGAGGCCTGCTTCTCCGGTGCGGATGCGTTCAAGCTCTACGATACCTACGGCTTCCCGATCGACCTGACCGCCGAAATGGTCGCCGAGCAGGGCATGACCGTGGATGAGGAAGAATTTGCCAAGCAGATGAAGGAGCAGAAGCAGCGCGCCCGCGAAGCACGCAAGGCGCTCGGCGACCTCGGCTGGGCCGGTGTGGAATTCGGTAAGGAGGTCCCCGAAAGCAAGTTCGTCGGCTACGACCGCCTGACCGCCGAGGGTAAGGTCACGGCGATTGTGCAGGGCGAGGAGCTTTGCGGCACGGTTTCCGAGGGCATGGAGGCGATCCTTGTCCTCGACGAAACGCCGATGTACGCCGAAATGGGCGGCCAGATCGGCGATACCGGCGTGATTACCGCCGAGGGCTTCCGCTTTGACGTGGCGGACGTCCAGAAAAACAAGGGCGGCAAGTATATGCACTACGGCAGGGTCGTCAGCGGCACGATCTCCATCGGGGACACCGTGACGGCGGCGGTCGATGCCGAACGCAGACGTGCCATCTGCCGTGCACATACGGCGACGCATCTGCTGCAAACCGCGCTGACCCGCGTGCTGGGCGAGCATTGCCATCAGGCAGGCTCTCTGGTCGAGCCGGACCACCTGCGCTTTGACTTTACGCACTTCTCCGCGGTCACGCCGGATGAGCTGCTGGCTGCGTCGAACGACGTGATGGAAATGATCCTGCGCGGCGAGGACGTGGAAACGCTCGTCCTGCCGATCGAGGAGGCCAAGAAGCTCGGCGCGATGGCCCTGTTCGGCGAAAAGTACGGCGACACCGTTCGTGTGGTCAAGATGGGCGACGATTCACTCGAATTCTGCGGCGGCACACATCTGGATAACACCGCCAAGGTCGGCCCGTTCCGCATCATCTCCGAAGGCTCCGTGGCCTCCGGTGTACGCCGCATCGAGGCGTTCACCGGCAAGCGCGTGATGGAGCAGATGGAGCAGTTCAACCGCATTATCCTCACGGCGGCAAACGAGATGAAAACCACGCCGAAGGAGCTGATGCAGCGGGCGCACGGCGTGATGCTTGAGATGAAGGAGCTGCGGCAGGACCTCGACCGCATGAAGGATAAGCTGCTCGGCGGCGAAATCGACCGGGTGCTGTTCTCGGCGAAGAACGTCGGCGGTCTCAAGGTTTTGACCGCGCTGAAGAACGATATTGCGGCGGGCGATCTGCGCAAGATGGGCGACCAGCTTCGTGACCGCGACCCGGATGTCGTTGCGGTGCTGGCAAGCGCTTGCGGCGAAAAGATCAGCATTCTGGCCGTCTGCGGCAAGAACGCCGTTGCCAAGGGCATCAAGGCGGGCGCTCTGGTCAAGGAGGTCTGCTGTGCCTGCGGCGGCAGCGGCGGCGGAAAGCCCGACTCGGCCATGGGCGGCGGCAAGGACGCGCTCAAGCTCGACAACGCCCTCGCACTGGTGGACGATTTCGTGATGAACAACGTACAATAAGGAGGCTAACCATGAGCGACTGCATTTTCTGTAAGATCATCGCGGGGGAGATTCCCTCGAATAAGCTCTATGAGGACGAGCTGTGCTATGCCTTTTACGACATTCAGCCGCTCGCGCCGCAGCATTTTCTCGTCGTGCCGAAGGAGCATCTGACCGGCGCGAACAAGATCAATCAGGACAATTGCGCCATTGTCGGCCACATCTTTGCGGTCATCACGAAGCTGACGGCGGTGCTGGGCTTTTCGGACGGCTACCGCGTCGTGACCAATTGCGGCGCGGACGCGGGCCAGACCGTGCCGCACCTGCACTTCCACGTGCTTGGCGGCAAGCAGCTGGGGAGCTTTAACTGAGTTCTTTATGAGGCGGGCAGCTTGCCCGCCTCGATTTTTAGAGAGGGGGGACCGGAATGCGCCGTTTGATGCTGTTTTCCATCGCGTTTTCCGCTGCGGTCGCGGCGTATCTCTGGCTGCTTCCGATGCAGGCGGCGCTGTTTGCTGCTCTCGGCTGTGCAGTTCTGTTGGCTGCGCTGCTGCCGGTGCGACGGGATGCGGCGAAGCGCATTCGCATTCTGGCCCTCGGCGCGGCGCTGGGTTTGCTGTGGAGCTGGGGCTATGAGCAATGGAAGCTCGTGCCGCTGCGAAAGCTCTGCGGTGAGAACAAGACCGTAACGGGTCAGGTCTGCCTCCTGCCGGAGAAAACGGATTACGGCTGCCGTGTCGCAGTGCGGCTGGACGGCGGTCGGGCGTATTTCTATCTGGATGACGAAGCCTTGGACCTGCGCCTCGGCGACCGCGTGACCGTGACCGGAGAGGTGACGGACGTGAGCGGCCGGGACGAAAATCTTTACTTTCAATCCCACGATATCTCCCTACTGGTGTTCCAGCGCGGCGGGTACACCGTCGAGCGGGCGGAGCGCCTGCCGGTTTCGCTCTATCCCGCCGCTGCCGCCGCCTATCTGCGCAGCACAATCACACGGGTGTTTCCGGAGGAGAGCGGCGGCTTTGTCCGGGCGCTTCTGACCGGCGACCGGAGCGGTCTGGCGTATTCGACGAGTAACGCGCTGTCCATTGCGGGCGTTTCCCACGTGGTCGCGGTTTCCGGGATGCACGTGTCGCTGCTCATCGGCGTGGTGCAGCTGTTTTGCCGCCGCCGCAGGCTGGCATCGATCGTCAGCATCGCGGTGATGTGGTGCTTTGCGATGATGCTGGGCTTTGCGCCGTCGGTGACGCGGGCGGTGGTGATGAATACCATTTTGCTGCTTGCGCCGGTCCTCCGCCGGGAAAATGACCCGCCGACGACGCTCAGCGCGGCGCTGCTGGTGCTTTTGATGGCGAACCCGTGGGCGCTGGCCAACGCGAGCCTGCAGCTTTCATTTCTGGCGATGGCCGGAATTTTCCTTGCCGCGCCGCCGCTCCATCGCCGCATTCTGCTTCTGACGAAGGCGGACGACAAGCAGAAGCCGGGGCTTTACCGCCGCATCGTCCGAGGAATTGCGGTTTCCGTTTCTACCTCCCTCGGCGCGTCGCTCTTTACGATGCCGCTCGTCGCGTGGTATTTCGGGACGATCTCGCTGATCTCCTTTGTGAGCAACGCGCTGCTGCTGCCGCTCATCAGCTTGATCTTTACGGCAAGCGTGATCGTTACGATCCTTGGAATGCTCTGGCTGCCGCTGGGTGCCATCCCGGCGCTGGCGGTTTCGCTGCTTATTCGCTTTGTGCTCTTTGCCGTCAATACACTGGCGGGCCTGCCGTTTGCGGCGCTGTATACCGACAACCGCTATGCCTGTCTGTGGCTGGGGACGGCCTATCTGATGCTCGGTGCGGCAGCGATTTTCCACCGACGGCTGCACCTTCGTGTATTGGGGGCGGCGTTGCTGGCGACGCTCTGTGCGACGCTGTTTTTCTCCTGCCTCGACGGCAGACAGACGCGGTTTACCATGCTGGATGTCGGGCAGGGACAGTGCCTGTATTTTCAGGACGGCGGCTACCGCGTCGTCATCGATTGCGGCGGCGACGGCGACCGGACGGGAGAGCTGCTGGCCCGCCGCCTGCTTTCCTCCGGCGACAGCGCGGTGGACGCACTGATTCTGACGCATTATGACACAGATCACGTCGGCGGCGTGGCACAGCTTTTGCAGCGGGTGACGGTCAAACGGCTGTTTCTGCCGGACATTCTGCCGGAGGATGCGGCGCGGGAGGAGCTGACGGCTGCCGCGCTGCGGGCGGGAACGGAAATCATCGTCGTCGATGCGGAGCTTCTGATCGAGCTGGGTGAAACGCAAGTGCGGCTTTACCCGCCGCAAGCAAGATTTAACGCAAATTCCGGTCTTGCGGCGTTGATGTCCTTTGCCGAATGTGATATACTGATTACCGGTGATATGGACCTCGATGCGGAGGCGCGGCTCCTGCGGGACTACGACCTGCCGCAGGCAGAGGTTTTGGTCGCCGGCCATCATGGCTCGAAATACTCCACCGGCACGCCGCTTTTGGAGCGGGCCGCACCGCAGGCCGTCCTGATTTCCGTCGGCGAGAACCGCTACGGCCACCCGGCGCAGGAAACGCTCGACCGCATCGCGGCCTTCGGAGCGGAGGTCCTGCGGACCGATTTGGACGGCGATATTATCATTATGAGGTAACGAAATGGCTGCAAAACCGACCGGCAGCAGCGCCGGCTGCACACAACTGAAAAAAGACCTCAAGGAAAAGCGGCTCGGCTCGTTTTATATCCTGTCCGGCGAGGAGGATTATCTGCGCCGGTACTATCTGGATGAGATGAAAAAGCAGCTGCTCGACGAGCTGACGGAGAGCTTCAATTTCCACCGGCTGACGAACGAAACCTTCTCGCTACAGTCCCTTTCCGATGCCTTGCAGGCGCTGCCGATGATGGCCGAGCGCTCGATGGTGCTGCTCGAGGACGTGAACCTGTTCGAGTGCGACGATACCGAAACGCTGACCGCACTGTTAAACGATGTACCACCGGAGTGCTGCCTCGTCGTTCATGTGGGGGAATTCAAGCCCGATAAGCGCAAGAAAAAGCTCTGGGAGGCCATCGAGAAAAATGCGGTGCTTGCCGATTTTGCCTATCAGAGCGAAACGGACCTGCGCCCGTGGATTGCGCGGCACTTCCGCAGCGCGGGCAAGCAGATCGCGCCGGAGCTTTGCACCTACCTGTTGCAGCAATGCGGCCTTTCCATGACGCGGCTGCACGGCGAGATTTTGAAAATCTGCGCCTATTCCGGAGCGGACACGATCGTTCGCAGTGATATTGACGCGGTGGTCGAGCCGACGCTGGAGGCCGTGGTGTTTCAGATCACCGATGCGCTGGGTCAGCGGGACTTCGGCCGGGCGCTGGAGCGGCTGAACGTGCTGCTGAAGCTGCAAACGGAGCCGATTCCCATCGTTGCGGCCATCGGTGCGCAGATGCGGCGGTTGTATGCGGCGAAGCTGCTGCAAAACGCCGGGAAAAGCGCAGAGGCGCTCTCGTCCCTGTGTGGCATTGCGCCCTACGCGGCAACAAAAACGATGCAGCAGTCGCGGCGCGTGTCCGAACGCTTCTGCCGGAGGGCGGTGGAGCATTGCTGCCGGACAGACTATCAGATCAAGACCTCCTATGACGACCCGGAGCGGCTGACAGAGCTTTTGATCCTGACCCTTGCAGAGGAGGCAGGCCGTGATTAAGCTCAGGCAGGCCATCGTCGTCGAGGGCCGGTACGATAAAAACACGCTGGCGCAGCTTGTGGATGCGCCGATTTTTGAAACGCGCGGCTTCGGCGTGATGAAGGACAAGCAGCTGCTGGCGTTTTTGCGCGAGGTGGCGCGGCGGCGCGGGCTGATTATTTTAACGGATTCCGACGGCGCGGGCTTCGTCATTCGCAACTATCTCAAGGGTGCGCTGCCGAAGGAAAACGTGCTGCACGCCTACATCCCCGATCTTATGGGAAAGGAGCCGCGCAAGGCCCATCCCGGCAAGGAGGGCAAGCTCGGCGTGGAGGGCATGACCCCGGCGATCCTGCTTGAAGCGCTGCGCAACGCCGGGGCGCTGCCGGAGGAAACGGCGGCGGCCTCGGAAAAAATCACAAAGACGGATCTATATCTCGCGGGGTATTCCGGTACGGCGGACTGCGACGCGCGGCGGAAGCGCCTGATGCAGCGGCTGCACCTGCCGGAAAAGCTGGGGGCGAACGCCTTTTTGGAGGCGCTGAACCTCATGATGACCCGCGAGGAATTTCTGCAATACGGAGAAAACAATGATTGACATTTCGGTGAATAATCTGGTCAAGTCCTTTGAGGTCGGCTCTATCCTCCTCGACGGGCTGTCCTTTGATATCCATGAGGGCGAGTGCGTCGGTATTATGGGGCGCAACGGCTGCGGCAAAACGACGTTGTTCCGCCTCCTGACCGGTGAGCTGACCCCGGACGAGGGCGAGATCATGATTGCGGCAGGGAAGAAGCTCGGCCTGATCTCGCAGATTCCGAAATACCCCGCCGGATATACGGTCGAGGACGTGCTGCGGACGGCCTTCCTGCCGCTCAAGCGTCTGCGGGAGCGGATGGAGGAGTTGGAGCAGAAGCTGACGGCCTCTGCGCCGAAGGCGCTGCTCGATGAATACGACCGGCTGAGCAACGCCTATCATATCGGCGGCGGCTATGAGCAGGACACGGAAACGGATAAAATCTGCAACGGCCTCGGCATCCCCGCGGCGATGCGGTCGCAGGAATTCGACCGTCTGTCCGGCGGGGAAAAGACGCGTGTGAACCTCGGCCGGCTGCTGCTGGAAAAAACAGATATCCTTCTGCTCGACGAGCCGACAAACCACCTGGATCTGCACAGCGTCGAGTGGCTGGAGGACTATATCAAGCGCTTTAAGGGTACGGTGCTGACCATTTCGCACGACCGGTATTTCCTCGACCGCGTTGTTGAGCGCATCATCGAGATCAGCGCTGGAAAGGCCGAATTTTACAGCGGCAACTACACATTCTATCTACAGGAAAAGCAGGAGCGCTTTAACCGCCAGCTCAAGCAGTATGAGCAGGAGCAGGCGAAGCTGAAGCAGCTCGGCTATACCGTCGAGCGCATGAAGGGCTGGGGCATCAACAACCGCGTGCTGTACCGCCGCGCGATGTCCATCCAGCACCGCATGGAGCGCATCGAAAAGACCGAACGCCCGACGAAGGAAAAGACCCTCCGCGCCCGCTTCGGCGAGAAGGAGTTCCACGGCGACGAGGTGCTGTCCGTCAAGGACTTCGGCAAGCGCTTCGGCGAGCGGCAGCTTTTTTCCGGCGTGAGCCTGACAGTGCGCGGCGGGGAACGCATCGCGCTTTTGGGCGACAACGGCACGGGGAAAACGACCTTCATCCGTGCCCTGCTGGGCGAGCTCCCGGCGGAGGGCAAGGTGCGCTTCGGACCGTCGGTCAAATCTGCGTATCTGCCGCAGGTCATTCACTTCGACCACCCGGAACGGACGCTTTACGACACGATGCTCTATGAGAAGAACTGCACACCGCAGACGGCCCGCGACCGGCTGGGCGCGTTCCTGTTCAGCGGCGAAGACGTGTTCAAGACCGTTTCGACCCTCTCCGGCGGAGAGCAGTCGCGGCTGCGGCTGTGTATGCTGATGGACGAGAAGATCAATTTTCTCGTCCTCGACGAACCGACGAACCATCTGGACGTAGCCTCCCGCGAGTGGGTCGAGTGCGCCATCGACGAGTATGAGGGGACGCTGCTGTTTGTCTCTCACGACCGTTATTTCGTCGAAAAGTTCGCCACGCGCGTCTGGGAATTGGAAAACGGAACCGTTCGCGACTTCCCCTGCGGCTACGCGAAGTACCGCGCCATCAAGGAGCATGAGGCCGCCGCGAAGCAGAAGCAGCCCACCGTCCGCCACAAGGAAAAGCCCGTCAAGGCCGGAAAGGAGCTGGAAAAGCTCGTCCGCCGCTTGGAGCGCGAGATCAGCGCGAAGGAGGCAGAGCTTGCGGCTATTGACGAGGCGCTGGCCGGGGCTGCGAGCGATTATCAGGAGCTGCTGCGTCTGACGGAGCAGCGCGAGGCCGGGCAGACCGCGCTGGACGAGCTGATGGCGCAGTGGGAAACGGCCTCGGAAACGTTGGAAGCGACACAATAATATCGAAGTAAAGTAAATTGTTATTGATAAACGATAAATAATTCTGCTATAATCAGCAAAAATAGAATTCTTAAACAAATCTTAAACTTTACCGGATTGATTCTTTAACAATTGCATGGTAGGATGATGGCAAAGGCCGCCGCCATGATGCAATCCGGATACAACAAAGTATTAGAAAGGAAATAACAACATGAGCGAACAATGCAGTGGCAATTGCTCCTCCTGCAGTGAGAGCTGCGGAGAGCGCAAGCCGGAAAGCCTCCTGGCAAAGCTGAACGAAAAATCGAAGGTCGGAAAGGTCATTGCGGTCGTATCCGGTAAGGGCGGTGTCGGCAAGAGTACCGTCACGTCCATGCTGGCCACCGCCGTACAACGGACCGGCAAGCGGGTCGGCATTCTCGACGCAGACATTACCGGCCCGTCCGTCCCGAAGGCATTCGGTGTATGCGAATGCGCCGGGGCCGACGAGAACGGCATCGCGCCTGCCGTCAGCAAGACCGGAATTCAAATCATGTCCATCAATCTTCTGCTCGACCACGAGGACGACCCCGTGCTTTGGCGCGGCCCGATCATTGCGGGTGCAGTGAAGCAGTTCTGGACGGACGTGATTTGGGACGATGTGGACTATATGTTCGTCGATATGCCTCCCGGAACGGGCGACGTGCCGCTGACGGTATTCCAGTCGCTGCCGATTGACGGCGTAATCATCGTTACCTCGCCGCAGGAGCTGGTGTCGATGATCGTTTCCAAGGCGGTGAAGATGGCCAATATGATGCACGTTCCCGTATTGGGTATCGTGGAAAACTACAGCTATTTCCGCTGCCCGGACTGCGGCAAGCGTCACAGCCTGTTTGGTCAGAGCCATCTGCCGCAGATTGCGGCGGAATATCATCTTCCTGTGCTGGCGCAGCTTCCGATCGACCCGGCAGTCGCGGCGGCGTGCGACAGCGGCCGCGCGGAGGAGCTGAACACCGATGAGCTGGCTGCGGCAGTCGCGGCGGTGCTGGCATAAAAAATTTTTTCAAAAAAAGGCGGAACCTGTACGGCAGAAAATCGTCTACAGGGTGAATTGGAACTCTCGCTGCGCTGCGTCAGCCGCTGCGCACCGAAAATGATAGCTTTTGGAGGAATGTGCAGATGAAAAAGATTACGGTTGCCCTCGCACTGCTTCTGGTGCTGGGACTTCTTGCGGGCTGCGGTCCGGACGCTTCGGCGGTCTATGTCCAATCCGTGTCGGACATCACCGGCTACGGCGCATTGGGCGAGTACAACACCTGCGCCGGTGTCGTCGTTGCGGGCAACGAAGTGAAAATCACTAAGGACGAAAATCGCAAGATCGTTGAGCTGAAGGTCGAAGTCGGCCAGACGGTCAAGGAAGGCGACGTTCTGTTTGTCTACGACACCGACGAGATTAAGCTCTCCCTCGACAAGGCGCAGCTTGAGATTGAACAGCTCAAGAACAGCCTGACCGACTATGACAACCAGATCGCCCAGCTGCAAAAGGAAAAGGCGAATGCCGGCTCCTCCGAGCAACTCGGCTATACCGTGCAGATTCAGGCACTTCAGGCGGATAAGCGCGAGGCGGAGTATAACATCACCGTCAAGGAGCGCGAGCTGGAAACCCTGAAGAACACCGACATCAGCGGTGAGGTCAAGGCGACCATCAGCGGCGAGGTCAAGTCCATCAACGAAAACGGCGGCACCGACAATACGACCGGTCAGCCGCTGCCGTATATGACGCTCGTCGAGTCCGGCGCATACCGCGTCAAGGGTAAGATCAATGAATTGAACCGCGACCAGTTCTCCATCGGGCAGAAGGTCACCCTGCGCTCCCGCGCGGATGCCACCCAGACGTGGAAGGGCGTGATCTCCAGTGTCGATGCCAGCCCTGAGCAGAACAGCAACAATAATAGTTATATGTACGACGGCGGCAACTCGGACGAATACACCAGCTCCAGCAGCTACCCGTTCTACATCACGCTGGATAATTCCGACAACCTCGTGCTCGGGCAGCATGTCTACATTGAGCCTGAGCAGTCGGACGACAGGACCGGCGGCGGCTTCTGGCTGGACGCCTCCTATGTTGTGGAAAATGAGGACGGCACCTGCTACGTCTGGGCGGCGAGCAGCCGCGATAAGCTCGAAAAGCGGAGCATTACCGTGAGCGAAAAGGACGAGATGTTCTATCGCTATCTTGTCACCGGCGGCCTGACCCTTGACGACCGTATTGCCATTCCCAACGACACCCTCACCGAGGGCCTGCCCGTCACCGACGAAATGCCCGAGCCGAGCGAGGACGACGGTGTTGACGACGGCGGTACCGACGACGGCGGTACCGACGACGGCGGTACCGGCGACGGCGGCTTTGATAACGGCGGCGTGGTCGACGGCGGTATGGACGGTGGCATCAGCGGCAATTATGCTGACGGCGGCATCGACTCCGGCCTGATCGAAGGCGGTATTGAAAACGACAGCATCGACGAGGTCGGTGCAATCGACAGCATCCCGGAGGAAAATACGGAAGGCGCGGAAACGCAGCCCGTGGAAGGAGAAGGCTGATGCTGGTTGAAATGAACAACATCTGCAAGGACTATCTTCAGGGGCACGAAACCGTTCGCGTATTGAAGGATGTCTGTTTGCAGGTCGAGGAGGGGGATTATCTGGCCATCATGGGTCCCTCCGGCTCGGGCAAGACGACGCTGATGAATCTCATCGGCTGCCTCGATGTCCCGACCAGCGGCGAATACCGCCTCGACGGTGAGCTTTTGGCCAACGCGACCTCGAACCATCTGGCCGAGGTGCGCAATCGGACGCTCGGCTTCGTGTTCCAGAGCTTCTATCTGCTGCCGAAGCTGTCGGCCATCGATAATGTGGCGCTGCCCCTGCTGTACGCGGGCGTGCCGAAGAAGGAACGCCGCGAGCGCGCCATTGAGGCGCTGGAGCGCATGGGCCTCGGCGAGCGCGTCGGCTTCCGTCCGAATCAGCTCTCCGGCGGTCAGTGCCAGCGCGTGGCCATTGCCCGCGCCATCGTCGGCAAGCCCAAGCTGCTTCTGGCCGACGAGCCGACCGGCGCACTGGACAGCACCTCCGGCGAACAGATCATGGAAATCTTCGAACAGCTCAATGCGGAGGGCTCGACGATTCTGATGATTACGCACTCGCAGGAGATTGCCGAGCACGCGCGCCGCATCTGCTACATCCGCGACGGTATCCTGACCGACGGACGAAAGGCGGGTGAGGGCAATGCGTAAAGGAATCAAGGCTGCCATCATCAGCGTGATCTGCGTCGTCGTGGCTGCGGCGATTCTCATCGGCGTGCTGTGGTATATCGGCCGGGACACGACTCCGGTGGACGTTATGCCGGTCTCCAATGTCAGCACGACCGGCAACATGGGCGGCATGAATTACTACTATGGTCCGGTTCGCTCGGACAATATCCAGTCGATTTTTGTCAGCGACACGCAGATCGTTACTGAGGTTCTCGTAAAGGAAGGCCAGACGGTCAAAAAGGGCGACGCACTGCTGCGCTATGATACGACGCTTTCCGATATTCAGCTCGAGCGCGCGGAAATTTCCGTTAAGCAGGCCCAGCTTTCGCTGGAAAACGCGAAAAAGGAACTCGACCGCATCAACAGCATGAAGCCCTATACGCCGCCCCCCACCACCGAGCCGACGACACAGGGGCCGACAAAGCCCTTGGAGCCGGTGGAGGATCTGCCGTATCTCTACGGCGGCAAGGGCACGCAGGAGCGCCCGTACCGCATTCTTTGGTCGGATGATCTGACCTATGACGATGATTATATCCTTGGCATTCTGGCCGGAAAGACCGAGGGCTGGTTTGCCTTTGAGATCCGCGAAGAAAATGCCGTGGCGGGCGAGCTGCGCAGTCGCTTTGGCCTGCATGTTACGGTTTATACTAAGACCACGCAGCCCAATCCCCCAAGCGAGCCGAATCCGACGGTCGAGCCAACTGACCCGACGGCGGAGCCGACCGAGCCGCAGCCGACGGAGCCTGCGCCCACCGAGCCGCAGCCTGCCCCTTCGACCGAAACGCGGCTTTACTACAGCTTCTTTGTTCCCACGGATGCACCGGCTGACGACGACGAGCCGGATACCCCTGACGGCTCGTGGCAGGACGACAGCTCCGGCTATACCGCGGCGGAGATTGCCAAGATGCGCGCCGAAAAGCAGAAGGAAATCCGCGACCTCGACCTCAAGTATCGCATGCAGCAGGTCGAATATGAGCGCAAAAAGGACGAGGCCAACAACGGCACCGTCTATTCCAAGGTTGACGGTACCGTTACACGGCTGGTCGATGAGGACACTGCGCGTTCGGAAAACAGCGCGATGCTGACCGTTTCCGGCGGCGGCTGCTACTATGTTGACATCAGCGTGGACGAATTCACCTGCCAGACCCTGAAGCCCGGCACACCCGTGACGGCTCAGAGCTGGTGGCCGACGGACATCAGCTGCGACGGCGAGATTTATGAGGTCACCACGACACCCTCGTCGGACAACAACTACAACGGCAACGGCAACCCCAACGTGACAATGTACAAGGTCGTTGTCTCTATTCCCGCCGAGGCCAATTTGCAGGAGGGGAACTACCTTGACATCCAGATCAGCCAGTCCGGCACCACGGGCGACGATACCCTCTGGCTGCAAAAGATGTTCATCCGCTATGAAGGCACCCGCGCCTATGTCTACAAGCGCAACGCCGACGGCCTGCTGGAAAAGTGCTATATCCAGACCGGCTCTGACCTTTGGGGCTCGTATACCGAGATCCGCCGCGGCCTGAGCGTGGATGATTGGATTGCCTTCCCGTATGGCAAGAACGTCAAGGACGGCGCGCAGACGCAGGAGGGCAGTGTTGAGAAGTTCTACGGATACTATTGAGGGGAGGAAGCACGATGTTTGAAAGTATTTCGCAAGCCATTCAGGGCGTGTTTTCACACAAGCTGCGCTCCTTCCTGACGATGCTGGGTATTATCATCGGCATTGCTTCCATTATTACGATCATCTCCACCATCAAGGGCACCAACGAGCAGATCAAGGAAAACCTGATCGGCGCAGGCAACAATGTCGTTACCGTGAAGCTGTATCAGGACGATTACGCCTACGACATGAGCTGGAATACCCCGCCTGTCGGCGTGAAGATGCTGCAGCCGGAGCAGAAGAAAGAGATCCTCGCGCTCGATGGCGTGCAGGGCGTCAGCTTCTACCATGCCCGCAGTGGCTATAGCGTGTATTACAAAAACGTCTCCCTTTCGGCGACGATGCTCGGCGTGGATCAGGATTATCTCGCCGTTAACGGCTATCAGGTCATCCGGGGCCGCAACTTCACCGACCGTGACTTTTCCAAGTCGATGAAGAACGTTATCCTCGATGAAACGGCGGCAAAGACACTGTTCGGCACGGAAAACCCCGTCGGCAAGACCATCGAGATCAAGGCTGAGAGCTTCACCGTGATCGGCATTGCAGCGCTGGGCGCATCCTTTGAGCCGAAGATCGAATCGGTAGACGACTACAATATATATGCGCAGAGCAGCAGCGGCAAGGTCTTTATGGCCGATTCCGCGTGGCCGATCGTCTGCCGCTTCGATGAGCCGCAGACCGTAGCCATCCGCGCGGCCTCGACGGATGAAATGACTGCGGCCGGCAAGTCTACTGCCGATTATCTGACCGAGCATCAGATCGACAGCCGTACCAAGACGAACCTCAGCTACCGCAGCGACGACCTGCTCGAACAGGCCAAGAAGCTACAGGAGATGAGCAGCTCGACGAACAATCAGCTCATCTGGATTGCCAGCATCTCGCTGCTCGTCGGCGGCGTGGGCGTTATGAACATCATGCTCGTCACCGTCACCGAGCGCACGGGCGAGATCGGTCTGAAGAAGGCCATCGGTGCAAAGCGGCGCAGAATTCTGGCACAGTTCCTGACCGAGGCGGCGGTTCTGACCGGCATCGGCGGCCTGCTCGGCGTGCTGGGCGGCATGGGAATGTCCGCGCTGATCTCCCGCTTCGTCGATATGCCGACAGCCATCAGCATTCCGTCGATCTTGATCGCTGCAATCTTCTCGATTTTGATCGGCATCATTTTCGGCCTCGTTCCGGCGGTCAAGGCCTCGAAGCTTAACCCCATCGAAGCCCTTCGCCGCGATTGACGGTTTTCTCGCAGAGACCCGAAAAGTCCCTCCCATTGGAGGGATTTTTCGCGAAAAAACGGGAACCTTTTTCAAAACCGGTCGTCTATAGACCGCAACAAATCCAAGGAGGAATTTCAACATGAAAAAATTACTTGCAATCGTACTGGCGGCGCTGCTGCTGCTTTCTCTGGCGGCCTGCGCCACGAAGGGCGATGCGACGGACGATACCACCGTACCGGACACCGCAGTGCCGGATACAACCACTGCGGAGCCGGAAAAAACCGTTGACCCGCTTGCGCTTCTGACCACCGTATGGAACGCCTATCCCGAGGAGGATCGCTTTTCTGCCATCGGCGGTGACATCGGCGGCGAAAACATGACGGAGGATGCCCCGGGCTTGTTCTCCATCACCGATCCGGCTGAGGTCGACCGCAATCTCGGCTACCCGGCCGCGCAGGGCGACCAGCTCGAGACTGCTGCGTCTCTCACCCACATGCTCAACGCCAACACCTTCACTGCCGGCGCGTACCTGATCAAGGACGGCGCGGACATGGACGCGTTGGCCAAGGAGCTCGAGAAGAACATCCAGAGCCGCCAGTGGATCTGCGGCTTCCCCGACCGGCTGCTTGTGGCCTACGTGGGCAACTGCCTGATCGGCGTGTTCGGCGCGGAGGACCTCGTACAGGTCTTTCAGGACCAGCTTTCCGCGATCTTTGCGGATGTCGTGATTGTCAGCACCGCCGCGATCGACTGAGATGCTCTTTTCCGGTATTCCGTTTCTGTATTACTTTCTCCCCGTAACGCTGGCGCTCTACTTTCTTGCACCAAAACGGCTGAAAAACACGGCACTGCTGCTGTGCAGCCTTGTGTTCTACGGCTGGGGGGAACCCAAATATCTGATTCTGATGCTGGCTTCGATCGCGCAGGGCTATGGCTTCGGCCTTTTGATCGAAAAATACCGCACCAAGCGCCAGGGAAAGCTTTTCCTGACGCTTAGTGTCGTTTTCAGCCTTCTTTTGCTCGGATATTTCAAATATGCGAACTTTTTCCTCGACGCGTTCGGCAGAATGACCGGCCTTTCCGTCCCGGCACTGCAAATTGTGCTGCCCATCGGCATCAGCTTTTACACGTTCCAGATTCTGAGCTACGCGGTCGATGTCTATCGCGGCGACACCCCGGCGCAGCACAACCCGATCGATCTTGCGCTGTATATTGCAATGTTCCCGCAGCTCATCGCCGGGCCGATTGTCCGTTATACGGACATCGCTGCCCAGCTCCGGGAGCGGAGGACCACGCTGGACGATGCTGCCGCCGGAGCGCGGCGGTTTGTCCTCGGCCTCGCGAAGAAAACGCTGCTGGCGAATGTATTGGGCGAGGTAGTCTCCGCCTACGGCGCGGCGAAGGAACCGACGGTGCTTTTTACATGGCTCTACGCCGTGGCATTTCTGCTGCAAATCTATTTCGATTTTTCCGCCTACAGCGACATGGCGATCGGCTTGGCGCGGATTTTCGGCTTCCGGCTGACGGAGAACTTTCGCTACCCCTATTGCTCGTCCAGCATCACGGAGTTCTGGCGGCGGTGGCATATCTCGCTCGGCTCGTGGTTCCGCGACTATCTCTATATCCCGCTCGGCGGCAGCCGGGTGGGGAAGGGACGGCTGCTGCTGAATCTTTTGATCGTCTGGACGGCGACGGGTCTTTGGCATGGGGCGGCGTGGAATTTTGTCCTGTGGGGGCTGTTCTATGCCGTGCTGCTGATCGCCGAAAAGCTGGTGCTGCTCCCGGTTTTGCAGCGGCACCGGGTTTTTGGACATTGCTATACGCTGCTTCTGGTCCTGCTGGGCTTTGTGCTGTTTGACGCGCCGGAGGTTTCTGCGGCTTTTGCGCGTATCGGCATGATGTTCGGCTCTGGCGGCGGCCTCGCGGGAACGGAGGCGTTGTATTACCTGCGCAGCTATGCCGCCGTTCTTATTCTGGCTGCTCTCGGCGCAACGCCGCTGCCGAAGCTGCTGACCGTGAAGCTCGGGCAAACGCGGGCAGGTCACGCGGTCCTGTCCGTGCTGGAGCCGCTCGTGCTGACGGCGCTGCTGGTGGTCTGCACGGCCTATCTTGTGGACGGGTCGTTCAATCCCTTCCTCTATTTCCGCTTTTAGGAGGCTGCGATGGGAACGAAAACGAAAAATATCATCACGATTGTCCTGCTGCTGGCCGTCCTGCTCGGCTTTTGCGGCTGGAGCATCCTGAAGCCCGACGAGCAGCGGTCCGTGACCGAGCGCCGGGCGCTGGCACAGTTTCCGGAGCTGAACGGCACGACGCTTTGGAACGGGTCGTTTATGGAGCGGTTTGAAGCCTATTCGCTCGATCAGTTCCCGATGCGCGACGAGCTGCGCGGGACCAAGGCGCTGACAGCGCTGAGGCTGCTGCGCCAGAAGGATTACAACGGCCTGTATGAGCAGAACGGCTTTATCGCAAAGCTGGACTTTCCGCTGGATACGGCCTCCGTGGACAACGCGGCTGAGCGCTTCCGGCGGATCTACGACCTGTGCTTGCAGGATGCCGGGGCGATTTATCTGTCCATTGTTCCGGATAAGAATTATTACACGGATGCGGCTTATCCCAAGATGGACTATGCTGCACTGACCGACCGACTTACCGCTGCGATGCCGTATGCAGACGATATCGACCTGACGGGTCAGCTTGATTTGAGTTCTTACTATCATTCTGACCCGCACTGGCGGCAGGAGGCGCTGGCTCCGGCGGCGGAGCTGCTGGCACAGGCGATGGGGACGCAGCTCGACGCGTCCTATGAAACCGTAACGCTGGACAGGCCGTTCTGCGGGTCTTACACGGGGCAGTACCCGCTGCCGATCGCGGCGGATGCGTTTTGCTATTTGACGAACGACACGATCGAAGCCTGCCGTGTCTACGATTACGAGGCCGAACAGTGGACAACGGTCTATGACCTGAACGCTGCGGACGGCGAGGACCCCTACGCTTTGTTCCTCTCCGGCTCTCGTGCGCTTCTGACGATCGAAAATCCGAACGCAACGACCGAGATGGAGCTGATTTTATTCCGCGATTCCTACGGCAGCAGCATTGCACCGCTGCTTGCGCAGGGTTATGCCAAGATTACGCTCATCGACATCCGCTATATCGCGCCGGAGCTTCTAAGCCGCTTCGTGGATTTTACGGGCAAGGATGTGCTGTTTCTCTACAGCGCAACGGTCCTCAACAGCAGTAACGCGCTGCGCTGAGCGATCAACGCTTGACGTTTGCGCAACTTCGTGGTATTCTTATATCAGAATTTGCAGAGGAGAGCGCTGCATATGAAAATACACAGAAATGAAAAATACTTCAAATGGGGCCTGACGGCCTTTCTGGTGTTCGTAGCCGGGTCGCTGTTTTGGATTGTCTTTTCCAATCTGCGCGGCTTTTACGATCTGATCCTCGATTTTTTCAACATCATTTCGTCCATCCTCTACGGCTGTTTCTTTGCGTATCTGATGAACCCGATTGCAAAGATCTTCAACAAGCTGACGGTCAAGCTGATGTCGCGGCGAAAATTCAAGGAAAGAACCGTCCAGCGGACCGCAAAGGCCATCGGCATCGTCATGGCGGTGCTGATTCTCATTGCCGCGCTGTATGCGTTGATCGCAATGATCGTGCCGAGCATCGTTTCCAGTCTGGAGGAGCTGCTGCAGCAGGAGCGCTTGGAATCGGCCTATAAGACCGTCAGCGAATGGGTCGGCCAGACCTTCGGCGGCACGCCGATCGAAACCTGGTTCGATGCCAATCTGGATTCCCTGCTGGAATACCTGACCAATTGGCTCAAGGGGATTGACATCGGTGCGTTTGTCGCAAGCCTGACCAGCTCCGTTTACAGCGTCGTGATGGGCGTGTTCAACATCCTGCTCGGCATCGTCGCGGCGATCTACATCCTGATCTACCAGAAGGAGCTTTGCGCCCAGACGAAGAAAATGACCGTCGCGATTTTCCGCGCCGACCATGCCAACCGGCTGTTTGAGGTTGCGCGGCGCACAAATAAAATTTTCGGTGGCTACGTGATCGGCAAGCTGCTCGACTCGCTCATCGTTGGCGTTGTGACCTATTTCGGCGTGCTCATCATGGGCCTGCCGTATGCGATGCTCATTGCCGTGATGGTCGGCGTGACGAATATCATTCCGTTCTTCGGCCCGCTGCTGGGTATGATCCCGTCGGCGCTGCTGCTGCTCATGGAAAAGCCGATCTATGCGCTTTGGTTCCTGATTTTCATCCTGATCTTGCAGCAGATCGACGGCAACATTCTGCAAAACCGCATCCTCGGCGAGAAGCTCGGCATCTCCGACCTGTGGGTGCTGGTGGCGATTCTGGTGTTCGGCGGCATTTTCGGCGTGATCGGTATGCTGCTCGGCGTTCCGATCTTTGCTGTAATCTATACGCTCATCACCGACCACATCAACAAGCGCCTGAATAAAAAGGGCTATCCGACACCCTCGGAGGTGTATTACACGCTCCAATGCGTCGAGGACCTGCCGGTCCGGGCACCGGCCAGCGCGTCGTTTGTCTCGCATGACCCGGCATATGACATGACCGTTGATCCGGAGGATGACGAGGACTACGACGACGAGTAAATTTTCGGCAGTTACGGCGGGGGCTTGCTCCCGCCTTTGCCATATCAAATCCCTACGGAAGGAGAAACGCAATGGATTCCGTATTCTATCAGCTCAGCGCCTATTTCCAGTCGGACGGGGCAGGGCTTGCCTCGACGCTGTGTACGATTTGGCGCTATCTTGCGCCTGCGTTGGCGATCGTGCTGCTCTGGCGCTGCGCCAAGCCGATGGTGCGCTTTCGCCGTGAGCCGGAAACGTGGGCGTGGCTGGTCATGCCCGACGGGCAGCAGCTGCCGATTACCCACTGGGAGAATATCATCGGCCGCGCGAAGAATTGCGATATTATTGTAAATTTCCCGACAATTTCCAGAAATCATGCCGTTTTGACGCGCTATGATGACGGAAGCTGGTCCATTACGGAGGTCGGTTCCCGCGGCTCCGTGCTGGTCAACGGGGAAAAGACGAGCGTAAGCGCCATCAACTACGGCGATGTCATCTCGCTCGGCGGTGTGGAGGTCATGCTCGCGCCGACGACCGCCGAGGAGCTGGAGGAGCAGAAGTATACGCGCACCCGGCCCAACGAGGTTTCCATGCCCGGTCTGACGCTGCTGCTGCTGACGGTGTTTCAGCTCTTTACGGTCGTGCAGCTTCTGACGAACTGCAAGCCGGAGAACGCGGCATCCATCGTCCTGAGCTTCGGCGCACTGATCGGGCTGCAATGGCTGCTGTTCTGCGTGCTGCGGCTGCTGCGGCGCAGCGGCTTTGACGTGGAAACGCTGGCGTTTTTCCTGACAACGATGGGCCTTGCGGTGATTGCCTCGTCCGATGCCTCGGCGCTGATGAAGCAGGTGATCTGCGTGGCGGGCGGTATCGTAATCTATCTGGTTGTGTCGTGGTCGCTGCGCGATTTGAACCGGGCGAAGTTTTTTCGCTACCTTGCCGCCGTTGCGGGCATCGGTTTGCTGGCGGTGAACCTGGTGTTCGGCCGAGAGGCCTACGGCGCGAAGAACTGGATCGACCTCGGCGCGTTTTCCTTCCAGCCGTCGGAGCTGGTGAAAATCTGTTTTCTCTACGTCGGCGCTTCCACGATGGACCGCATTGTCAGCAAGCGCAATATTATCACGTTTATTGTCTATTCCGTGATCGTCTGCGGCTTTTTGGCGCTGATGAGCGATTTCGGCACGGCGCTGATCTTCTTTGTTGCGTTCCTTGTCATCGCTTATCTGCGCTCCGGCAGCTTTGCGACGATCGGTCTTGCCTGTACGGCGACGGGCTTTGCCGGTGCGGTCGCCGCGTCGCTCAAGCCCTATATCCTGCGCCGCTTTTCCGGCTGGGGCCATGTCTGGGAGCATCCCTATGACAGCCTCGGCTATCAGCAGACCCGTGCGATGATGTGCATTGCCTCCGGCGGCCTTTTGGGCCTCGGCGCGGGCAACGGCTGGCTCAAATACGTTGCTGCGGCGGATACGGACCTTGTGTTCGCCTTTGTCAGTGAGGAATGGGGCCTGATCGTCGCCATTACGCTAGTGTGCGCGATCGTGGTGCTGGGCGTTTTTGTTCTGCGTTCCTGCGCGGTCGGGCGCAGCAGCTTTTATACCATCGGCGCGTGTGCCGCGGTGGCGATCTTCATGACGCAGACCATCCTGAACGTGTTCGGCACGATGGACCTCCTGCCGCTGACGGGCGTGACCTTCCCGTTTTTGTCCAACGGCGGCTCCAGTATGCTCTCTTCGTGGGGCCTGCTGGCCTTTATCAAGGCAGCGGACACCCGGCAGAACGCAAGCCTCGCGGTGAAAACCGTGCAGCCGGAGGAGGTGGACGAGGATGAATAAGCTGGCCAAACGTGCATGGTTTACGATGATCCTCTGCTTTGCGCTGATTCTTGGCCTTCTGACGATCACCGTTCGCTACTTCTTCAAGGCCTCGGACTGGGTGACGTTCCAGAGCAGCCCGCACGTCTATTCCAACAACGGCGTGATGGACTGCGGCACCATCACCGACCGTGGCGGTACGCTGCTGATGGATTCGCGTGACGGCCGGTCCTATGCCGATAACGAAACGCTCCGCCGCGCGATGCTGCACCTACTGGGCGACAACGACGGCAACATCACCCCGGCGCTCATGCAGGAGTACGGCGACGAGATGGTCGGCTTTGACCTCATCAACGGCACCTACAACGGCGGAACGGGCAGCGGTCAGATGCGCCTGACGCTCAGTTCCGAGGTGCAGAAGGCAGCCTACAACGCTCTACAGGGCTACAAAGGCACGGTCGGCGTTTATAACTACCGGACGGGTGAAATTCTGTGCATGGTTTCCACACCGAGCTTTGACCCGGCCGATCCGCCGAGCTATTCGTGGATGGACGAGCATCCGGACGATTATGACGGCGTGTATATCAACCGCTTCCTGCACGCAGCCTACGCTCCCGGCTCGACGTTCAAGCTCGTAACGGCAGCGGCCGCGCTTGAAACAATTGACGGCATCGAAAATCGCCGGTTCTATTGCGAGGGAAGCTGCGTTATCGCGGGGGAAACGGTCGTGTGCAACGCCGTCCACGGCGATATCTCCTTTGAGCAGGCCCTCAGCCAGTCCTGCAACGTTGCTTTCGCACAGACGGCGACCGAGCTTGGTGCGGCGACGCTGACGAAATACGCCGAGCGCATCGGCATCACGGACAGCCTTGCCTTTGACGGACTGGACACGAAGCGCGGCAATTTCCGGCTCGACACCAAGTCGGATTTTGAAGTCGGCTGGGCGGGTGTCGGCCAGTACACCGACCAGATCAATCCCTGTCAGTACATGACCTACATGGGTGCGATCGCAAACGGCGGTCAGGCAGCCAGCCCGTATCTCGTCAAGGACATCACGTTCAACGGCAAGGAAAAATACAGCGCCGAAACGAAGCTCCTCGACCGCGTGCTTCAGCCCGAAACGGCAGACGCGCTGGCCGGTATGATGCACTACGCCGTCGTCAATAACTATGGCGAATGGTATTTCAGCGGCCTCTACGCCGGCGCGAAATCCGGCACTGCCGAGCGCGGAGAAGGACAGGCGGCCAACGCGCTCTTTGCCGGCTTTACCCAGAGCGACGATTACCCGTTGGCCTTCGTCGTGATCCTCGAGGGCGGCGGCAGCGGCAGCTCCGCTTGTACTCCCGTCGTCCGTCAAGTCCTCGATGCCTGCATTGTTGCGATGAATAATGGATGAAAAGCTGCCCGTTTCCGGTTTCGGAAACGGGCAGCTTTATTATTGCACCTGTTGGAATTGGCTGTAATAGAGCGTGCTGTAGAAGCCGCCCTTTGCCAGAAGCTCGGTGTGTGTGCCTTGCTCGACGATTTTGCCGTCGCGCATGACGAGAATCTGCGACGCGTCGCGGATGGTGGACAGGCGGTGGGCGACGATGAAGCTCGTTCGGCCCTGCATCAGCGTGTCGAAAGCCGACTGGATCTGCAATTCTGTGCGCGTGTCGATGCTGGAGGTCGCCTCGTCGAGAATCAGCATCGGTGGGAGGCAGAGCATGACGCGGGCGATGCAAAGCAGCTGCTTCTGCCCCTGACTGAGGCTGTCCTCGGAGAGAACGGTGTCCAGCCCGTGCGGCAGGCGGCGAATGAAGCTCCAGCAGTGGGAACGCTTGGCCGCCTGAAGGACTTCTTCATCGGTCGCGTCGGGCTTGCCGAAGCGGATGTTTTCGCGCACGGTATCGTTTTTAATCCACGTGTCCTGTAGGACCATGCCGAAGCTGCTGCGCAGGGCGTGGCGCGATAGCTGATCGACCGGCACACCGTCGATGCGGATACTGCCGCCGTTCATGTCGTAAAAGCGCATCAGAAGGTTAATGAGCGTCGTTTTGCCGCAGCCGGTCGGGCCAACGATGGCGATGCGCATACCGGGCTGCGCGGTGAGGTCGAGCTGCTCGATCAGCGGACGGTCCGGGACGTAGCGGAACGAAACGTTTTCCAGCTCGACGCAGCCCTTGACGTTTTCCAGCGTGCCGTCCGCGTCGGGCGACTGCTCCGGCTCGTCGAGCAGGCTGAATACGCGCGAGGCGCAGGCCAGTGCGTTTTGCAGCTCGGTGACCACAGCGCTGATGTCGTTAAAGGGCTTCATATACTGGTTTGCATAGGACAGCAGCACGGAAAGCCCGCCGACCGTCAGCGAACCGGGGATCATCAGCACGCCTGCCAGCGCCACACCGGCGTAGATCAGGCTGTTGACGAAGCGTGTGGAGGGATTGGTCAGACTGCTGTAGAAGATTGCCTGCTTGCTGCACTGTACAAGGTCCTCGTTGATCGCTGCGAAGCGCGTTTCGGCCCGCTGCTCATAGCCGAAGGTCTTGACGACCTTCTGATTGCCGATCAGCTCGTCGACGAGCGCCATCTGCTGACCGCGCAGCTCACTCTGGCGGCGGAACATTTTATACGACCGTGAGGAGATGAACCGCGCGACGAGGAAGCTCAGCGGTGTCAGCAGTACGACGAGCAGCGAGATGAGCAGATTCGTGCGGAACATGAAAATCAGTGTGACAAGAATCGTCACAACGCCGGAAAAGAGCTGCGAAAAGCCGAGCAGCAGGCCGTCGGACAGCACGTCGATGTCCGTGACGATGCGGCTGAGAATGTCGCCGGTGCTGTGTGTGTCGAGGTAGGACAGCGGCAGCTTTTGCAGATGCGCCATCGCCTCCGAGCGCAGCTCCTGCACGACCCCGTAGGTCAGCCGGTTGTTCATCAGACTCATCAGCCACGTAAAAATGCCGGAGGCGGAGGCGAGAATCAGAATTCGGACCAGGTAGCGCCCCATTTCGGCAAAATCCACGCGTCCGGCGGCCACAATGCGGTCAATGGCCTCGCCGAACAGAATCGGGACGTAGAGCTGAAGAATCACGGAAGCTGCGGACAGCAGGATGCTCAGCGCAAGGAGCAACCAATGCCGCCCAAGGTACGGCATCAAACGGCGCAGCGCAGCGCCGTTTTGCTTTAATTTGTCTGCTTTCATCGCTTACGCCTCCTTTCCGGCCGTGGGCCGTTCTTCGGGGAACTGGGAATAGTAGATCTCCTGATAGACCTCGCAGGAGCGCATCAGCTCGTCGTGCGTGCCGCAGCCGGCGAGCATACCGTTGTCAAGGACCAGAATCCGGTCGGACTGCCGTACACAGGCGATGCGCTGCGAAACGAGGAAGGTCGTCGTCGTGCCGTTCAGCGAACGGATGGCGCGGCGGAGGGCGGCGTCTGTGGCGTAGTCCAGCGCGCTGGAGCTGTCGTCCAGAATCAGCAGCTCCGGCTGCTTGACGAGGGCGCGGGCGATGGTAAGTCGCTGGCGCTGGCCGCCGGAGAGGTTTTTACCGCCCTGTTCGACCTCGAAGTCCAGCCTGCCCGGCTTGTCCTCGACGACCGTCTTGGCCTGCGAAAGCTCCAACGCGTGCCAGAGCGCGTCGTCCGATGCGTTTTCATTGCCCCAGCGGAGGTTATCGCGGATGGTGCCGCAGAACAGAACGGCCCGCTGCGGCACAACACCGATGCGGTCGCACAGCGCCTGCTTTGCGTAATCGCCGATGGGCGTGCCGGAGAGCAGCACCTCACCCTCGCTTGCGTCGTAGGCGCGGGAGATGAGATTTACCAACGTGGTCTTGCCGCTGCCCGTGCCGCCGATGATTCCGACGGTCTGGCCGGAGGCGGCAGAGAAGCTGATATTGCTCAGACTCGGTGCGCCTGCGCCCGCGTAGGTGAAGCTGACATTGCGGAACTCAACGGCGGGGGCATCGGATTGGCCCTGCGCTCCGGCCTCCGGATAGGTCATGCTCGGCTCGACCTGCAAGATGGCGGCGGCCCGCTTGGCGCAGGCGACGGATTTGTTCAGCGTGATGATGAGCGAGGCCAGCTTGATCAGCTCGACCGTGATTTGCAGCATATAATTATAGAGCGCCACGACCTCGCCCTGTTGGAGCCGGCCGAGGTTCACGCGAACGCCCGCCTCGCGGATGAGGACGACCGCTGCGATGTTGATAAGAACGTACGTCAGCGGATTCATCAGCGCGGAGATGCGCCCGACGAACCGGTTCAGCTTCGTCAGCGCCCGGTTGTCGCGTTCAAATTCGGCGGCGGACCGCTCCTCGCGGCAGAAGGCACGGATGACGCGCACACCGGTCAGGTTTTCCCGCGTTGCTGCCGTTACGCGGTCGAGTCCGGCCTGCGCTTTGCTGAACAGCGGGATGCTGATCTGCATGATAAGATACACCACGCCGAACAGAATGGGGATGGCGACCGCAAAGATCAGCGCACAGCGCACGTCGATGGTAAAGGCCATGACCATTGCGCCCAGCACGATGAACGGGCTGCGCAGCAGCAGCCGCAGTCCCATGTTCAGGCCGGTCTGCACCTGATTCACGTCGTCGGACAGGCGGGTGATGAGCGTGCTGGTGCCGAGGCGGTCCAGCTCCGTATAGGAGAAGGACTGGATATGGTCAAACATCGCCTGCCGCAGTGCGCCGCCGAAGCCGGTGCTGGCCTTTGCGGCAAAGTACTGCGCGATCACGGAGCAGCCGAGGCCGACCGCCGCCATCAGCAGCAGCCCGCCGAAGCTGAGCCAGACGGTCCGCATTCCGTCCGCCGTGCCGCCCGCGTCGATCATTCGCGCGACGAGCAGCGGGACAAACAGATCGAATAACGCCTCCAGCAGCTTGAACAGCGGCGCGATGATGCTCTCTTTTCGATACTTTTTCAGGTAAACAGCCAGATTTCGCATAGCAAACTCCTCGATTTTTTCTTGACAGGAATAGTATAATACAGTATCATCGATATAGAAAATATTGTTTTTATATCTTTTCAATATTATTTTTGTATCGGAGGAATGGAAGATGGAGCTGCGCCAGTTGGAGTATTTTTGCAGGATCGCGGATTTAGGCAGCTTTCACGAGGCAGCACGGCGCTTGAATATTTCGCAGCCGCCGTTGAGCTATCAGGTGCGGCAGCTTGAGCAGGAGCTGAATGTGCGCCTTTTCGACCGAACGAGCCGGGGGGTGGTTCTGACGGAGGCGGGGCGGCTGCTGTATGAACGCGCCTCACGTCTGTTGGACTACGCCGGTTCGACGCGGCAGGAGGTCGCGGCGGCGGGAAAGAAGCACATTCTGCGGCTGGGCATTACCTCCAGCACTGTACCGACGATCCTGCCTTATATTACTGCGTTTCACCGCCGCTATCCGGAGGTCAGCTTCGAGGTGCGCGACGCGGCGAGCTTTACGCTGCTGCAATATCTGCTCGACGGGATGATCGATATCTCCGTCGCGCGAACGCCGCTACGGCTGGAAAACGTCGCATCCCGGACGCTCTGTACCGAGCCGATGATCGTCGCTTCGCCGCCGGGAAGCGACCTGACAGGGGAGGGAAGCGCACGGCTGGCCGATTTGCAGCAACGGCCGCTGATCTTATACCGGCGCTATGAGGAACTGATTCTCGGCGCATTCCGGCGTCAAGGGCTGACGGCCGAGGTATTCTGCGTCTGCGACGACGCACGCGACGCAATGCTCTGGGTCGGGGCGGGGTTAGCGACGGCGATCTTCCCGCAGTCGATGCAGAGTCTTTGCACCGGCCTAAACGTCCGGGTCCTCGACGAGCCGGAGCTGGAAACGCAGACGATGCTCATCTGGAAGAAGGACGTGCGCCTGCCGGAAACGGTCCAGCACTTTCTTGCGGCCTGCACACCGCAGGAAACGAAAGGAGAGCAATGAGGCGAAGCGTCGTCATGTTGCCCAAATAATGGAGTTAGATACCGCTAACTATTTGGGAAAGCCGACGAAAATAAACCCTGGCAAATTTTTTCCAAAAAAACGCTTGACAAATTCGGGTGCTCTGTGTATTATGAAGCAGGGTTAGCGAGAGCTAACCAATGATTTGCCCGACTGGTTAGGAACAACTAATCGGCATCGAATTGACAGATAAAGCGAGGGATGAGCATGATGCCGTTGAATCTTGCAGACATCGGTGAAATCAATACGATCCAGAGAATCGGCGGAACGCCGGAGGTCAAAAAGCATCTGGAAAACCTCGGCTTCGTGGTCGGCGGAACGGTCACGATCGTCAATCGCCTCGGCGGGAACGTGATCGTGAATGTGAAAGAAGCCCGCGTTGCCATCAGCGAGGAAATGTCAAGAAAAATTATGGTATGACGGCCCTGCCGCATATCCGAAATGAGAAAAAAGGAGGATACGATTTATGAAAACACTCAGACAGGCTGCGGTCGGTCAGACGGTCAAGGTCGTCAAGCTCCACGGTGAAGGCGCGGTCAAGCGCCGTATCATGGACATGGGACTGACCAAGGGTACCGAGGTCTACATCCGCAAGGTGGCTCCGCTGGGCGACCCCGTTGAGGTTACGGTCCGCGGCTATGAGCTTTCCCTTCGCAAGGCGGATGCGGAAATGATCGAGGTTGAGTAAAGCTGTGTATTTTATCGCTTGCGGTTAGCAGACACTAATCGCGGAAAGAGAGGATTTTTGATATGGAACTACGCATTGCCCTTGCGGGTAATCCCAACAGCGGCAAAACTACGCTGTTCAACGCGCTGACTGGTTCCAACCAGTTCGTCGGCAACTGGCCGGGCGTCACCGTTGAAAAGAAGGAAGGCAAGCTCAAGAAGCATGACGGTGTCGTCATCACCGACCTTCCCGGTATCTATTCGCTGTCCCCGTA
>CABSFY010000015.1 GCA_902477055.1 uncultured Eubacteriales bacterium
CCGCCCCTACGGCGTGGAACGGGGGTTGGACGCGGGAACGATAGTGCCAGCGACGGCGGGATGAGGGCATCCCGCCCTACGAACGGAATTCGATAGTGCCTGCAAGGGCCGATGTGGGCATCGGCCCCTACGCATAGAACGGGACTACCAACGGCGGCGGGCTAGGGGCAGCCCGCCCTACGGTGGCTGGGGACGTTTGCGTAAAATAACAGCGCCTGCGAGTGTTGGCTTGCAGGCGCTGTCTTGGATTGCGGTCCAATCAATATCTTGCTGCGTCGGGGATTTCGATATCGGCGGCTTTGACCGCATAGGAATTCTCGGTCTTTTGGAGCGTGACGGAGAACTTCGAGGTGAAGGGGGCCACGTCGCCGGTGATGTACATTGCGCTGCCGTTGACGACGCCGGTCACGGTGACGGTGCCGTCGGCGTTGTTGGTTTCGCTCTCGGCGACGGGGGTGAAGTACTGAATGCAGCAGTGATTCTGGGACGCGTCGTCCAAATAGGCAAAGTAGTCATCCATCATTTCAACGACGAGGTCGCTTGCGGTAAGCTCCTTGGCCGTTTCCTTTGCGCCGCAGCCGGCAAGGCACAGCGCGAGTGTCAGTGCGACAAGGGTCATGGCAATGATTTTTTTCATGGGAAAATCGTCCTTTCTGTAGCTTTTGTTGGCATTGTAGCACAGGAAACGCGCTATGTCAACTCGGTCATGTTCGTATAAAGCTGGTAATACTTGCCCTTGTGGTCCAGCAGGGCCTGATGGTCGCCGCGCTCGATGACCCGGCCGTTTTCCAGCACCAAGATTGCATTGGCGTTGCGGACGGTGGACAGGCGGTGGGCGATGACGAACACCGTCCGGCCGTGCATCAGGCCGTCGAGGCCGCGCTCGATGAGCTTCTCCGTGCGGGTATCGACGGAGGAGGTCGCCTCGTCCAAAATCAGCACCGGTGCCTCGCTGACCGCCGCCCGCGCAATGGCCAGAAGCTGGCGCTGTCCCTGTGAGAGATTTGCGCCGTCAGAATAGAGCAGGGTATCGTAGCCCTGCGGCAGATGGGAGATAAAATAGTGCGCGTTGGCGATCTTCGCGGCGCGGATGCACTCCTCGTCCGTCGCGTCGAGCTTGCCGTAGCGGATGTTCTCCATTACGGTGCCGGTGAACAGGTGCGTGTCCTGCAAAACGATACCGAGCGAGCGGCGCAGGTCGCTTTTGCGGATATCGCGCACGTCGATGCCGTCGTAGGTGATCTGTCCGGCCTGAATGTCATAGAAGCGGTTGATTAGATTTGTGATGGTCGTCTTGCCCGCGCCGGTCGAGCCGACGAAGGCGATCTTCTGGCCGGGCTTGGCGTACAGCGAGAGCTGCTTCAGCACCGGCTTTTCCGGCACGTAGGCAAAGTCCACGTCGTAGAACCGCACGTCGCCGCGCAGCGGGACACGTTCGCCGCCGGGCTTGATCCAGAAGTAGTCGCGGCCGTTCTGCTCCAGCGTGACCTTGCCCTCGTCCACCTCCGGCGGCATATCCAGCACGGCGAAGATGCGCTCCGCACCGGCCAGCGCCAGCATAATGGCGTTGAACTGCTCGGAAATCTGGCTCACGCGGTCGGCAAAGTTGCGAATGTAGTTCAAAAAAGCGATCAGCACGCCGCCCGCGCCGTCCTCATGCAGCCACAAAACACCCACCGCGCAGGTCAGCGCGTAGAAAATGTGGGACAGGTTGTTGAGAATCGGGCCGACGATAGATGTTGCGGTCGTGGCGGTCGTGGAGGAGCGGCGATAGCGCTCATTGACCGGCTCGAAGTCCTCCATGACCTCTTTTTCGTGGGTAAAGACCTTGATGTCGCGCTGTCCGGCGATCATTTCTTCGAGGTAGCCGTTGACATCGGCGGCATTTTTCTGCTGCTCGCGGTAGCTGCGGCTGCTGATCTTCGTAATGGTGCGCACGACGGCGATGACGATGCCCGCCAGCGCCACCATGAGCGCAAAGAGCCGCAGCGAAAGCACCAGCATCATGGCGATCGTGCCGAGCAGGGACGTGACGGAGATGAGCATCTGCGTGATGGCGTGCTGTAGCAGCTCGTTTGTCGCCTCGATGTCGTTTGTGAAGTAGCTCATGAGGCTGCCGTTGGTGTTTTCGTCAAAATAGCGGATGGAAAGCTGCTGCATCTTGCCGAACAGCTCCGTGCGCAGCTTCTGCATGATGACTGCGCTGCATTCGAGCATCAGCCGGTTGAGCAGATAGTTCGTGACGGCGCTCAGCAGATACAGCGCCGCCAGGCCGATCAGCAGCGAGATGTACTTGGCGTAGGCCTCGCTCGGGGCGATCCCGCTGACCTCCAGCAGGTTCGTCAGCGGCTTCATGCAGTAGGCCGCCGCGATGGTCGCGCCCACATAGACCAGAATCGACGCCACGGCGCAGATCAAAATCGGCTTGCAGTGCTTAAAATAGCGGAACAGGCGCATCAGACTGCCGAAGGGTGTCCGCGCCTTGCGATAGTTGCGAAGCTCTACTCTAGGCATTTGCACTCGCCTCCTGTCGCATCTGGCTGTCGTAAACGTCGCGGTAGATATGGCTGCGCTGCATCAGCTCGTCGTGCGTGCCGACATCGGAGAGCTTCCCCTCGTCAAGCACCACGATGCGGTCGCAGGCCAGGATCGATGCGATACGCTGCGCAATGATGATTTTCGTCGTGCCGGGCAGGGCGGTTTTCATGCCCCGGCGGATATGCTCGTCGGTCGCCATGTCCACGGCGCTCGTCGAGTCGTCTAAGATGAGAATTTTCGGCTTTTTCACAATGGCGCGGGCGATGCGCAGGCGCTGCTTCTGGCCGCCGGAGAGGTTCGCGGCGTTTTGCTCGAGCAGCGTGTCATAGCCGTCGGGGAAGCGGTCGATGAATTCGTCCGCGCAGGAGATGGCACAGGCACGGCGCAGCTCCTCGTCGTCCGCGTTCGGGTCGCCCCAGCGCAGATTGTCGCGGATCGTACCGGAAAAGAGCGTGCCGTTTTGCAGCACCATGGAAACGCCGCTGCGCAGAGCCTCCAGCGTGTACTCGCGCACGTCCCGCCCGCCGACCCTGACCGTGCCGGAAAGCGTGTCGTAAAAGCGCGGGATGAGGTTTACGAGCGTCGATTTTCCCTCGCCCGTGCCGCCGATCACGCCGATTGTTTCACCGCTTTTGATGTGCAGGTCGATATGGCGCAGATTGAGCTTGTTCGGGTCCTTCGAGTAGCTGAAGCAAACGTCGTCGAAATCGACCGAGCCGTCGGCGACGGGCGCGTCGGACGGGCCGTCGGCAATGTCCACCGGCTCGTCAAAGACCTCATTGATGCGCCGCATGGACGCCTGCCCGCGCGAGAGCGACATGATGAGCCACGAGATCATCGTCAGCGAGGAAACGGCCTGCGTCGAGTACGACACCAGACTCACCAGCTCGCCCGTGAGCAGGCCCGTGGTGGAGAAAATGATCTCCCGCCCGCCGATGAGCAGCAGGACAATGGTACACGTCCACATGATGCCCATCTGAATCGGGCCGGTCAGCGTGAACAGCCGGCCGGAGGCAAGCTGCGCCCGCCGCAGGTCCTCCGTCGTTTCGCAGAAGCGGTCCGTTTCGTAGCCGCCGCGGACGTAAGCCTTGACGACGCGGCTGCTGACAAGGTTTTCCTGCACCGCGCGGTTCATCGCGTCGGTCTTGACCAGCATCTTACGGAAGCGCGGCTTGCCGATGCGCATTAAGATCAGCAGCACCGACAGCAGCACCGGAATGGCGATCAGGAAAATGACCGCCAGATGCGCCGAAACCGTAAAGGCCATCACCGTGGCCAGCACCAGCATGATCGGCGCACGCGTCATCGTGCGCAGGAGCTGATACATCGTCGTGCGCACGGCGGTCACGTCCGTCGTCGCGCGGGTGATGAGGCTGCTGGTCGAAAAGTGGTCGGTGTTGGCAAAGGAAAAGTCCTGAATCTTCCCCAGCAGCAGCGAACGCAGATTTTTCGCGAACCCTTGGCTGCAAATGGCCGAGCAGCGGGCGCTGAGCAGGCCGCACGCCATAGACAGACAAGCCACGCCCACCATGATTCCGCCGACGGTCAGCACGAAGCGGTCGCGGTCGGCGACCAGCGCGTCGGGAAACAGGGAGCGCAGCATAAAATTCTCCTCCCGATACAGACCGCCATCCACAATGACGGACATCAGCATCGGAATCAGGACCTCCAAGGCGACCTCCAACCAGCCAAACACCGCCGCCGCAGCCGTCCAGCCGCGATAATTCCGAAGGCACCTTCCGAAATGATGTTGCTTTTTCTCTTTGATGGTACTCTAGCCTTCCTTCTATTTCATATGGTATGAATTTTATTAAAGTACGCGGCAGTTGCAGTACAAGCGCCCGCCTACGGCAACGTCTGAACTGCCTGCACGCGGGCGCGGGTGAGTGCAACAAGGATAATTATACTAAGAACTGATAGAATATGCAAGCCCTATTTTTCTTCTGCGGCCGGGCTGGGGAGAAGGGCGGGGAGGAAGCCCTTGATGTGCAGGCGCTCAGCCAGACGGAGGAAGGCGGCGGTGTTCAGCAGCGGTGTAGTGCTGAACAGCTCAAAGACCGCGCCACGGTATTCCAGCGCGTAGCCGCTCGGCGTGAAGCCGTTTTTGAGGTAAAACCGGCGGCGGCGAACTCGCTGCTCCGCGTTTTCCGCAGCGGGGTCGAGCGGCTCCAGATCGACCGTGCATTGCCGCCCCTGATACAGCTCGCGGTACAGCGCCAGTGCCTGACCGCCGTAGCCCTTTGCACGAAAGTCCTTCCCGATGGCGAGGAAGAAAAGGTAAGCCGTCGCCTCGTCAGACGATACCGCCATAAAACCGACCGGCGTTTCGCCGTCGAGCAGAGCCAGCACGTCAAATTCGCCTCGCGCCTGCACCTCCAGCATTTCCGTGAGCGGCATATACTCGTCCGGCGGGAAGGCCTCGCGGTTGATTTTTTCAATTTGTTCCATCAGCGCGGCATCCGCGCCGAGTCGCTTTGCGTTCATCGTTGTTCTCCTGTTCTAGTGTGTGGGTCGTTGAACGCCTCGTCATCAAAAGTGACGATGGCGTAGTATTTTTTCGCGCCGGTTTGCAGCACTGCATCGATGTGCTGCTGAATTTCCGCGCGGGAAATCGCCGCATCATGCGGCACAACGACATCAAAGATCACGTTGCTGTGGCCGTTGCCACGCACCATGCGGAAATCGTGCAGCGTCAGCCGCGGGTCGAGCGCCGCGAGGGTGGCGGTCAACCGGTGACGAATCGTGTCCAGCTCCGGGTCGTCGGTCACGATGGGGTCGTAGTGAATCACCAGATCGATGTTCATGTCCTGCTTGACCTCGCGCTCGATGTCGTCGATGCACTCATGCGCCGCCAGCGGGTCGAGGCGGTAGTCCATCTCGGCATGGACGCTGGCAAAGCGGCGGCCGGGACCGTAATCGTGGACGATCAGGTCGTGGATGCCGAGAATTTTTTCATGACGCGTAATTTCGTGTGCCAAATGATGTACCAGCTCCTCGTCCGGTGCTTCGCCGAGCAGAGGATTGATGGTGTCGCGCGCGATGCCGATGCCCGACCAGAGGATCAGCAGCGCAACGCCAAAGCCTATATAGCCGTCCACGCGCAGCCCCGTAAAGTGGCCGATCAGGCAGCCGAGCAGGACCGCCGCCGTGGAGATCGCGTCGTTGCGGCTGTCGGCAGCGGTGGCGGCGAGTGCGGCGGAATGGATGCGCTTGCCGAGCTTGGCGTTGAACAGCGCCATCCAGAGCTTGACACCGACGGAAACTGCCAGCACGATCACGATCAGAATCGAAAATTCGACCGGCTCCGGCTGCAGGATCTTGCGGAACGAGCTGAGGGCCAGCTCCGCGCCGATGATGAGAATGAGCGCCGCGACCACAAGACCGGAAAAATATTCATACCGGCTGTGGCCGTAGGGGTGCTTGTCGTCGGCGGGCTTCGCCGCCAGCTTGAAGCCGAGCAGCGTTACGATGGAGCCGGACGCGTCGGAAAGGTTGTTCACTGCGTCGGCGGTGATGGAAACGCTGCCGCTGAGCGTGCCGACGAGCAGCTTTCCTGCAAACAGCAGCAGATTGCACACAATGCCCACCAGCCCCGCTAACCGCCCATAGGCCTCGCGGGTTTTTGGCGCATCGGTATTCTGATAGTCGCGAACAAACAGCCGCAGCAAAAGCGCAGTCATGCTTCTGCCTCCCATAGAAAAAAATAAAAGTCCGCCCACCGGGCGGGGCGTTCGTCAAGGACGCAGGCGGGCTTCCCCAAGCCCGCCTTGCGCCAGCTTGTCAAAAAAGTCCTCATGGACTTTTCCGACAAGCTGCTTTCAAAATTGCAAAATAAGAATAAGTAAGATTATTTTGCAATTTTGTCCGCTGCGGCGGGATGATGGAACGTGAAAGGAAACCCTGACGGTTCCCTTTCACACTTTTCCTCCCTCCGAAACCTTTTGTCGGGCAGTTCTTTGACAGTCTGACGCGGGCGGGCTTTCCCAAGCCCGCCTTGCGCATTCTATGTAAGCCGGTGCGATCGGGTCACAGCTCCTCGGCCATGGCCGCGATTTGCGCACGGCTTTCGTCGGACAGCGCCGAGCGGAGGGTGACGGTGGTGCTGAGCCACGTCAGCTCCTTCGCCTTTTCCAGCATCCGGCGCATGACACCGGCGGCAGTCGGCGCCCACGAGCCGTTTTCGATCAGGCCGACCGTGCGATTGCGGAAGTTCCGCTCGGTCAGGTCGAGAATAAAATCGCGCATGAAGGGGAAAACCTCCGTGTTATACGTCGTTGTTGCAAGAACGAGCCGATCGTAGCGGAAGGCATCCTCCACCGCTTTGGAGCGGTCGCAGCGGGCAAGATCGTGCAAAACGACGGTTCTGCCCTTCTCACGCAGCTTTTCGGCAAGCAGCTCGACTGCCTCCCTCGTGTGGCCGTAGACGGAGGTATAGGCGATACAGACGCCCTCGTCCTCTGGCGTGTAAGACGACCAAATGTGATAGAGATTCAGATAGTATCCGAGATTTTCCGTCAGCACCGGGCCGTGCAGCGGGCAGATCGCCGCAAGCTCCAGCGCCGCCGCCTTTTTCAGCAGCATCTGCACCTGCGCGCCGTATTTGCCGACAATGCCGATGTAATACCGCCGCGCCTCACAGGCCCAGTCCTCGTCGGCATCCAGCGCGCCGAACTTGCCGAAGGCATCGGCGGAAAAGAGCACCCGGTCGGCCGCATCGTAGGTAACCATGACCTCCGGCCAGTGGACCATCGGCGCAAAGAGGAAGGTCAGCGTGTGCCGGCCGAGGCAGAGAGTGCCGCCGTTTTCCACCGTCAGGCGGTTCGGGCAGGCATCCGCGCCGAAAAACGCGTCGATCAGGCGGAAGGTTTGGCTGTTTCCGACGACCACGGCCTCCGGATATGCCTCGGTAAAGGTGCGGATGTTCGCCGAATGATCCGGCTCCATATGCTGCACGATCAGGTAGTCCGGCTTGCGGCCGTCCAGCGCCTCGGCAAGCTGCGCCAGCCACTGCGCCCCGAAATGCGCCTCCACCGTATCCAGCACGGCAATTTTTTCGTCCAGCACCGCATAGGAGTTGTACGCCATGCCGTTCGGGACGGAATACTGCCCCTCAAACAGGTCGAGTCTGCGGTCATTCACGCCGATGTAGCGAATATCCTTCGTAATTTCCATGCTCGTTCTCCTTATGTAAATATTCTATAGACCATTATACGCAAAACCACGGTCAGATGCAAGCGCGAAAAAGCGCACGGAGCAGGAAAAGACTCCGTGCGCAATTATTTTTCGACGCATTTCGGCGGATTCGGAGCTGCCTGCGCAAGATTGCCGCGTCGCTTCGCGCAATGACATAGGTGGGACGTTTGCGTAGTCGCTATTACTTTCCCAAAAACCGCACCAGAACGGCGGCGGCTTGGGCGCGGGTGGCGCCGTCCTGCGGCAGCAGCAGCCCGTCCGAGCCCTTGAAAATCCCCGCGCCGACGGCCCAGCACATTGCCTCGCGCGCGTAGGGACTGACGGACGCGCCGTCGGCAAAGCCGCTCAGGCTGCTGCGCGCCGCCTCGTCCAGCGCGTTTTTCTCCGCATACCGCAGGAGAATCGTGGCAAGCTGCTCCCGCGTCAGCGCCTCGTCGGGGGAGAAGGTCGTCCGGGTAGTGCCGAGCACGATGCCCTCCTGCGCGGCCCACGCGACGGCGCCGCTGTACCACTGCCCATCCGGCACGTCGGTAAAGGCGGTCACGCCGCCCGCCGGACGGCCTGCAATGCGCCAGAGCACCGTAACGAACATGGCGCGGCTCATCCCATCCTCCGGCGAGAAGCGCCCGCGCCCCGTGCCCTCCATCCAGAAGCGGAGGTACGCGGTCTGCACGTCAGAAAAATACCACTGCCCCTGCGCCACGTCGGTAAACGGCGCGGCGGCGCTGCGCAGCCGCCGCGCGACGATCTCCGGCACATACAGGCGCGGCATGTCCTCCTCGGAGCGGACTGCAATGCCGTAGGGAAAGGCCTGCAGGCTTCCGTCCGGAAGGGCAAACGCGGCGGTGTCCGCCTCGACAGCCGTCACGCTGCCGTCCAGCGGCGTAAACAGCCGCGCCGCCGTCAGATCCAGCCCCGCAATTTCCGCAAGCCCTGCGGCCAGCCGGTAATTATCGACGGCATAGGCCTCGTTGATCTGCGTGCCGCTGTAGAATTCTCCGGTTCGCACGGTTCCTGCCTGCGTGGGCAGACCGACCGTTTGCAGAAAGGTCTCCCGCGCCGTCTCCGGCCCATAGTACCAGATGCCCACATTCTGCGCCGAATGGTCGCCGGGCGTGTTCCATGTAATGCTGTCGGTCGGCTTGATGCCGTTTTGGAGGTCTTGAAGCGCCGCGTCGAGGTCGTTGACGTCCAGCGCGCCGGTGTCGTGATCAGGGACGGCGAGCACGGCGGTGCTGCCGTCCTGCTTGGCCCAGTTGACGGCATAGGCAAACGCCTCGTCAAAGGCCAGATACTCCGCCGCCGCCGTTCGCGCGTCCTGCGCGTGGGCCTTCTTGTCCACGCAGCCGCCCTCGACGAGCAGGAAAAAGCCGTCCGCGTCAGCGGAAAGCACCGCAATGGCCGCCGCCGTCATTTCCAGCAGCGTCGGCTGCGTCGAGGGCTTGCGGTCGGTCTCCATGGGCTTACCCGCCTCGCTGAAGCGGCTCCAGATGCGCTTCTCGCCCCGCGCGACTGCCGCGGCAAGCGATTCGGCGTCGGTCACGACGGTATAGCCCTCCTGCTCCGCCGTGACGCTTCCGGTCGAGTCGCCGTCCGAGCCGCCGCCGAGCAGAAGGTCAAGGTTGTGCCGCAGCATCTGCGCGGCGATCCGGTCGGTCTGGCCGCGCGTTTTCACGTGCGCGGCAAAGGCGGCGGGCGTCGCGTCCGTCCAGTAGCTGGTCGTGACGATGCCAGTGGCCTTGCCGTCGGCCTGCGCCGCCTCGAGCAGCGAGGGGCGCGGCACGCCGTCCGGATCCATACCGACGCGGCTGTTGACGGTGCGGTAGCCGCTGGAAATCGCGGTTCCTCCGGCGGCGGAGTCCGTCACCGCTTTGTTTGACGAACGCGTCCGCGCCGTGCCGATCAGGTAGCCCGAAAGGTACAGGCCGTTGTGCGTCTCTCCGGCGATGGCGTCCGTCGTGATGGGGGTCCGCTGCCCCTTGACGCCGGTTCCGGCCAGCTTGGCCGCCTCGGCAAGGTCATAATTGCCGAAGCCGCCGCCGTCGGGGATCATAAGAATGATATTTTTAACCTGCGGCGCCGCCGCGGCAGCCTGTGCCGGAAATACCGCGCACAGCAGCGCCAGCGCCAGCAGGGCGGCAAGCAATCGCTGCTTCATTTTTTGTCCTCCTGTTTCGGTTTTCGCTTCTGCTGCGCGGCGATCTCCATCATCCGCTCGTACATCTCGTCGCCGACGCATTGGCGGGCATATTTGCACCACTGCACGCAGCTCAGGCTATCGTTATACGCAACAAAGCCGCAGACCTCGCAGGTCACCTGTGTGTCCGTGGAAAAAATCTCGATGGGATTACCGCACTGCGGGCAGATTTTTTCCTCCAGCGTCGGCGTGCGCGGCTTTCCCTGACAACCGTCCATAATCATAAAAACATTCCTCCTTTTACCAACAGTATATCCAACAATTCCGCAGACCGCAAGAGGAAATGGTTGCCTGCGGCAGAAAAGTGTGCTAAAATATGCACGGCGGCGACCCCGCCGGAAGGAGAATTGCCATGAAAGTACTACAGGGACTGCGCCCGGCTGCGGCGCTGGAATATTTTGAGGCGCTGTGCGCCATTCCGCACGGCTCGCGCGACACCAAGCGCATCTCGGACTACTGCGCCGCCTTTGCGCAGGAGCACGGACTGCGCTATGTGCAGGACGCGGCGAATAATATCGTGATTTATAAGGGCGCGACGCCCGGCTATGAGGAGCATCCGACGGTCATTTTGCAGGGACATTTGGATATGGTCTGCGAAAAGGATGCCGACTGCGATATCGATTTTACGCGCGACGGCCTGCGCCTTGCGCACGACGGCGAGTACATCTTCGCCAAAGGCACGACGCTCGGCGGCGACGACGGCATTGCCGTGGCCTATGCGCTGGCGGTGCTGGCGGCGGACGATATCGCCCACCCGGCGCTTGAGGCGGTGTTCACCGTGGACGAGGAGATCGGAATGCTCGGTGCGGCGGCGCTGGATATGTCGCTGCTGCACGGCCGCGTGCTGCTCAACTGCGACTCCGAGGATGAGGGGGTTTTGACCGTAAGCTGTGCCGGCGGCGCGACCTCGAGGCTGACGCTGCCCGTCGAGCGGACGGCCTGCGGCAGCGGTAAGGCCCTGCGCGTCGGTGTGCGGAAGCTGACGGGCGGCCACAGCGGCGTGGAGATCAACAAGGGTCGCGCCAACGCCAATAAGGTGCTCGCGCAGCTCCTTGCAGGACTTCCGGTGCATCTTGTCGGCGTTGACGGCGGCAGCAAGGACAACGCCATCCCGCGCGAGAGCACAGCGATCGTCGTAACGTGTGACCCGGATGTGGAAACGCGGCTGGCGGCGCGGTGGGAAACGATCCGCGCGGCGCTTCCCGCCGGGGAAACGGCGGCGGAATTCTTCGTCGAACCGGCGCAGCCCACCCTCGACCCTATGTCCGAGGCCAGCACGAAGGCCGTGCTGGGGCTGCTCAACGCCCTGCCCAACGGTGTGCAGGCGATGAGCAGCGATATGAAAGGGCTGGTGCAGACCTCGCTGAACCTCGGTATTCTCAAGACCGGGGCAGCCGACGTGACGATGACCTTCTCCGTCCGCAGCTCGGTCAACGCGGAAAAGGCCGCGCTAATCGAAACGCTGCAGCACACCGGCGCGACCTTTGGCGCTGTCTATAGCGAGTCCGGCGCGTACCCCGCGTGGGAGTATCGGAAGGAATCCCGCCTGCGCACGGTCATGGTCGATACGTTCGAGCAGCTTTACGGGAAAAAGCCCGTCGTCGAGGCCATCCACGCCGGACTGGAATGCGGCATCTTCTCCGACGCGCTGCCCGGCCTGGACGCAGTGTCCTTCGGCCCGCAGATGCACGACATCCACACCTCCCGCGAGCGACTGGATATCGCCTCCGTCGCCCGCACATGGGACTATCTCCTCGCCATTCTGAAGGCACTGTAATCAGAGAGAAAGCCGCAGGAACGAAGGAACAGCACCCCATCTGTTAGACAATGTGGGATAATGTCTAACAGACGGGGTGATTTTAATGCCAAAAGGGATACCAAACAAACGATACACACCGGAAGGGGCCGTGGAGATCTCACGGAATTGCTTGAACCTTTCGGAAGGTTTCTGCGAATACGGAACATTTTACGCGAGATCGTCACGTCGCTTCGCTCCGGCCGGCAAGCGGAGCGGCCGCATCAGTCGTCCAGCAGGCTGTACAGGGGGTAGCAGATGAGCTGCTTGCCAGTCATGTCATAGACATAGGAGGCGCGGTCGTCATAGCAGGTCAGGATGCCGTTGTTGAGCGACAGGCCGCTGCGCAGATTGCCGGGAACGGTGAACTGCGGTGTCAGATTTGCGTCATAGAACGTCAGTTCGTTGTTGACGTTGACGACCAGATAGGGCGTTGTATCGTCTGAGCTGTCGTAGACCGTGTAGCAATTTCCCCGGAAGGTCAGCACGGCCTCGAGCTGCTCGTTATAAATCGCGGTGTCCACGCAGAGATAGCTGTCCCGTTCGCTGCCGCTGACAACGACGAAATACGGGAACTCCGTGCCGTCGCGGTAGGTGCAGGAGGCGACATAGCCGCCGATGCCAAGCTCTTTGGTCATTTCCTGCCCGGTGACGATGTTTCGGAAGGTTGTTGTCGTTCCGGAGGTCCGGGAGAAAACGCGCGTGCCGGTGATGGGGTTCCAATCGCCGCCCTGCACGCCCTCGATCAAATTGCCGTCGCGGTCGAGGAAGGTGTTGGCGTTGTCATTCTCGCTGCTTGTAACGTAATAGCTCCCCTCCCAATAGAGGTAGTCGTTGCCGGGAATGGTGAAGATCTCGTTGCCCTCCGCGTCGATCACATGGTAGTCGTCGCTCTGGCTGCTTTTCACGGTAAAGCGGTCGGGGGCGTCGAGATTGATCGAGTAGAAGCTGCGGCCAAACATGAAGCTGCCGTCGGGCTTCAGCACGGCGCTGGTCTGGTCCGCCTGCTCGACGCAGACGTAACCGCCCGACCGGCTGTAGAGATAGTCAAACGGCCCGGCTACCTGTTCGCCGTCGAGGGTGAACAGGTAAAGATCCGTATTCTCCCGCTGCGTGCCGTTGTCCCAGTCCTCAAATTCGCCGTTGCGCAGCGGAATGACGAGCAGGTCGCCAATACAGTCGAGCTGCCAGTAATAGGAGCCCAGCCGGTCACCGTAGGGCAGGTCTGCCGAGGTCGTGAGCAGCGTCCCAGTGTAATCATACACGTCGAAACGTGCCACCTCGTCCGCGTTTGTGTCTGTCGGATAGACGCACAGCAGGAAGCTGTCGGCCGTGTAGATGCGGCCGTAGCGGCAGTCCGTGGCAAACGAGCCGTCCGGCGTTGCGAAGCCGAGGTACTCCTCACCGTCCGGATAGCTAACGCCGTCGGCATCGATGTATTCCGTCAAATGGATCTGCCGGAAGAGCCAAATGCACTGCGTGCCGTCGTCGTTGCGGGCCTGATTGATGGCGCTGTAAACCGGGTCGGTGACGAGCCGTCCCTTCGCGTCGGCGAAGCCGTAGACCGGGGAGGTCATGTAACCCGCGTCGGTCACCCCGCCGACGTAGGGGTAGAGCGCACCGTAGTCGTCCCGCGCCGTCAGCTCCGGCATCGGGTCGTCTGACAGGCGGGTGAAGCGCGGCGTGACCTTCCGGTCCCTTATCGTGTAGGCATCATAGCTTGTGTTGACCGCGACGCCGCCGGGGGTCACGGTGTATTCCTTCGGCGGTGCGAGGGTCGCCGACTCGGTTGCCGGTTCGCTCGTCGGCTCCGTCGGCGTTGGCTGCGCTGCGCAGCCGCTGAGCAGGCCCAGCAGCAGCGCACCGAGCAGCAGCATGGAAATCGTACGTTTCATTGCATTTTCCTCTCTTTTCGGCCGGTCAGTCCTTGATCTCCAGCGTGGAAACGTAGCCCTCCGCTGCGATCAGGCGCTGGCCCTCCTCGGTCATGAGCCATTCGTAAAGGATGCGGTTCGGCGCATCGGCAGCCGCCTTGGCCGGGATGACGCAGTAATACGCGTTACGGTGCGGATACTCTCCGCTGCGGATGGTTTCCGCCGAGGGAGCAACGCCGTCGATGGACAGAATCTTCAGCCCCTGCGCCATTTGCATATCATTCGCGTAATAGTACACGGAATAGCCGATGGCGTTCGCAGAATTGTCGTAGCTCTTGACCGCCTCCATGAGGCCGCCCATGCTGGAAACGATGTACGCCTCGGGCGCGTCCATCATCGGTGTTTCCTGCATGACGAGCTTGAGCATCAGCGCCTGCGAACCGGCGTTCTCGTTGCGCTGGAAGGCCTCGATGGGCGCGTCGTCGCCGCCGACCTCGCTCCAGTTGGTGATCTCGCCGGAATAGATCTTGCGTACCTGCTCGGTCGTCAGATTATCCACCGGGTTGTTCGCGTTCACGACGAATACGAGCGCATCGGTCGCGATGGTTTCAATGTCGGCCTCAAAATGCGCATTCTCCATTTCGTCATACACGGCGGCGTTCGGCTCGCCGACGATCAGGATGTCGCAGAAATCGGCCATCAGATTGCGGAACGACTGCGTGGTGCGGTTAAATTGCACGAGGTCGCTCACCGCATCGCGGCTCTCGCCCAGCAGGACGCTTGCGATCGCCTCGCCCAGCGGGACCATCGAGGTCGAGCCGTCCATGCGCGGGAAGTTCTCGCGCGTGAAGGTGAACAGGTTGTCCGGCTCGGTCGTTGCCTCCGTCACCGGCTCCGTCGGCGCGTCGGTCGGGGCCTCGGTGGGGTTATTTCCACTCGCGCAGCCTGCCAATAGTGCCAAAATCAGCACCAATACGGTCAAAATCGTCAGCTTTTTCATAAATTCCACTCCTTTTCAGTTCTGTTTTACCTACCCGGCCCTCCGCCGGGTCTTTACTTGTTAGACGAAGCCGGAGGGCAAGGGTTCCAAAAAATTTCCGTAGAAGCCGTAGGGCAATCATTCAACGGGCGATTTGCAAAAACCGCCGCACGGGGTTGGTCGTGCGGCGGTGGGGTAACTGAGTTCAGTTTATCATAAAAATGTTCAGTTTTCAAGCGTCTGCTGTGCCAACGGGCGGATTTTTTTGCGGTAAAGCGAAAGCATCAGCACAGCGGTAATCAGCAGCGACACGACCTCGGCAATTGGGTAGGAGAGCCAGACCGCGTCGATGTTGCCGCTCAGCGACAGCAGATACGCCGCCGGAATCAGCACCAGAAGCTGGCGCGAGATGGACACGATCATGCTGAAAATGCTGCGGTCGAGTGCCTGGAATACGCCGCTGCACATGATGCTCATGCCCGCCGGAATGAACGGCAGGCACAGAATCCGCAGCGCGGGAATGCCGACGGTCCGCATGAGCGGGTCGGGATTGAAAATGCCCAGCAGCGTTTCGGGAATCAGCAGGAATACCGTCATGCCGATCGCCATCAGCGTGCAGGAGTAGGTGATGCCCCAGCGCAGGACGGCGGTGATGCGTTCAGGCTTGCGCGCGCCGTAGTTGAACGCGGAAATGGCCAGCACGGCGTTGTTAATGCCGAACACGGGCATGAACACGAAGCTCTGCAACTTAAAGTAGGCACCAAACACGCTGATGCCCGCCTCGCCGAGGCCCTCGGACACGGCGTTAAAGCGGCCGAGGACGCGGTTGAAGCAATAGGTCATGATCGAGCCGATGGCGATCATGATGATCGACGGCACGCCGATGGCAAGAATCCGGCCGATCATGTTCCGGTCGGGGCGGAAGCGCCGCAGATTCAGCTTGACTTCGAGGTTTTTCTTGCGGTTTAAGATGACGGCAAGGAGGAACGCAACGATCTGGCCGATGACCGTCGCGACGGCGGCACCCATGACCTCCATGCGCGGCAGGCCAAAGTAGCCGAAGATCAGAATCGGGTCCAGAATGATGTTGATGATCGCGCCGGTACCCTGCGTGACGAGGGTGTAGGCCGTCCGGCCCGTCGATTGCAGCAGACGCTCGAACAGGATCTCGCCGAAGATGCCAAATGACACGATACAGATCACGCGGATATACTGGATGCCATACTGAATCGTCGCCTCGACCTGCGTCAGCGAGCGCATATACGGCTCCGCGCCGAAGATACCGAACAGCATGCACAGCAGCGAGCCGCACATCGCCAGAAACAGGCCGTTGAGGGCGGAGGAATTGACCTCCTTCATATTTTTCTCGCCCAGTCCGCGCGAGAGCAGCGCGTTGACGCCGACGGCCACGCCCGTGGCGATGCCGATCATGATGTTCTGCACCGGGAAGGCGAGGGAAACGGCGTTGAGCGCGTCGTTGTTCAGGTCGGAAATGCGGGAAACGAACATACTGTCCACGACGTTGTACAGCGCCTGCACCAGCATCGACAGGGCCATCGGCAGCGCCATGCCCAGCAACAGCCGCCCGACGGGCATCACGCCCATTTTGTTTTCTTTCAAGCTCATCGTTGCAATCAATCACTTTCTCATAGTATCACAATATACTATTATATAAGCCGCGCCGCAGAAAAGCAACCGGCAAAACCGCAAAATCCACTATTCCTACTCCGGGAGAAATATGGTATACTACATAAATAAGCGAACGAGCTACCACGCTGCCGACGCTTTTGATTTATTAGCAACCGATTACGATGCAAAGGAGCGATTTCTATGACAACCGACCAGCTCAGCGCATTGCTGCTTGCCGATCCTGCCGCCGTGCTGGAAAACGACCGGCGGTTTTATGAAAAACAGATTACCCTCGCCGCCGATTTGATCGCGGCCAACGCCAGAACGCGCCCTGTCGTTCTGCTGGCTGGGCCGTCCGGCTCCGGCAAGACTACCACTGCGCTGCTGATTGAGCGCGAGATGGACCGGCGCGGGATGGAAACGCACACGCTGCAAATGGACGACTATTTTTCTCCGCTGATGCCCAAGGAGATCGAGGGCCTGCGTAATAACACGGTCGATCTGGAACGGCCCGACCGTGTGGACATTCCGTTTTTTCAGCAGCAGCTCGATCAAATCCTCTCCGGGGAGGAGGTTCTGCTCCCGCACTATAATTTCAAGGAGAGCAAGCGCGAATTCGACGGCCGGACGCTCCGGCGCAAGCCCGGCGAGCTGGTCATTATGGAGGGCATCCACGCACTCAACCCCGCCGTGACCGGCCACACTGATGCAACGACACGCGTCTATGTCAGCGTCCGTACCCGCATCACTGCTCACGACGGCTCTGTGCTGCACCCGTCGATGATTCGTCTGGCACGGCGGCTGCTGCGCGACCGCACCGGCCGCGGACGCCCCCTGACCGAAACGATCGCCATGCGCAAGCGCGTGGATCGCGGCGAACAGCTGTACATCATGCCTTACAAGTCAAATGCGCACTGCTCGATCGACTCGTTCTATTCCGCCGAGATGAGCGTCTATCGCCCGTGGCTGCTCGACGAGCTGACCGCGCTGCTGCCGGACTACCCCGACCTTGCCGAGCTGGTAAAGGTCCTCCGCGAGGTCCCGCCGCTGCCGCACGAAGGGCTCCCCCGCGACTGCCTCCTCCGCGAATTCATCGGCGGCAGTGAATTGAACTATTAAAATATCGGAAGCATAAGACTCCCCTTAGCGGGAATCGGAAAGAAATCTCACGGGAATATTCTGATACTGATTCTTGATGAAAATATTTCATCAAGAATCCCATGTGCTACGCACACTCGCATCGTGCGAGGGCACGATGCGCCGTCTCATGCAGAATCTGACGCGCCGTTGGCGCTATAAAAAGCTTTTCAAGCTTTTTAACAGATTCTAGTATGAAATTATGAGAGATTTCAACGAACCCGAAGCTACTGCGCTTGAAACAGCAAAGCTGCCGCAGTCGTTTTTTGGCTGGGCAGCTTTGCTTTTGCTGCGCGTTTTGCGCGGAATGACAGCATCAAATGTACCGAATTTCCAGATTGCCGAAGCTCACGTCGGCGTTCAGGCGGATGGTACCCTCCGGATGGGCGGCGGGACAGCCGCGGACCTGGGTTGCGCCGAAGCTCTCGTCGCGGGTCAGCTCGACCTTGAACCGCTCCGGCACCAGCAGCGTCAGCGACCCGAAGCTGTTATCGACCTCCAGCTCGCAGTCCTCCGCCACCGTGTCGCAGCCGGAAAAGTCCACCGTGAACTCGCCGAAGCTGCTGTCGATATCGCCGCCGCGCAGGACCGGCACGACCACGGGAATGCGGCCGTCGCCGAAATTTAACGTGCAGTGCAGATAGCCGTCGTCGCAGTGCATTTCGCGCACCGGGCGCTTGCCGTGGGCTGCGTTGGAGATGCGCTGCACCGTCTTTTTGCGCTTGCGCCGTTTGCCGAACAGGATATCGATCACAAGGCTTGCGCCCCAGAGCAGCAGCGCCGCCGGCAGCAGTACGCCCCAGCCGAGGCGAATGGCCAGAATCCCGTAGGCCGAGAGCAGAAATGCCACGCCGCCGAGGCTCAGCACAAGGCAGAACAGCGAAAAGCCGCCCAGCAGTCCGGAGATACCGATGTAAAATACCGCCGTCGTCCAAAGCACGGTCCACGTCGAAACCTCAAGCGCACAGAGATAGTTGACCAGCAGGAGCGCACCGACGGTGAGGATGAACAGGGCAAAGAGAATCCCGCTGTTTTTCAGTCGGAAGCTCCACTGGCAGCCGCTCGACTCCTTTTCCTCTGCCTGCGCGATCGGCTCGGCAGTGTGGACCGGTTCCGCGCCCTGCTTGCCGAGCAGCTCGTCAACCGAGATGCCGAACAGCGCCGCCAGCTCCGGCAGAATGGAAATGTCCGGGCAGGAAAGGTCGTTTTCCCACTTGCTGACCGCCTGTGCGCTGACGCCCATGCGGGCAGCGAGCTGCTCCTGCGTCAGACCGAGGCGCTTGCGGTGATATTTGATGCGACCGCCAATTGTTGTTTGATTCATAATGATGATTCCCTCCGTTTCGCCCTTATTTTGCCATAAACCGCGCAAAAATGCAATCATCCGGGAGTTTATGCGACAAAAAAATCTCACTCAACCGCCGGTTGAGCTGCTGATTTGACACGTAATAAAATTTTAGAGCAGCGATGCTGCTTCGCGCGGACTCGACCGCCGGATGCTCCATGCTATGGATTCCACCCCGGATGTGTGCAAGCGTTGGACACAAATATGCCAACGAATTAGAGCGTATCTCTTGAAACGATCGGAGGTTTATGGTAACCTAATAGAAACAGACAGAAAGGGGAGCTTCTCATGAAAACACGCCTTTGGGTCCTGTCGGCAATGGCACTGATATGCAGCGGGACACTGCTGATTTTCTTGCTGCGGACAGTCGGAACGGGGGCGGCCGAGCCGCTGCACCTGACAGAAAACGATCTGCGGCCCGCGACCGTTGTGCAGCTTGCGGCGACCGAGCCGCTCCCGACCGCCGCACAGCCTGCGACGCCCGCACCGCAGCCTGCCACGCCGGAAGGGGAAGCGTTCCTCGGCCTGCCGCCCATTGGGCAGTACCGGACGGCGATCGAGAAGGCTGATCCGGCGATTGTTGCCGCGCTGCAAAGCGGGGGAGTGGCGCTGCAATGCAATACTTCGTTACCGGATGCGCCGAATTCGGTTCCAAAATATTGTTACAAAACGCTTACGCTGGAACGGACGGAGCTGCTTCCGCTGCTGTTCGGCGAGGACTATGCGTTCCGGTACGACTCGGATGCGATCGGCATAAACGGTATGCTGACCACCGGCAATGGGACATATCATGTATTGCTCGACGGTGAAACACGGTGCTATATCAATTTAGAGGACGGTGAGCCATGCCGCAGCGCGGACACGCTGGCGTCCCTGCCCGGCGAGATCGCGGAGCAACTCGGCATCGACCTCGCCTTTTGGCGCACGGGTTACGACTGCGGCTTTGGAATGGCGCGGTCGGATTACGTGCAGCTGCTGGGCGACATTCCGATCACCGATCATTGGCGCGCGGATGGCGTAGACGAGAGCGCAAACGGTGCAGTTTTTAATGTACGTTATGATGACAATGGACTGCGTGAGTTGGAGCTCAGTAGCTTGGCAAAAGCGGAGCCGACGGGCGAGGTGTATCAGGGGCTGCTTTCTGCCGCTGATGCGCTGCAGGCCGTGCGGGCGTGCATGAGCAGTACAAGCAGCATCAACACCGTGCAGAACATCACGGAATGTCGCCTCGTCTATCTCCCGCCGTTTTCGCAGGGCGACGTGCTGCTGCCTGCGTGGGAGCTTCGGTTCGATCTGTATACCCTCGACCGCAGCGGACGGTTCCTTGACGTCAATTGCGGCGAGTACGCGTATCTAGTCAACGCGCTGGACGGAACGGTGTATACTTACCATTGAGCAAAGGCTTGCCCAAGGCAGACTGAAAAAAATAAAGAGGGCCGCCATTTTCCGTGTGTAGGAGAATGGCGGCCTTGTTGTTTTACTTTTCTCCGCGCAGTTCGATGATGCGGTCGCGGAGGACGGCGGCGTATTCGTATTCCATCATCTTCGCGGCGGCCTTCATTTCCTTTTCGAGGCGGGCGATCTCACGTTCGCGCTCGGCACGGGTGAGCTTCACGCCGTGCTTGCCGACGGCCTCGGCATCGGACTGCGTGATCTCTAGGAGGTCGCGGACCCCCTTGATGATGGTCTTGGGAACGATGCCGTGCGCCTTGTTATAGGCATCCTGAATGCCGCGGCGGCGGTTCGTTTCATCGATGGCCGCGCGCATCGCAGGGGTCGTTTTATCGGCGTACATGACAACGCGTCCCTCCGCGTTACGTGCTGCGCGGCCGATGGTCTGAATCAGGCTCGTTTCGCTGCGTAGGAAGCCCTCCTTGTCCGCGTCGAGAATCGCGACGAGCGACACCTCCGGCAGGTCGAGGCCCTCACGCAGGAGGTTGATGCCGACCAGCACGTCAAATTTTGCCATCCGCAGATCGCGCAGAATTTCCATGCGCTCCAGCGCGGCAACGTCGGAGTGCATATAGCGCACGCGGATGCCCGCTTTTTGCAGATATTCCGTCAGGTCTTCGGCCATACGCTTGGTCAGCGTCGTGACGAGGACGCGTTCGTGGCGCTCGGTAACACGATTGCATTCGCCGATGAGATCGTCGATCTGTCCCTCGATGGGGCGGACGAAAATTTCTGGATCGAGCAGGCCGGTCGGGCGGATGACCTGCTCGGCGATCTGCCCGGCGCGTTCGCGCTCGAACTCGCCCGGCGTTGCGGAAACGTAGATGGCCTGCCCAATTTTGCTCTCAAATTCCGGGAAGGTCAGGGGGCGGTTGTCAAACGCGCTCGGCAGGCGGAAGCCGTAATCGACAAGGCTTTCCTTCCGGCTGCGATCCCCGGCGTACATGGCGCGCACCTGCGGCAGCGTTACATGACTTTCGTCCACAAACAGCAGGAAATCCTCCGGAAAATAATCCAGCAGCGTCATGGGCGGCGTTCCCGGGGCACGGCCGGAGATGACACGCGAATAGTTCTCAATTCCGCTGCAAAAGCCGATTTCCTGCAACATTTCGATGTCGTACATCGTCCGCTGGCGGATGCGCTGGGCTTCGAGCAGCTTGTCATGCTCCTTGAACCATTTTTCGCGCTCCTCCATCTCGGCCTCGATTTCAAAGATGGCGCGGTTCAGCTTTTCACGCGACGCGACATAGTGTGAGGCAGGATAGATTGCAACGTGCGTTACGGATCGCTCCGGGATGCCCGTGACGGCGTTGATCTCGGAAATGCGGTCGATCTCGTCGCCGAAAAACTCGACACGGATCGCCCGGCCGCTCCAATAGGCGGGGTAGATTTCCACCGTGTCGCCGCGCACGCGGAAGGTATTACGCGAAAAATCGATGTCGTTTCGCTCATAACGAATTTCAACGAGCTTTTTCATCAGCTCCTCGCGCGGCTTTTCCATGCCGACGCGGAGAGAGATGACCATGTTTTTGTAATCGATCGGGTCGCCCAGACCGTAGATGCAGGAAACGGAGGCGACGACGATCACGTCCCGCCGCTCGAACAGGGAGGAGGTAGCGCTGTGCCGCAGACGCTCGATCTCGTCGTTGATGGCGGAGTCCTTTTCGATATATGTGTCGGTATGCGGAATGTAAGCCTCCGGCTGATAGTAGTCATAATAGGATACGAAGTATTCCACAGCGTTTTCCGGGAAGAACTCCTTGAACTCGCTGCAAAGCTGGGCCGCAAGCGTCTTATTATGCGCCAGAACGAGCGTTGGACGGTTGAGATTTGCAATGACGTTTGCCATTGTGAAGGTTTTGCCCGAACCGGTCACGCCCAGCAGCACCTGCTCGCGCAGGCCGTTTTTGACCCCTTCGGTCAGCGCGGCGATGGCCTGCGGCTGGTCGCCGGTCGCGCCGTAGGGGGCATGAAGTCGAAATTCGTCCATGTCAGGCCCCCGCGCCGAAGATTGCCGTCATGCGCCGCACAAATTCCGCCCGGTCAAGGCCGAGGACAACGGAGGCGTTCTTCTCCGGAAAGCTGAAGTCGCTGTAGAGGTCGGTCACGGTCTTGCCAAGCGTTTTTGCGCTCTGCGTTTCGACGTACACGCCCGCCGGGCGCTCCGTAAACAGCTCCGGCGCGACGAGGTGCCAGACCGGCACAGCATCGTGGACGCACCAGCCGCCGGACCCGGCTGCGACGTTCAGCTTCAGAATATCCCGACTACAGTCACGTAGGAAAACGCCGCCGGGGTCGCCGGACGCGGCGATCGTGTCCAACTCCTCCTCCGTTAAATATGCGTGCAGCGTTACGTCGAGGCCGCACATGACGAGCCGGCAGCCGCTGCGGAACACGAGCTGCGCCGCCTCCGGGTCAGCGTAGATGTTGAATTCTGCGCTGGGAGTGCAGTTTCCGCCGACGGCCGCGCCGCCCATCAGCGACACGCGGCGAATTTTCTGCGGCAGGTCGGGGTATTTTGCGATTGCAGTGGCAAGGCTCGTCAGCGGGCCGAGCGTCACGACCTCCAGCTCGCCCGCATAGCGGCAGGCGGCGGCATATAATGCGTCCCACATCGGCTCCGGCTCCGCGTGCGTCACCGGCAGCGGCAGCGACGTGGGGCCGAGGCCCTCCTTGCCGTGAAATTCCGAGCTGTCCAGCGGCGCACGGCACAGCGGCTTCTCCGCCCCGGCGTAAACCGGAAAGTCCGCGCCCATGAATTCCCGCAGAGCCAGCGCGTTGCGCAGCGTTTTTTCAAGGCAGACATTGCCCGCCACGGCGCTCACGCCGACAATTTCCAGCTCCGGCAGCCGGTGCGCGACCAGTAAAGCAGCGGCATCGTCCGTGCCGGGGTCACAATCGATCCAAATCGGTATCCGTTTCATTTTCTTTCCTCCCCATAGGCGGCGACGGCCTGCACGAGCAGGTCGGCAAAGCCCGCGCGGTCGATGCCGACGTTGACCAGCGCGTTCGGCGCTTCACGGTCGGTGCCGATCGTCGCGCCGCGGCAGTATTCGCCCTGTGTTTCAATTTCAACGTGAAGCGGCTTCGTTTCCAGCAGCTCCGGCCGCAGCAGCGCCGCAACGGCCACCGCGTCATGCACCGGCGCACCCGCGTAGCCCAGCTTGCGGTGGAATTCGTAGAAAAATTCCAGCCAATCGGCCACGACGTGCGCCACGCGATTGCCGACGGCGCGGATGCGCTCGAAATCCTCGGGGAAGATCAGCGCCTTGAGTGTCACGTCCAGCCCGCTCATGCGGATGGGAATGCCGCTGCGGAACACGATGTCCGCCGCTTCGGGGTCCACGAGGATATTAAACTCCGCCGCCGCTGTCCAGTTGCCGTGGGCGATGCCGCCGCCCATGAGGCTGATCTCGGCAATTTTACTTTTCAATTCCGGATGCGCCAGCAGCAGCGCCGCAACGTTCGTCAGCGGGCCGGTGGGGACGAGCGTGACCGGCTCGGCGCTTTCGCGCAGCGTCCGGGCCATCAGCTCTGCCGCCGTGCAGCCGCAGAGCGCGACCGCCGGCTCCGGCAGCGCGGGGCCGTCCAGCCCGGTCTGGCCGTGGACGCTGGGCGCATTCATCGGCGCGGCGATCAGCGGGCGCGGCCGCCCCATCGCAATCGGCGCGTCGATGCCGAGCAGCGTGCAGACGCGGCGGGCGTTATAGGTCGTTTTTTCGATCGTCTGGTTGCCGCTCACGGACGTGACGGCGCGAATCTCCAGCAGCGGACTGGACTTGGCGAGCATCCACGCGATCGCGTCGTCGTGGCCGGGGTCGCCGTCGAGGATGATGGGTCGTTTTATCATGGCAATGCGTCCCTTTCCATAGAATTTGCCTTGCATTATGTGGTCATTTGCGGTACAATCTTGGCAAGAGAACCGCAAAAAAACACTTCGGAGGTTACAATGAGAGAGTTTATGAAGCGGAAGGGCGTCGTCCCTTCCTGGAAAACGTATTTCGTCACCGCAATGGGCGCGATGGCGCAGGGGCTGTTTGCCTCGCTGCTGATCGGCACGATCCTCGGCACGCTGGGCGACCGGCTGAGCGTGGCGTTTTTGTCGGAAATCGCCGCCTTTGCCAAGAATAACTACGTCGTCGGCGCGGCCATCGGCGTTGCGGTCGCTGCGGCGCTGAAGGCACAGGGGCTTGTCCTGCTGTCCTCGGCGGTCGTCGGCGCGATCGGCTACGTCATGGGCGCGGAGATCCCGGTCGGCGGCGAGGTCATCGCCTATACGGCAGGGCCGGCGGGCGCGTTCGTCGCGGTCCTGATTTCCTCGGAGATCGGCAAGCTCGTTTCCAAGGAAACGAAGGTCGATATCCTCGTCACGCCCGTCGTGACGATCCTTGTCGGCTACGGCGTGTCGTGGCTCTGCTGCCCGGCCATCGCCTATGCCATGTACTACCTCGGCGCGTTCATCAACACCGCCACGGAGCTGCAGCCGTTCTTCATGGGCATCGTCGTTTCCGTCGCCGTGGGCATTTTGCTGACGCTGCCGATCAGCTCGGCGGCCATCTGCGCCATGATCGGCATCAGCGGACTGGCAGGCGGCGCGGCCACGGTGGGCTGCTGCTGCCAGATGGTGGGCTTCGCCGTGATGAGCTTCCGGGAAAACCGCTGGGGCGGCCTGGTCGCGCAGGGACTCGGTACCTCGATGCTGCAAATGGGCAATATCATTCGCCGCCCGGTCATCTGGCTGCCGACGATCCTGTCGTCCGCAATTCTGGGCCCGGTTTCAACGCTGGTGTTCGGGCTGACGAACAACGGCGTTTCCGCCGGTATGGGCACCTGCGGCCTGGTCGGCCCGCTGGGCGTGATCGCCGCTGCCGAGGCAACGGATGCACGGCTCTGGATCGGCCTCGTGCTGCTGTGCGTCGTGCTGCCCGCCGTGGTGACGCTGGCCCTCAGCGAGCTGATGCGCAAGCTCGGTTGGATCCGCCCGGGCGATCTCAAGCTCGATCTTTGAGCGCCGGATGCTGCTATTATACCCGCTCACGCCGGTTGCCGCAAGTGTGCGCAGGGATCTGCCGCCGATTTTTTTCCATGCCGGCAGAATTCGCCCAAAACCGCTCTTGCTTTTTTCCCTCTGAGGTGCTATAATCACCTCAGTGCAGGGTTAGTTCATCGGTAGAACGGTCGCTTCCCAAGCCACAGAGGCGGGTTCGATTCCCGTACCCTGCTCCATTCAAAAGTCCCGGAACCGCTTGGTTTCCGGGACTTTTTAGCTTGTCAGGATCGGATTTTTTACAAAAATAAGCATTCCTGCCTGCACAGGAATGCTTATTTTATACAAACAAGGGGCGGGCGACCGGCAACACCCTCTCGGATGGAAAACCACACGCCGGTCGCCGAAAAGGAGGTGAAAGCCCCTTGCAGCTCCATTGTAGCATGGGCAATTGCAGAAGTCAATTGAAAACCCGGCGAAAAACCCAGAAAAACGACGGGTTTTGTCAGCCCTCCGGGAGATCGCGCATGGTAAGGCTGATGCGCTTGCGTTTTTCATCGACCTCCAAAACGCCGACCTTCACGATATCGCCCACGCGCACGACCTCGGAGGGGTGCTTGATGAAGCGATTACAGACGCGCGAGATATGCACCAGGCCGTCCTGATGCACCCCGATGTCCACGAACACGCCAAAATCGATGACGTTCCGGACGGTGCCGGTCAGCACCATGCCGGGCTTCAGGTCCTTCAGCTCCAGCACGTCCGTGCGCAGAATGGGGGGCGGCAGCTCATCGCGGGGATCACGCCCCGGTTTACATAATTCCTTGACGATATCGCGCAGCGTCGGTACGCCCACGCCGCAGGCCTCCGCCGCTTTTTCCGCGCCGAATTCCTCGAGGCGCTTCGGCAGCTCCGCAAGGCTGCCCGCCGCAACATCCGCCTCCGTGTAGCCGCAGAGAGAGAGCAGCCGCTGCGCCGCCGCGTAGGACTCCGGATGCACGCCCGTCCGGTCAAAGACCAGCCTGCTCTCCGGCACGCGCAGGAAGCCCGCCGCCTGCTCATACGCCTTTGCACCGAGCTTCGGCACCTTCAGCACCTGCTTTCGGGCAGTAAACGCGCCGTTTTCCTCACGGTACGCAACAACATTTTTCGCGATGGCGGCGTTCAGGCCGGAAACGCGGCGCAGCAGCGACGCCGAGGCCGTGTTCAGGTCCACGCCGACGGCGTTGACGCAGTCCTCGACCACGCCGCCGAGCGTTTCGTCCAGCCGCTTTTCCGGCAGATCGTGCTGATACTGCCCGACGCCGATGGCCTTGGGATCGATCTTGACCAGCTCGGCCAGCGGGTCCTGCAAGCGCCGCGCGATGGACACCGCCGAGCGCAGGTTCACGTCATACTGCGGAAATTCCTCGGCCGCCAGCGGCGAGGCGGAATAGACCGACGCGCCCGCCTCGGACACGATCATATACGACACGCCCTTGACGCGGCCGATCAGCTCACAGGTCATGGCTTCGGTTTCACGCGAGGCCGTGCCGTTGCCGATGGCGATATGCTCTACGCCGTGCCTGCGGATGAGGCGCTCGAGCGTAACGATGGCCTCCTCGCGCTTGGCCTTGGAGAAGGTGGGGTAGACCACGGCGGTATCCAGCACCTTGCCCGTGGCGTCGACGACGGCGACTTTGCAGCCGTGGCTGTAGCCGGGGTCGAGACCCATGGTGACATGGCCCTTGACCGGCGGCTGCATCAGAAGCGGCCGCAGATTCAGAGCGAAATTGTGGATCGCGCCCTCGTTGGCCGTATCGGTCAGCGCATTGCGCAGCTCGCGCTCCATGCTCGGCGCGATCAGGCGATCGTATGCGTCCTCGGCAGCGGTGCGGACAAAGGCAGCAGCGCCGCCGCCCGGCTTGAGGACCGCCCGGCGCAGGCAGATGAGCGCCTGCTCGCGGTCGGTATCGACGGAAACCTTCAAAAAGCCCTCGCGCTCGCCGCGGTTGAGGGCGAGAATCTGGTGGCCCTGCACCTTGCCGACAGGTTGGGTGAAGTCAAAATACATCCGATAGACCGCGCCCGCCTCCTCCTGCTCCTTGGCGACGGCTGAGCGGATGACCGACGTGCGCTGCATCAGGCTGCGCAGAGTCTTGCGGATGGCGGCGTCGTCGGAGATCGTCTCCGCGATGATGTCCGACGCGCCCGCCAGTGCCTCGGCGACGTCGTTGACCCCCAGCTCTTGGTTTACATAATCTTCCGCCAATACCTCCGGCGCGGGCAGCTCCGGCGACTGGGCAAACAGGGTCAGCGCCAGCGGCTCGAGGCCCTTTTCACGGGCGACGGTGGCGCGGGTGCGGCGCTTTGGCTTATAGGGCCGGTAAAGGTCCTCCAGCTCGGAGAGCGTTTTGGCCGCGTCGATGGCAGCGGACAGGTCGTCGGTGAGCTTTTCCTGCGCGGCGATGGATTTGCGAATTTCCTCGCGGCGCTGCGCCAGATTGCGCAGGTATTGCAGCCGGTCGGCTAAATTGCGCAGGGTGGTGTCGTCCATCGCGCCGTGCAGCTCCTTGCGGTAGCGGGCGATAAAGGGGATGGTGTTGCCCTCGTCGAGCAGGGTAACGACGTTTTCGACATACTGCGGCTTGAGCTTCAGCTCCTCGGCCAGCAGGGTGATGATGTGTTCCATAGGTTCCTCCGGTTTGTGGGTAGTGAATAGTGGGGAGTGAATCATACAATAGGTGTGCCTTCGGCACGATCAAAATTCGCGCCTTTGGCGCGAAAACAATCCCTCAGACGCGCTCCGCGCGCCAGGGCAGAAAGTCAAGCAAGTGCAACAGATTCTTCGAAGAAAACTTCGGCAGGGGTA
>CABSFY010000016.1 GCA_902477055.1 uncultured Eubacteriales bacterium
ATCCAGCTTACTGTGCCGTCCGTTGCGGCGGCAGATCGTATAAACGTTTGCCCCGAGCTCCTGCAGCAGCCGTGCCGCAGCCAGTCCCATGCCGGAGTATGCTCCGGAAACGACGACCGTTTTTCCCTCATATCCAAACAGGTTTTTCAGATCCATATTGTTTCCCTTTCATGCAGCATACAAAAAGGAGCCTGTGGTCAGGCTCCTTTTTGGCTTGGATAATTACTCGATCGCCTGAAGCTCCTTGTCCAGCTCCTCCAGATGGGGCTGCAGGAACGCCGACTGCGGGAAGCTGGCGAGCTTGCGCAGCGTCAGACCGCCGACGAGCTTCATCTGCGGGTTCTTGGAAGCATCGGGGCTGTACTTGTCCAGAACAGCTGCCGCCGCCGGGTTCTTCAGAATGTCCTTTAACTTGCTGTCGAGAGAGTATGCCATGGTCGTTACCTCCTGTGTTATGAGTTCTGGTGATATTATACAAAATTTGGCCGCAAAACGACAGCCTGCAAAGTGCAGGATAGACAAAACAACAAGCCCGCTAATTTGTAGGGCAGGGGAAGGCCCCCCGACTGCTCCGCTGCATGAAAAGCCCCAATACCGGGTGGCCGGTATTGGGGCTTCGCATTTTTGGCAGCTACTTATGTAGTTTTCCATTTGGCGCAGCGGCGGGCCTTTTTGGCGCGGCGGCGGGCCTTGGCGTAGAGCCAGAGGACCGCGACGGCCACGGCGGCAGCGAGCGTCAGAATTAGGTAGACGGTGGTTGCCGTATCGGCGGTTTTCACGGTGAGCCAGAGCGTGTTCATCTCCTGCGTCGCCGTTTCGGACAGAGCGCGGAAGGCGGCGCCTCTTGCCAGCACCTCGCCGGAGGGGTAGGCGACGGGGTTTTCGGCCATCTCCGGGTCCATCAGCTCCTTCGCGGCGGTGGAGGGAGCGGAATAGCCGAGGTATTCCAGATTCTGCGCACAGATTTCCGGCGAGATCAGGAAGTTAATGAAGGTTTCGGCCTCTTTTTTATGCTCAGCGCCCTTGGGAATGCAGATAGCATCGACAAAGAGGTTGTAGCCCTCCTCCGGGAAGTAGAACGCCAGATCGGGGTTTTCCTCGACCATCGTCAGATAGTCGCCCGCGTAATACGGCGCAATCCACGCCTCGGCACGCTCCATCTTGTCAAAGATCTGGTCCATGACGTAGGCCTGCACCAGCGGCTTCTGGTCGCGCAGAAGCTGCGCCGACAGACCCAGCGCCACGCTGTCCTCGGTGTTGAGGTCATAGCCCAGCTCCAGCTGCGCGATGGCAAACGCGTCGCGGGGGTTATCGAACATCAGAATTTTGCCGGAATACTTCTCGTTCCAGAAAACCTCCCAGCCGGTGACATCGGCGGGATCGACATAGTTCGTATTGTAGATAATGCCGACGGTACCCCAGGTGTAGGGGACGGAGTAGCGGTTTTCCGGGTCGTAGGCGAGGTTCTTGAAGCCCTCGTCGATCGTCGCGTAGTTCGGGATGTTAGAAAAGTCCAGCTCCTCCAGCATGTCCTCCTGAATGAGCTTGTCGATCATGTAATCCGACGGGATAATGATGTCAAACGACGAACCGCCCGCCTTGAGCTTGGTGTACATACTCTCGTTGCTGTCAAAGGTCATGTAGTTGACCTTGATGTTCGGATAGGCTTCCTCAAAGGCCTCGATTACGTCGAGAGAATCGTCCGTGCCGTCGGCGATGTACTGGCCCCAGTTGTAGACATTGATCGTCACCGTGTCGGCTGCGGAGGCCGTGGCGGAAAGCATTGCGGTAAGGATCGCCAGCATCAGGAGAATGGAAAGAATGCGTTTTGTCATTTCGCCGCCCTCCTTTGCTTTTGCCGGCGGGTCTTATCCCGCGCCTGCAAAAGATTCATCGTTGTCATGATGAGCAGGATGACGAGGAACATCAGCGTAAACAGCGCATAGACCTTCGGCTGGATGGGCTTTTTCGTATAGCTGTAGATCTCGACCGGCAGGGTAACGAAGCCGGAGCCGGTGACGAAGTAGGAAATGACAAAATCATCCAGCGACATCGTAAAGGCCATCAGCATACCGGAGATGATGCCAGGCATGATTTCATGGATAATGACCTTGAAAAACGCCTGCAAAGGCGTACAGCCGAGGTCGAGCGCTGCCTCCGTGAGGTCGGGGTCCATCTGCGACAGCTTCGGCATGACGTTGAGGATGATGTACGGCAGATTGAACGTGATATGCGCAATTAGCAGCGTCCAGAAGCCGAGAATCGAATGGATGCGCAGCATCATACCGGCAAAGGCGAACAACAGCGCCATGGAAACGCCGGTCACGATCTCCGGATTCGTCATGGGGATGTTCGTCAGCGTCATGACCGCCGAGCGCATCCGGCCGCGCATCCTGAAGATGCCGATTGCGGCTGCCGTGCCGAGAATTGTCGCCAGCAGGCTTGCCAGCACGGAGATAATCAGCGAATTGCGCAGCAGCGCCAGCAGGGACGAGTCGCGGAACAGCTCCTTGTATTGGTCGAAGGTGAAGCCCTTGAACACGGCGATGTCCATGCCCTTGTTGAACGAGGCAATCGCCAGAACGACCATCGGGATGTACAGGAAAATAAAGACCAGAACGGTGAAAATACGGTTGAATCTTCTCATATCGTCACCATGCTTTCTTCTTCGTCGTCCGTAAAGTGGTTCATGATGCCGATGCAGGCGAAGATGAGCACCATCAGTACCAGCGACATCGCGGCGCCGAGATTCGGATTGTAGGCGGACTTGAACTGTGACTCGATCACGTCGCCGATGAGGATCGTGCCGGGCGAGCCGAGCTTCTGCGAAATGTAGAAGGTCGAAACGGCGGGGACGAACACCATCGTGATGCCCGAAACGATGCCGGGGACGGACAGGGGAAGGGTGACCTTGGTAAAGACCTGCCGCGTGTTGCAGCCGAGGTCCTCCGCGGCCTCGACAAGGCGGTGATCGATTTTCATGATGACCGTGTAAAGCGGCAAAATCATATACGGCAGATAGTTATAGACCATGCCGAGAATGACCGCGCCGTTGTTGCGGATGAGCGGCAGGGGAGAAAGACCGAGCGACTGCACAAAGTTGTTGATAATGCCGGTATCCTCCAGCAGCGCGACCCACGCCAGCGTCCGCAGCAGGAAGCTCATGCACATCGGCAGCATGATGAACATTTGCAGAAAACGCTGCTTGAGCGGCGAGCAATGGGCGATATAATACGCCACAGGGTAGCCGATGACAAGGCAGATCAGCGTCGCGAAAATGCTCAGCCAAATCGACCGCAGGAAGATGGGAAGATAATCCCAAATTTTCGTAAGGTTCGCAAGGGTAAAGGCTCCCGTGATCGAGTCCGTGAAGGCGTAGTAGGCCACAACGCCGAGCGGGATCAGGGTGAACAGGAGCATCCAGATAATGTACGGACCGGACAGCCACTTACTCTTCATCGTCGCTGCCCTCCGCGTCCGCGATCTCGTCATATTCCGCGGAATAGGAGCTGTAATCGCCGAACATACCCGAATATTCGCTCTTATGCATAATATGGATATCCTCAGGATTCAGGCAAATGCCGATATACGAGCCGACGGGGCAGTAGTCCGTGGTCTGAATGAGCCACTTGAAGCCCTTGAAATCGACGATCGTGTCGTAGTGGACGCCCTTGAAGGTGACGGAGGTGACCGTACCGCAGAGATGACCGGTGTCGGCGGGGACAATGTCGATGTCCTCCGGACGGATGACGACATCGACCGGCTCGTTCTTCGCAAAGCCGCTGTCCACGCAGGGGAACTGGCGGCCGAAGAACTTCACCAGACGGTCCTCCAGCATCACGCCGTCAAGAATGTTCGACTCGCCGATGAAGTCGGCGACGAACGCGTTTTTCGGTTCGTTGTAAATATCCTCCGGTGTACCGATCTGCTGAATTCTGCCCTTGTCCATGACGACGATGGTGTCGGACATGGTCAGCGCTTCCTCCTGATCGTGTGTGACGTAGATGAAGGTGATCCCCATCGCCTGCTGAATACGCTTGAGCTCGTTCTGCATATCCTTTCGCAGACGAAGATCCAACGCACCCAGCGGCTCGTCAAGCAGCAGCACCTTCGGACGATTCACCAACGCGCGCGCGATGGCGACGCGCTGCTGCTGCCCGCCGGAGAGGGCCGTGACCTTGCGGTTTTCAAAGCCCTTGAGTGAAACGATCTCCAGCATCTCCGTGACACGCTCATCGATCTCTTTTTCGCTGAGCTTGGCAATGCGCAGTCCGAACGCGATGTTATCATACACGTCCAGATGGGGAAACAGCGCATATCGCTGGAACACCGTGTTGATTTTTCGCTGGTAGGCAGGCACCTCATTGATGCGCTTGCCGTCAAACAGAACATCGCCGGATGTCGGCGTCAAAAAGCCTCCGATGACACGAAGCGTGGTGGTCTTGCCGCAGCCGCTCGGGCCGAGCAAGGTGAGAAATTCCTTGTCATTGATGTAAAGATTGATCGCGTCGAGAATGCGCTCTCCGTCAAACTCCATCACAAGGTCTGTCAAACGGATCAGCTCCTGGGACATTTATCCTCCCCCATTTCTATTATAGTAGCCTGCGGAAAATCCACAAAACCCTATTGTGAACTATATATGCAGGAGCTTGGAATGTCAATGCCTTTTTCGAGTTTTTCCCGGTTTTTTTGACGTTTTTTTTACGCAGAGGTCCCCAAAGATTTTTCTGTAGATTTTTCGGGGAAAATGTGTTAGGATGATAGCGTAATATCCCAATCTGAGAGAGGAAAGGAGAACAAAATGAAACAGGTTCGCTATTATGTCAGCCGGAAGAATCCGATGACCTGGCTTTCCGCCCTGCTGTGCATCGGTGCGGCTGTAATGTACATTCTTGCACTGTGCTTCGGTGAAGGACCGGAGATTTCGGCGGTCAACATCTGGTTCCAGAAGGTGCTGCCGATCTGGTGTGCGCTCGGCTTTGCGTTTATCGTTGTGGTACGGGGGCCGAAGGAGCTGTATCGGTCCACCAGGCCTGTTTTCTGGGCCTGCGTCTATTTCGGCCAGATTGCCTTGGACTGGTATCTGCGTATCCGGCGCGACCCGTCGTGCGCGTTGACGTTGACGGGTGGGTATAATTTGTTTGCCTATCTGCGGTATGTCGTCGCCTGCTGGGTGCTGTATCTGGCGTTTTACACGATCTATCGGATGGTAATGACCGGAAAATTTCATAGGATGCTGGTCCTGCCGCTGCTGACCGCTCTGCCTGTGGGCTTCCTCGCCTACGATTTGCTGACGACGGCAGGCGGCGTGGCTCTGTATGACTTGTTCAATAAGATCGGCAATCTCTGCCTTGTGACGGCGCTGTTCGCAATGGCGCTGGCCCTGCGCGTCTTTACCGACGGAAAGTACCATCCGACTTGGGGCGACCGGAAGGACGGCCGCCGCGTCCGCACGATGAGCGGAATGTCGGTCGTCGCGGGTTACATCATGCCCGACCGCAACGATGCCTGCAACAGCATCCATGATACCGTGGAGATCACGGCGGCGGAGCGCTACGTCCATAAAAAGCGCGCCGAGGGCCTGGAGGGCTTCGGCATCTTTCACGTGTTCCTCGCGGCTTACGTTCGCTGTATCGCGAAATATCCCGGCTGCAACCGCTTTTTCTCCGGGCAGCGTGTGTATCAGCGTGACGACGATATCGCCTTTACTATGACCGTCAAAAAGGAAATGTCTACCGATGCACCGGATACGACCATTAAGCTCCACCTGAACCGCGCGGATACGGCGACGGAGGTATACCAGAAGCTCAACGCCGTGATCGAGGAGGTCAAGAACACCCCGCTCGACAGCAGCTTTGACAATCTGGCGGGGCTGCTGGCCAGCCTGCCGGGGCTGCTGCTGAAGTTTACGGTCTGGTCGCTGAAGGTCGCGGACTACTTCGGCAAGCTCCCGAAGGTTTTGACGGAGCTTAGCCCCTTCCATGGCTCGGTGATTTTCACCTCGATGGGGTCGCTCGGTATTCCGCCGATCGTCCACCATCTGTATAACTTTGGCAACCTGCCCGTATTCATGGCGGTCGGCAGGAAGTACCGCAAGACTGAGCTGGACACCGAGGGCAAGCCACTCACGCGCCGGTATGTGGATTTCGTCCTAAACTGCGACGAGCGTACCGTGGACGGTTTCTACTATGCCACGGTTCTGAAATACTTCCATAAGATCCTCCGCAACCCGTCCGTGCTGGATAACCCGCCGGAGGAGATTGTGCAGGATATTGACTGAGAGGGAAATACAAATGAAACGACTCGGAATTCTCACCGCGCTTCTGCTGGCGATGCTTCTGACTGCCTGCGCCGGCCGCACAGCAGGGGAGGAAACAACGCCCACGACCCAGCCGACCGAAGCTGTAACGACCCTCGCGCTCGAGACGGAAGCGACCGACCCGCCCACCGAGGCCCCGACGGAGGCACAGACAGAAGCTCCGGAAGAAGCCGCCTACATCTACACCGTTCCGGACGGCTGGGTCAAGGCGGGTGAGCAGATGGGCATGGCATTTTACACCGAGGACGGTCATGAAAATGACGCGATGCCGGATAATATTTCGGTGTCGATCGGCGAAAGCCGCTATTCATTGGACGATCAGGAAACCTTCAAAGCAGCCGTCCTGCAACTGATTGGGATGCAGATAGGTGATAGCTCTGGCACACAGGTTTATGCCGAAGGCATTACGACGGAGCAGGACCTGATCACCTACAAATTTGTGATCGACGACGGCGACACTGTGACGACGCAGTATTATATCCTGAAGGACTATGGCTTCTGCCTTGTCCAGCTGACCAACTTCACCGGCGCAAGCGCCCCGGACGAAGCGGCACAGGCAATCGTGGACAGCTTCGCTTGGAACGAAGCATAAAATAAAATCAAGCGCGGCACCGTCATTGAGCGGTGCCGCGTTTGATTTATACGGTTGGCAAATTACAGATGGACCTTCGTGCCGGACTCGCCGCGAACGGCAGCACCGGCGTTTTCGAGGGAGGCGATGATCGCCGTGCCGCCGGTCTTGGCGAAGCTGACGGCGGCCTTGACCTTCGGGAGCATGGAGCCGGGGGCGAAGTGACCCTCGCCGCAGTACTTCTCGGCCTGCTCGACGGTCATTTCGCTGAGGCTCTCCTGATTCGGCTTACCCCAGTTGATGCAGACACGGTCAACGGCGGTCAGGATGACCAGCGCGTCGGCGTGGACCAGCTCGGCGAGCTTTGCGGAGGCGAAGTCCTTGTCGATGACGGCGGGCGTGCCGTAGAGCTTGCCGTCCTTGCGAACGACGGGAATGCCGCCGCCGCCGACGGTGATAACGACGCAGCCGTTCTCGATCAGCGTATTGACGGTTTTCTTCTCAATGACGTCGATGGGCTTCGGGGAGGGAACGACCTGACGGTAGCCGCGGCCTGCGTCCTCGACCATGCTGTAGCCCTTCTCGGCGGCGATGCGGTCGGCGGTTTCCTTGTCATAGAACGCGCCGACGGGCTTCGTGGGATTCTGGAAGGCGGGGTCGTTCTCGTCAACGAGGACCTGCGTCACGACGGTGGCGACCTCCTTCGTCATGCCGCGGGAGGACAGCTCATTGCCGATGGCGTTTTGCAGATGGTAGCCGATGTAGCCCTGGCTCATTGCACCGCACTCGGGGAAGGGCATATCGGACTTGATTGCTTTGGCCTCGGCGGCAGTGGCCATACCGAGGTTGATCATGCCGACCTGCGGGCCGTTGCCGTGGGCGATGACGACCTCGTTGCCCTGCGCGATCAGATCGACGATGGGCTTTGCGGTTTCGGTGACGAGCTTGAGCTGCTCATAGGGAGTGTTGCCGAGGGCGTTGCCGCCGAGGGCAATAACGATTCTGGACATGGTGAATTACCTCATTTCAAAATTTCTTTTTGACTTGCGGACGGGACGAATTCGCCGAAAGCTGGTCAAATTCGGTAGCCCTATCGCACAATCCCTCAGTCAGCTTCGCTGACAGCTCCCTTTACACAAGGGAGCCTTTGGGGTGCGTGCTGAAAATATAACAAAAGGAACGGGCGGGGGCGAATGACCCCCGCCCGAAAGCATTGCGTGGAATCCCAAAAGGGAATTAGAACATCTTGCGCTTGTTGTCCGCTGCGTCGAGCGCCATCAGGGTGCCGACGGGATCCTTGACCTGGGACATGAAGATCATTGCAGCAATGATATACGGCTTGTAGGAAGCCTGCTTGTACAGGGGAACGAGGTAACGGTCGAACACAGAGTTGTCAACTTCGCCCTCTTTGCAGCTCAGACCGCTGATGTCAGCGGGCAGGCAGTGCAGATACAGCGCCTTGCCGTCCTTCGTGAGCTTCATCATCTCTTCGGTGCAGGCCCAGTCCTTATGCTCGGCATTCTGCGCAAGGAGCTGCTTCTCCAGCTCGTCGATGCCCTTCTGGTCGCCCTTGACGTACAGCTCGGAGCGCTTTTCCATGGCCTTGAACGGCGCCCAGGACTTCGGATAAACGATGTCGGCATCCTTGAAGGCTTCCTTCATGTCGTTGGTCTTGTGGAACTTGGAGCCGTACTTCTCGCAGTTCTTGCGGGCGATCTCTTCGACCTCGGGGAACACGTCGTAGCCTTCCGGATGGGCCAGCGTGACGTCCATGCCGAAGCGGGTGAACAGGCCGATAACGCCCTGCGGGACAGACAGCGGCTTGCCATAGGAGGGAGAATAGGCCCAGGTCATGGCGACCTTCTTGCCCTTCAGGTTCTCAACGCCGCCGAAGTAGTGGATAACATGGAGCATATCGGCCATGCACTGCGTCGGATGGTCCACGTCGCACTGCAGATTGACGAGCGTGGGTCTCTGCTCGAGGATACCGTCGCGGTAGCCTTCTTCGAGGGCGTCCATAAAGGTTTTCTGATACTCATGACCCTGATGGATGTACATATCATCGCGGATGCCGATGACATCAGCCATGAAGGAAACCATGTTCGCGGTCTCGCGGACGGTTTCGCCATGGGCGATCTGGGACTTCTTCTCGTCGAGGACCTGCTCCTCAAGACCGAGGAGGTTGCAGGCGGAGGCGAAGGAGAAGCGGGTACGGGTGGAGTTATCACGGAACAGGGAGATACCCAGACCGGAATTGAAGATCTTCGTGGACTTATTGCGCTCGCGCAGGTCGCGGAGAGCGTCGGCGACGGTGAAAATCGCGTCGATCTCGTCGTCGGTTTTGTCCCAAGTCCAGTAGAAATCGTTCTTGTACATATTGTTGATGTGCAGGGTCTCAAGATGTCTTGCAAGTTCTACAGTTTTACTCATTCTATTTATCCTCCGTTCATAATATGGGTGGTCTTACTTAATGTCGTTGCCGGTCAGCTCCTGACGGAACGAGGTGGCGGAGCCGTCCTTGTTTTCGGGCTTGTACAGGCCGGGAACGGCGGCGTACAGCGCGGCGCAGACGACAAGATCATGCTTCCATGTGATCTCGTTCGGCGCATGAGCCTGGGACTCGGCACCGGGGCCAAAGCCGACACAGGGGATGCCGTAGCGGCCCTGAATGGAAACGCCGTTGGTGGAGAAGGTCCACTTGTCGGTCAGCGGGCGGCCCTCGCGCTTTGCGCGGGCGGTTTCATCGACCCACAGGCGCTTGTCGCCCCACAGAGCGTGGTGCGCATCGACCAGCGCCTGAACGTGCGGTGCGGTCTCCTTGTTGATCCAGGTCGGGAAGAAGCACTCGGTTTCATAGACATGGCCGGTCCACGCGGGACGGTCATACATATACATGGAAACCTTGACATCCTTTGCGTACTTCTTGCAGGCGGGCAGGTCCTCAATCTCCTTGAGGCAGGACTGATAGGTCTCGCCGGCGGTCATACGACGGTCGATGGAGATGGAGCAGGAGTCCGCAACGGCGCAGCGGGAAGGAGAGGTGTAGAAGATCTGGGAAGTGGTGCAGGTGCCGCGGCCGAGGAAGCGGGCATCTTCATAATGCTCCGGGTTGAACTTCGGGTCGAGCATCTTCACAAGGCCATTGATCTCGGTGGAGCCGTCGGCGGGGTTTTCATTGAGGTCGCGGACGTTGAGCAGAACCTCAGCCATCTTGTGGATCGCGTTGTCACCGCGCTCGGGAGCGGAGCCGTGGCAGGAAACGCCGTGCATATCGACACGGATTTCCATACGGCCGCGATGGCCGCGATAAATGCCGCCGTCGGTCGGCTCGGTGGAGATGACGAACTCGATCTTGCTGCGAGCGTCCTCCGGACCGTTGAAGTACTCGTTGACAATGGACTGCCAGCACATACCGTCGCAGTCCTCCTCCTGCACGGAGCCGACGACCATGATCTTATAGCCCTCGGGAATGAGGCCAAGGTCCTTCATGATTTTTGCGCCGTAGGTAGCGGAGGCCATACCGCCCTCCTGGTCAGAGCCGCCGCGGCCATAGATGATGTCCTCGGTTTCGTAGCCCTTGTAGGGATCAGCTTCCCAGTTGTTGATGTTGCCGATACCGACGGTATCGATGTGGGAGTCGATGGCGATGATCTTTTCACCGTTGCCCATCCAGCCGATGACGTTGCCGAGCTGGTCGATCTCGACCTTGTCATAGCCGAGCTTTTCCATCTCGGCCTTGATGCGCATCACAACGCCCTTCTCCTCGCAGCTCTCGCTGGGGATGGCGATCATATCGCGCAGGAACCGGCTCATGTCGTCTTTGTAGGCTTCCGCAGCTTTCTTGATTGCATCAAAATCCATGAATATTGCCCTCCATAAATTCTCATTTCACGACCGCATTCCTGCGGCCTCATCTATATATTACCATAACTCTTACAGATGTCAAACAAATTTTTATAAAAACTAAAAATTTTTTTGAAAAAGGAATTGATTTATCCGTAGAGGGATGATATTATAATGAAGGAATCAATTGTGGAAGGAGCGGATATATGCTAAAGGAAAGCGATATCGAAACTCTGCGCCGCATAGCAAGGGGCGTTGCCGCACAGTTTGGCCCAAACTGCGAGGTCGTGGTTCATGAGATTTCGGAGCGCAGCACATCGCATTCGATCATTGCGCTGGAGAACGGACACGTCAGCGGAAGAAAGCTCGGCGACGGACCGTCACAGATCGTTCTGGAGCAGCTCGGCAAGGATTCGGATTGCCCGGAGGATCACCTGTGTTATCTGACCCGGACGCCGGACGGTAAGCTGCTGAAGTCAACCTCAGTCTACATCCCGGATGACTACGGAAAAACTGCGGCCGTTTTTGGAGTCAATTTCGACATTTCGACCCTGACGATGGCGCAGCAGGCGCTGGATTCCCTGACTTCGACAATGACTCAAAAAGAAGAAGCCCCCGCCCGCATTACACACAACGTCAACGACCTGCTGGACGACCTGATCGAGCAGTCCGACCGGCTCATTGGCAAGCCGCCCTCGATGATGACCAAGGAGGACAAGGTTCGTGCCATTCACTTCCTGAATGACCACGGCGCACTTCTCATCACGAAGTCCGGCGACAAGATCGCAACCCACTTCGGCATTTCCAAGTACACACTATATTCTTATTTAGATGTAAAAACAGGAGGAAAGAACAATGATTGATCTCAGCATCAACAAGGAAGGCCTTGCGCACAACATCCAGAAGGCGAAAGAAAACAACATCATTATCCCGACCATCGCACAGATGCAGAACCCCGACCTGATCCCTGAGAAGATTAAGGAAAAGCTGACCCACACCGGCCTTTGGGATGTCGATCCCGTCAACCTGTTCCGTATTTCCTGGCATAACGAGGCCAAAGAGTTCGGCGGCCTGTTTCAGAAGACTCCGAATTATGTTGAGATTCCCTCCAAGCTCTCCGGCGTTCCCTGCCGCATCCTTGCGATGTCCGGCAAGTGGTTCCCCACCGGCTGCCATAAGGTCGGCGCTTCCTTCGGCTGCCTGGCTCCGCGTCTGGTAACCGGTCAGTTCGACGCCACCTATCATCATGCTGTATGGCCCTCCACCGGCAACTACTGCCGCGGCGGCGCGTTCAACTCCAAGCTGCTGGCCTGCGACTCCGTCGCAATCCTGCCGCAGGATATGTCCAAGGAGCGCTTCGACTGGCTCAAGCAGATCGCCGGTCAGATCATTGCCACCCCCGGCTGCGAGTCCAACGTCAAAGAAATCTTCGACAAGACCTGGGAGCTGAAGCAGGATCCGTCCATGATGATCTTCAATCAGTTCGCCGAGATGGGCAACCCGCTGTGGCACTACAACGTCACCGGCTATGCGCTGGCTGATCTGTACGAAGCGGTCAAGAAGCCCGGCCAAAGACTGGCAGGCGCCTGCTTCACCTCCGGCTCCGCGGGTACTATGTCCTCCGGCGATCTGCTCAAGGAGCGTTATCCCGGCATGAAGCTCGCCGTCGGCGAAGCTCTCCAGTGCCCGACCATCCTGGACAACGGCTTCGGCGGCCACCGCATCGAAGGCATCGGCGACAAGCACATTCCTTGGGTTCATAACGTTAAGAACACCGATATGGCCATCGCCATCGACGACGAGGACTCCCAGAGACTGCTCCGCCTGTTCAATACCGCCGAGGGCCAGAAGTACCTCAAGGAAGAGCTTGGCATGACCGACGAGCAGATCGAGAAGTTCACTTGGATGGGTATCTCCGGTATTGCCAATGTCCTTTGCTGCATCAAGATGGCAAAGTACTACGAGCTGAACAAGGACGACATCGTTGTTACCGTCCTGACCGACTCTGCCGTGATGTACAAGTCCCGTGTGGAGGAACTCAACGAGCTCCACGGCGCCTACGACACCGTCGAGGCTGCGAAGGACCATGCAATTCATATGCTCGGCCTCAAGACCGACAGTATGCTGGAGCTGACCTACACCGAGCGCAAGCGTGTGCATAACCTTAAGTACTACACCTGGGTTGAGCAGCAGCAGATGGACGTCGCCGACCTCAACGCCCAGTGGTACGATACCAAGGGTACGTGGGACGCTGTCCACGCTCAGGCGAAGGACCTCGACGAACTCATCAACGAATTCAACGAGGCGACCGGCCTGCTTAAGACCCTGTAATTGACGTATTCCGCTGAGGGGAGGGGAGTTTCCCCATCCCTCAGCTTTTTTCAAGGAGAATTAGACGATTGAAAAAGCGCTTTCTGCAACGGATAAAAGATTGGCTGCGCGATGTGCGGCTGCAATTTTTGCCGATCCTCAGCTCGCTTGCCCTCAGCTTTCTGACTATGGCCCTGATGATCGGTGCGATGCTGATCCTCGTCAGCCCGGCAAAGCTCGGCGTATTTTTCTGGCCGACACTGCTGGTCTACCTCGGCGGAATCGCGACGGTTGTTGCGGTGATGTTTCACCGACGGGAGCAGCGGGAGTTTCGCGCATTGGTGGGCGACGAGGAATTCTTTCGCATTTATCCGCACGCTCAGCGCCGCGAGGAGCGCAGGAAGCGCCGTAAGGAACGGAAAAAAACGAATCATCGGAAAGGATCTTGACGACCATGAGAAACGTAAAATGCGGCCGCTGTGTCAAATGCGGTAAGGAATATGAAGCTACGCCGAATCTGACCAACTGCGAGTGCGGCGGCATTCTGGACATTATTTACGATTACGATTATATCAAGAGTGTTTTCACGAAAGAAAAGCTGGCTGCCCGTGACGACCGCTCCATGTGGCGTTATCGTGAGCTGCTGCCTGTGGAAGAAACGACCCCCAATACGCCGCTGCGTGTCGGCTGGTCGCCGCTGTATGAGGCCGATCGCCTCGGCAAGCTGCTGGGCCTCAAAAAGCTGTGGATCAAGGACGACGGCCAGAACCCGACTGCATCCCTCAAGGACCGCGCCTCAGCCATGGCTGTTGCCAAGGCGCAGGAGGCGGGCGCAAAGGTCATTGCCTGCTCCTCGACCGGCAACGCCGCTTCTTCTCTGGCGGGCAACGCTGCCGCTGCCGGGCTGAAAACCTACATCTTCGTTCCCGCACGTGCTCCCAAGGGTAAGGTCGCTCAGCTTATGACCTTCGGCGCGAACGTCGTTTCCGTGCAGGGTAACTATGAGGAAACCTTTGAGCTTTCCAAGAAGGCCATTGACCGCTGGGGTTGGTACAACCGCAACGCGGCCATCAATCCTTACCTCTCCGAGGGCAAAAAGACCGTCGGCCTCGAAATCATGGAGCAGCTCGGCTGGGTCGTTCCGGATTATATCGCGATCTCCGTCGGCGACGGCTGCACGATCGCGGGTCTGTGGAAGGGCCTGAAGGACCTGTATGCCATCGGCTTTATCGACCGCCTGCCGCGCCTCATCTCGGCGCAGGCCGAGGGCTGCCACCCCATCAACCGCGCCATCGCCGAGAATAAGCCGTGGGAGCCGATGGAAGAAAACACGCTGGCCGACTCCATCGCCGTCGGCGTCCCCCGCAATGCCGATAAGGCGCTGATGGCCATCCGCGAGTCCAACGGCATTGTCGTCAACGTCACCGACGAGGAGATCATGGCGGCGCAGAAGCTCGTCGGTCGGACCTGCGGCGTGTTTGGCGAGCCTGCCGGTGTGACCGGTGCGGCGGGCATCAAGAAGCTCTGTCAGGAGGGTGTGATCGGCGCGAAGGATACCGTCGTGTCCGTTATCACCGGCAACGGCCTGAAGGATGTCGCTAACGCCATCAAGTCCTGCGGCGAGCCGATGAGCTGCCCGAACGATATGGACGCGCTGCTGCGCGAATTTGCCGCGCACGGCATCGACGCTTCCCATATCTGATCAATATAGAGAACCCCGCCCCGATGCATGATCGCATCGGGGCGGTTTTTTCTGCCGGAAAATAGGGGAAGCACATCGGCTGCCCAGGGAGGGTAGAGAAGCCGATGTGCTTCGGGTTTGTGCGATGTGCAAATGGAAGCGAAAGAAAAGAGAGAGGAGAAACTCAAATCAAATGGCGGGTGCGGTTTCCGCTTCGCCGAAGATTGTTGCCAGCTTGTTGCGGGAGTTCTGCGTATCCTTCTGAACCTGCTCCTGCACTTCCTTCAGGCTGTTGAACTTCACAACGCCGCGAATGTGGAAGTGGACCTCGAGGCAGGTGGGAACGCCATAGATATTCCGCGCAAAGTCGAAGATGTTCGTTTCAATCGTCACGCGATCCTCGTTATCCACGGAGGGGCGCTTGCCGATGTTGGTCAGGCCCATGAACTTGTCGTCGGGCAGCTTTGTGATGGTGGCGTAAACGCCGTCGAGCGGCTTGCGCTTCAGCGGGCCGACGCCCAGGTTTGCCGTGGGCATTCCGACGGTACGGCCGAGGGCCTTGCCATGCTCGACCTTGCCGAGCATCACATAGGGATGGCCGCAAAGCGCGGTGTACTTTTCAAAATCACACTGCTCGAAGGCTTCGTTCAGCAGATCGGTCGTGATCCGAATGCCATTATAGCATACCTCAGGGACGACATGAACCGTCAGGCCCTTGGCTTCCGCTTCGGCCTTGAGTGCCGCAGCATCCAGTCCGGCAACGGTCTTTCCCTCGCCGATGACCAGCGCCTTCGCGCCGAGCCGTTCAACCAGCTCGTCGTTGACGAAAGCAGCGATGCCCGCCGGTGCCTGGGGCAGGGTAATCATGGTGTGAACACCGGCCTGTTCTGCGAACAGGGCCTTTTCTTCCTCTGTGGTCAGCACGGGACCGCCTACGTCGAAGGTCAGCAGAACGGGAGTCAGATGCTGCTCCTCGCCCAGCTTTACCAGCTCCTGTAGGACGGCGAGGTGGCCTTTGTGCATACCGTCAAAGCAGCCAAAGGCTACCACCGTGTCTTTCAGAGGCTCAAACACAGAGTAGTATTTCATCTGCGCAGATCCTCCGGGACCGCTCAGTCGGCGGTTCTGCCGCGCTTGCTGAACCTGAAGATCAGCAGGCCGACAATGTACCAGGCAATGGTGTACAGCCAGATCATCCAGCCGCCGGAGATGATGTCCGGGATGTAGCAGACAAGGATAAGAAGCATTGCAATCGCGGGCAGGATCTGGCCGCCGGGTGCGCGGAAGTTGCCGGGGATGTACGGATTCTTTTTACGGGCAACGTACAGAGAAACAATGTTGATGGAGATCGTAACCGCAGCAAACAGAGCGCCGAAGCTGACGATCGTGGAGGTCAGAGAGGGGAAGCAGGAGATGATCGCCGCGAGAACGGCAACAACGATGGTGGCGAAAGCGGGAGTGCCGTTCTTTGCGTTCTTAGCGAAGGGCTTCGGCAGCAGATCGGACTGCGCAGCAGCCTGAATGGCGCGGCCGGTCAGAGCGAGGACGACGAGCATAGTGGTGATGAGTGCGAGGACAGCGGCGATGGAAACGACCTTCGGCAGCCAAACAATGTTGGACAGGCTGGTGAAGCAGGCTGCGTACAGGGGGATGAAGCGCATACCGGGGTTCTCAGCGAGGAACTGTGCGGAAACGAGGCCGATGGTTGCGGTGATGATGAGGGCGTAGATCAGCGCAACGATGCACATTGCGATGACGACGGCTCTGGGAACGTTCTTGTTCGGATCACGGACTTCGGAAACCATGAACGCGATTGCGACGATGGAGCCGTAGCCGACCATTGCGGTGGGAACGGAAGCAAGGAAGCCGGTTGCGCCGCCTGCACCCTGGGTGAAGAACGGGGTCAGGTGCGTGGAATCCCACTTGCCGCTGGTGAAAGCGGTGATAACGTAGATGAGCATGGTCGCCAGCAGAGCGCCGACGAGGATGTTGTTGAGCTTGCCGGCCGTGGAGAACTTAATGAGGTTCAGAACGAGGCAAAGCGCGATAGCGATCAGAGCCAGAGGAATCTGCATACCGCCGGGGAGGCTGAAGCCTGCGCCGAGGTAGGTGCCAACGTAAATTGCTGCAAAGGCCACAGCAACGATATTTGCATTGATATAGCCCCATGTGGAAATCCAGCCCCAGAGTGCGCCGGTGCGGGGCTTCTTGCCCAGCGCCTTGGACGGGAATACGAACACGCCGCCGGATTTCGGGAAGATGGTGGAAAGCTCCGCGCAAACCAGACCATAAATCAGCATGATAACTGCTGCGATGGCCCAGGATACGATTGCGGATGCACCCGCGTTGTACATTGTCATACCGGACAGGGAGAAAATTGCGCTGCCAATCATGCCGCCTGCGATCATGGTGACGCAGGAAACAAGGCCAATACCTTTCTTCTTTTCCATAGTAGCCACTGGAGTGCTATACACTCCGTTTCTCCTTTCTGTTTTCGGCCCTCTGGAAAACGAGAGCCAGACTATTTTAACAGTGCGCTAGCGGTGTCCGTATCGGTAATCAGGACGTTGACATAGCCACCCTGCAGTGCCGCGCGGATGGCTCCGGCCTTATCGGGACCGCCCGCGATGCCGATACGGATCGGGATGTGCATATAGTCTTCGCGTGAAATTGCAAGAACGCGGTCAGAAAAGGGCATATCCACCGGACTTCCGGTTCGGTCGAAATAATGGGTGCAGATTTCGCCCACGGGGGCTGCCGCACGCTCCGGGTCATACAGCGCGTCGCGGTGCTGCCGCGCGGTGTAGCGCTGATAGGTCGTTGCGGTGCCAATGCCGACGGCGGCGATCGTGCATCTTTTCATGATGGCGTAAGCGGCCAGATAGTACGGCTCCTTTACAATGGCCTGCCGGAGCGCTGCGTCGCTCACCAACACCGGTGCGTACAGCGGCTGGGGCTGTGCCGAGAGCTTTCTGGCGAAGCGATGGATGATGCCATCGACCTCCAGACTGTGCTCCTGGATGCTTTCGCTTCCCATAAGCTGGGTCACGATCAGATTCTGCTTTTCTATCAGGGGCATATGATCGACCAAACCTGCTACGCCTCGTCCGGGAACGCAGCCGATAATGTCCCCCCTTTTAATGATGGATTTCAGATATTGCCCTGCGACGACACCCAAATCCTCATACAAATGGTTCGCGTCGGTGCTATGGGCCAGCCGAACTGCCTTCAGACGGTACTTTTCCTCCAGCGCCGATTCGGCGGTGTAGTAATCCTCAGGACTTTGCTCGATGGTGATCCTGACGATCCCCCGTTCGATGCAGTCCGCCAGGATCCGGTTCACCCTCTGCCGGGAGATCCCCAATCGCTTGGCAATCTGTTCCTGCGTCAGGCCGGCCTCATAGTAATAGTATGCGATCCGGGTGTATTCACTTTTCTGTTCCTGCGTCAATGGGTACATCTTCATAGCTGATACCATCCTTTAGTTGTGGTGATACCATCTATTTTACACGATTTTACTGGCTTTTCAAGTCTTTTTAGGGCTTGACGACGATCCGGTAGGTCTTGGGATCTACCGCCTCCTGGAAGGCACGGTCGATCTCGTCGAGCGGTACGCGGTCGGAGATCAGTGCGGAAACGTCGATGAGCTTGCTGCTGAGCAGACGGGTCGAGGTCAGGAAGTCTGCTTGGTTGGGGTTGACGGAGCCGGTGAGAATCTTTTCGCTGGAATGGAGCTTGCTCGGGCTGATTTCGATGGGACGATCCGGATGGAACGAGGAGTAGAGGACCACGCGGCCCAGCTTACCGGCCATATCCACCGCATCCTGCGCCACAGAGGCAACGGCGACCGTGCAGAACACCACGTCAGCGCCGCGGCCGTCGGTCAGCTCTTTGATGCGCTCGACGGGATTTTCTTCCTTGGAGTTGATGACGATATCCGCGCCCATCTTCTTGGCGACCTCAATGCGATCGGGGTCCAGCTCGCTGACGATGACTCTTGCGCCGCTCATTTTGGCAAGCTGAATGTGCAGCGCGCCCATGATGCCAACACCGATGACGACCACATCGTCGCCGAGCTGAATCTTCGCGTTGCGGATGCTGTGGACGCAGCAGGCGAGAGGTTCCGCCAGCGCGGCATAGTCCATATCGATGTCGTCGGCCAGCTTATACAGGGATTTGGCGTTGATGGTCATGTACTCGGCAAAGCCGCCGGAGCCCATAATGCCGGAATGGGTATGCGCAACGAAGGAAACGACACACTGATTCTCGTGGCCGCTGCGGCAGTAGTAGCACTCGCCGCAGGAGTTGAGCAGACGGACAGCAACCTTATCGCCGGCCTTGAGGCTCTTGACATCGGGGCCGGTCGCCTCGACGATGCCTGCGACCTCATGGCCGCCGGCGTAGGGATAACGGTTGATGACGCCGTTCCAGATGCGCTGCTCCAGCGTGCAGATGGCGCAGCTTGTGATCTTGACAAGAACGTCGTTGCCGGTAGGAGCCTTCTTTTCCAGCACGCGGGTTTCCATCTCGTGGACGCCGGCGTGGATGCTTACCTTATAAGTTTCCATTGTACGGTCCTCCTTAGAATCAATAGAGCTTATTCATTTCCTTCAGCGCCGCGTCTACGCTGCAATTCTCGTGGATGAGCTTTGCAATCGCCGCCGCATAGTGGACGGGATCCTCGTTGCCCCAGATGTTGCGGCCCATTGCGATGCCTGCCGCACCGGCGTCGAGTGCGTCGCGAATTTCCTGTAACAGCTCGCGTTCGGGGACCTTCTTCGCACCGCCGAGGATAACGACCGGGGCGTAAACGCTTTCGGTCAACGCCTTGAAGCTCTCCTGATCGCCGGTGTAGACGGTCTTGACGATGTCCGCGCCAAGCTCAACGGCCTGACGGCAGGCGAAGGTCACGTTCGCGGGAGTGCGGGAATCGTCGGCCTTCTCGAAGCCTCTGGGAAGCGCCTCGGCGGTGACGGGAATGCCCCACTTGTGGTTGTCCAGGCAGACGCGGGCCAGATTGCTCAGAACGCTTGCCTCATGGACCGAGCCGGGGAAGCTCATGGTGATCACGGAGTCGGCACCCAGACGGAGCGCGTCCTCGGCGGTCGCGACGATCTGCATCGGGGCCTTGTGGTCGCCGAGGAAGGAAACGCCGCCGTCAATGCGAAGGATGATGCCCTTGCCAAGGAAGCTGTCGGCGAAGTTCTCGGCCATGCCAATGGTGGAAAGGAATGCGTCCGCGCCGGCGGCTGCCAGCTCACGGATGAGCTTCTTCGTGTCCTTCATCGCGGGAAGAACGTTGAAGTTCGAGCCGTGATCCATCGCCAGAATAAAGGTTCTGCCGTCGGTGCCAAAAATGTGGTTCATTCTGCTTGCGGTTTGTGCCATAATCATTAAACCTCTTTCTCTGAAAAATCGTGCGTTACATTTGTCGCACATGTTGGTCTTTTGTATAGCTGCATCATATCATGCGGTTGACAAGGTGTCAAGCATGAACTTTAATTACCGATTGATTTTATGAAAATTGCACAAAATTTATGCCTCTCTTTTGCACGAAGTGCGAATTGCATCTTTGATTTTGTCATGATAATATGATATACGGATTACAAATGATAGGAGAGCTATTACAAATGGAACAAGCATATCAGGCGTTACATATGCCCAAATTGGTGACCGGCAGAGGCTCGCTGGCTTTCTTCGCGACGCTCGGCAAGAAACGCATCGGCGTGATTCGCGGCGGGCGCAGCTACTCGGCGGAGGTACAGCACACGGTCGAATCGCTGGCGGCGCAGACCGGTGCGGAGGTCTGCTATTTGGCGCAGATTCGCAACGAGCCGCTGATCGAGGACATTTTCCGTGCAACGGAGGCCGTCCGGGAATTCCAGCCGGACCTGATCCTTGCCATCGGCGGCGGCAGTGTGCTGGACACGGCGAAGGCAATTCATCTGTTCTATGAAAACCCGGATATGACCTTCGATGAGGCGACGCGCCCCTACAGCCTGCCCGCTTTGGGAAAGAAGGCGATTCATATCTCCGTCCCGACGACGAGCGGCACCGGCAGCGAGACGACCTCCTGCGCCGTTTTCATCGACCCGGAAACGCACGTCAAGCGGCTGCTGCTCGATAACGGCATCATCCCGCACTACGCCATTCTCGACGCATCCACCACGGATTCGCTCCCCCCGTCGATCACCGTCGCGACCGGCATGGACGCGCTGACCCACGCCATCGAGTCCAGCACCGCGCTGAATTCCACCGTCCTGACCCGCGCGATCGCGCTGGAGGCCGCTGCGGATATTCTGGAATCGCTGGAGGCAGCGGCCGCTGCCGAGGATACGCCTGCCCGCCGCAATGCGCGAGAACGGATGCACATCGCCGCTTCGATGGCCGGTATCGCGATCACGAATTCCTGCACCGGCATCTGCCACTCCTACGACCACCCTGGCCCGGCGTTCGGTCTGCCACACGGGCTGGTCTGCGGCCTGATGCTGCCGTACAGTATGGAGCTGGTCGGCCCGCACCCGTCGTACAGCGCCCTTGCCCGCCGTCTGGGCTATAAAGGCGACGATGCGGAGCTGATGCAGGCACTGAAGCGGCATATTCTCGACCTTGCCCACAGCCTCGGCCTGCCCACGAGCTTCCGCGAACGCGGCATCGACGAGGCGGCCTATCTTGCCAATGTCACGCAATGGGCGCGCGAGTCCCTCCCGGCCTTTGCCACCGTCGTTTCCCCGGCGGGAATGGACGAGGAAAAGGGCGTGCGCTTCCTGAGAAACTGCTATTACGGATAAGTACGGACCACCTTCGGGGCCGGGCGAAGAAGCCCGGCCTCGATTTCATATTTGGCTTGACATTGCCTGCCGGCTGGGGTAAACTTATGGGGTAAATTTCTTTGATTCGAGGTGGCGGCATGGGCAGTACCGTAATTGTGACCGATGCAAAATATCGCGCGGCGCTGGCGCTGACGCGTTCGCTGTCGGCGGCGGGCCATCGCGTGATTCTGACGCAGACCGCCCGTGAATCGTCCCCGGTCATCCCGGCCTTTGCGTCGAATTGCGTCGCTGAAACGCACTATTTCGACTGCTCCGTCGAGGACGAAGCCTATCTCGATGCACTCCTCGCGCTGGCGAGAAATTTGGAGCGGCCTGTGCTGTTTCCGGTCGGCGCAAAGACGTTGGAGGCCGTCGGCAAAAATCTCGCACGGTTTTCCGAGGTCTGCGATTTGGCCGCCGCCCCGTCGGAGGTACTGGGCCGGCTCAACGATAAGCCCACCGTTGCCGCGCGGGCGAAGACGCTTGGCATTCCTGTCCCGCGCAGCTACGAAAATGGCCAAATACCCGAGAGCTTCCCGGTTGTGGTCAAGCCCGCCTGCGGCGAGAAGTTCGGCCTGACTGCTGCGGCGCGTTATGCGATTGCATCCAACGCCGAGGAATACCGTCGGGCCTATGAGAAAATGAGCGCCTACGGCGCACCGATCGTACAGGAGCGGCTGGTCGGCGAAGCGGTCGGCGTGTCGCTTCTGATGGACGGCGAAAAGGCCGTCAGCGCCATCTGCCACCGGCGTATCCGCGAATATCCCGCCAGCGGCGGGCCGAGTGCCTGCTGCGAGAGCTTTTATGACGAAACACTGGTCCGGCAGTCGGAAAAGCTGCTGGCCTCCTTCGGCTTGCGCGGTATCGCGATGGTCGAGTATAAGGCAGGGCGGGTTTTGGAGGTCAATCCGCGCATCTGGGGCAGCTTCCCGCTGACCTACGCAGCGCGGACCACCTTTGCCGACGACTACGTTCGCCTGTCGCGCGGGGAAGTCATCGACCATCCGCTGAACAATTACGAAACCGGCGTGCGGATGCACTTCGCGCTCAGCGACTTGGCCGCTGTGGCGGATTACGCGCGGCACGGGCGCTTTTTCGAGGCGTTCGACGGCATCGCAGACTTCTTCCGGCGGCGCACCGTCGAGGGGATGCACGATCTGGAAGGGCAGGACAAGCGTCCCTACCGCGTCTACCTGAAGAAAAAACTCTTAAAGCGCTGAGCTGCGAACGGAGAGATCGATGGAACTGAAATTAGACTTGCACGTCCACGGCGAGCTTAGCCCGGACAGCCTTTTGACGATTGAACAAACGGCGGCACTCTGCCGTGAACGCGGCATGGACGGCTTTGCGCTCTGCAACCATGACGTCAGCCATCTTTCGCCGACAGAAATTGACGGGATACTTGTCATACCCGGCATCGAAATTTCGACCGCCGAGGGGCATTTGCTCGGCCTGTTTTTGGAGCAGCCGGTCGCGCCGACGAAGGATTTTTCCGAGGCGGTTCGCCGCATTCACACCGCCGGAGGAATTGCGGTGTTGGCTCACCCCTATCAGAAGCGGCGGCAGACAAATTCCGAGATCGACGCGCGGCTCGACCGCATCGGCGGCGAGCTGGACGGCATCGAGGTCTTTAACTCCCGCGCCGAGCAGAGCAAGGACGGCGCGAATGCTGCGGCACTGGCGGCGGCGAAGCGCATGGGCCTGCCGGGCTTTGCTGGCAGCGATGCGCATCTGCCGAGCGAAATCGGCAATGTGTATGTTACCGTTACGGTACCGGAAAAGACGCTCCCGGCCATCAAAGCGTCGCTGCTTGCGGGCGGCGGAGCATATACGGGCCGTCTGTCCGACCCACTCAATACGGCGCGAAGCCAGCGCATCAAGCTCAAGAAAAACGCCGCGCCACAGTACAAGCATTGTAAAAATTTAATCTATCGCGTAAAATGCATGACACGACGCAAAATAATGAAACGCGAACCGGTCAGCGGCACGCTACCGGTAGGAAAAAATATTTGATTTGAGGAGAAGCGCTTTTGTTTTAGAAAAGCGTAACATTGCCATGAATCCGATTGTAGTAAAACTGGGAAAGAAAGCAAAAGCTGCCGCCAAGCGGTTGCTCGGCGGCAGCGTGAAGCATCACGTCAGCTACGTCCGGCGCATTGAACGGGTGCGCACGGACGAAAAAATCTGCGCCATGACGTTTGACGACGGCCCGATGGCGCTGCCTGCAACGCCCCCGGACCCCAACGGCCGACTGGCGACGGAGATGCTGCTTGATGCACTGAAAAAGCACAATGCACATGCAACGTTTGATATCATCGGATCGACCGCCGAGAACTATCCCGACGAGGCCGGCGGCGTCGGTACGCCCGAATGGGGCGGCAAGCGTTACGACCATTATCCGGATATCGAATGCGACGATCAGGGCGGCGCGGTTGCCTGCGAATGGCTGGTCCGCCGGATCCTCGACGAGGGTCACGAGCTGGCAAATCACGGCTATCGCCATGTTCTGTTCGGCCGCAAGTCCTTCGTCTACGGCGCACGCGAATATCTGAAAAGCATCGACGAGGTGACGGCTGATCTGGAACGCCTGCACGGCTTTGTCAAGGAGAAATTCGGCTACGAAATGCACCTGTCTCGTCCGCCGCACTATGTGGACCGCATCGATAAACAATTTACCAGCTACGATGCATATGCTTTGATGCATTACGGATACATGGCAGCTTCTTATGACGGCGGCGGCTGGCTGCCCTCGGACGAGCAGGGCGAAATTCGGGAGATGCACGACCGCATCAGCACAAAGCTGGCAGAGGACCCGAGCTTCTTCTGCGGACAGATCATTTTTGGCAAGGACGGCTATAATATGGCCAAGCGCACCCCGGCGGCTCATGCGCTGGAAGTACAGCTCGATATGCTTTACGCGGCAGGCTACCGCGTTGTCAGCGTGGGAGAGCTGATGGAGCTTTCGCCGTTTGCCGATGTCGGCCGCGAGTGCGATATTTTCGACAAGCTCAACGCGCTGGAAAAGTTCCGCGCTATCGCCTATAGCGACAATACGCTCCGTCTTGAACAAACGATGACGAACTACGAGCTTGCCATGCTCCTCGCCCCGCGCAAGGAGGTCGTGGACAGGCGAATCGCCCGCATCAAGCACACCGACAAGCTCCAAAGCGAGTACGACGCGGCCTTGACTTGGTGCAAAGCGCATCAGCTCCTGTCGCAAAAGGCCAAGGGCGCGGCTGCGGTTACGACTCTGCCGGAGCATTATTTCGATGCGCCGAAAACCTTTTCCCGCCACGATGTCTACGCCGCCGCTAAGGTCGAAGCCATCCGTGAAACGGAAAACCTGTAAACCCTAACTCAATGACAGGAGCGAAACCACTCACGGTTGCGATCGATTCTTTGAGACTATATAAAATAGCTGACCGGCAGCTCGGAAATGAGCGGCCGGTCAGTTTTCGTTTTCTTCCGCAGAGAGATAAAGCTCCTCCGCCGCCTCCAGCGCGGCCTGCAATTTTATCGCATACGGCAGCGCCAGCGGAATTTCCTCTAACGGGTCGATCACATCATCGATCGCCCCACACAAAATCGCATACATCTTTCGATAATCCGGCATATCATTCGCTCCATTTCTTTGCTCTGACCAGTATAACGGTCAATATCCAAGGCCAGTATAGCATAAAATATTTGTGTTTGCAACCGATACTGGTCAATGGAGAGAAAAGAAATGGAACAAAAGCTGCGTCGTGATAGAAATATGGGGGCGAATTTGCGCCGACTTCGACAAGCGCATGGACTGTCGCAAGAAAAACTATGTGCGGAGTTACAGCTTCGCGGCTGCGACATCGGGCGCACGACCTATGCCAAATACGAAGCCGGAGAACTAAATATCCGCGTCAGCGTCCTAGTCGCTCTGAAAAAGTTCTATAACTGCGCCTATGACGAATTCTTTGCCGGTCTTGATTTGGAATAGAAGGCAGAACTTCAAATTTGTCATTGCGAGGCCGTTCACGGCCGCGGCAATCTCAGAGCGCAGTTCTGAAACGGGAGAATTTCAAATTTTTTAGAGCAGGAGTGTCCTCCTGCTCTGTTTTTATTGCAATGCACAAAATTTTATGGTATTATTCAAACAAAAAGGAGGACGTGCCGTGAAACGGAGTATTTGCGTCGGGCTTTGCCTGATTTTTCTGCTGCTTCTTGCCGGTTGCAGCCATGCGAACGCCGAGCCGCCTCTGCGCTCCGGGTTTTATTATGAGGTCGGCGACTACGAAAAGGTGCTGACACCATATGTCACCGTTGACACCGAAACGAAGGCATTTTACCATAGTCAGGGGATGGTGCTATCTTTTGAGGAGCGGGGTACTTATGAGATAAGGGATGGAATTCTCTCTGCTATGACACAGGGCGCTTCTTATCGCTTTACGATCGTTGACGAAAACACGCTGAAGCGGCTGGACGATGGTGCGGAGTTCGTGTATGACGAAAACTTCATCATTGACGGCGAACCATGGAACGGAGGAACGATAGAATGACAGAAGTTGTAGCGGCGCTGGTTTGGGATGGGGAGCGATTTCTGATCTGCCAGCGCCCGGAGTATAAGGCGCGGGGACTGCTCTGGGAGTTTGTCGGCGGAAAGGTCGAGCCGGGTGAAACGAAGCAGGCGGCGCTCATCCGTGAATGCCGCGAGGAGCTGGACGTGACCGTGACCGTCGGCGAGGAATTTATGGAGGTCGTACACCGGTATCCGGACCTGACGGTGCATCTGACGCTTTTCTCCGCGACAATCGCACAGGGCGAACCCAAGCTGCTCGAACACAACGCCCTCCGCTGGATCACCCCCGCCGAGATCGAGAGCTTCGATTTCTGCCCCGCCGACGGAACGATCCTACAGGAGATCAAAAAGCGGTATCTGCACTAAAACGCAACGCGGCTCCCGGCGCTGCACTGCGGCCCTACGGCTTCTGCGGAAGGGCCAACAACAGCGAAAATGCCTGCAACGGGACGTCGAGGACGCCGTCCCCTACAAACGTAAGTCGAACATTCAACGTATTGTAGGGGGCGGCGTCCTCGACGCCCCGCTGTTGGCAGTGCAATATCGAGAAATTGTACGGTATACGATACTCGTTTTCCATCCGCAACTGCGCTCTGCGGCGGGATGAGGGCATCCCGCCCTACGCAAGGTCTGACCTCGGGTGCAGAAACGCCCAATTACGCGTAGGGGCCGATGCCCACATCGGCCCGCCGGATGTACTATCGAATTCCTTTCGTAGGGCGGGCTGCCCTCAGCCCGCCACCGCTGGCACCATCGATCCTTCTACGGTGCTCCCAACAACAACGAAAATGCCTGCAACGGGACATTGAGGACGCCGCCCCCTACAAACGTAAATCGAACGTTCAACGTATTGTAGGGGGCGGCGTCCTCGGTGCCCAGCTGTTGGCAGTGCAATATCGAGAAATTGTACGGTATATGATACTCGCTTTCCATCCGCAACTGCGCTCTGCGGCGGGATGCACCCGCAAGGGGTATGCCGCATCCGTAAAGCTCCTTCGTCGCTAACGGCTGCGCTAAGGGCATCCCGCCCTACGAACGCTTTTTGGTAGTGCATACGCAGACCGATGCGGGCATCACCCCGCTATGACTCGTTAGCTCGTAGGAGCAAAAAGGGACTGCCCGCGCGGGCAGTCCTCAGCTTGTCAAAATTGCAAAATAGGAAGAAGGAAGATTATTTTGCAATTTTGCCCGCTGCGGCGGGGTGATGGAACGTGAACGGGAACCCTGACGGTTCCCTTTCACACTTTTCCTCCCTCCGAAAC
>CABSFY010000017.1 GCA_902477055.1 uncultured Eubacteriales bacterium
CGTCCGCTCCAAGACCAAGGTCCGCGCCAACCACATCGACGAGGCCAAGGGCAGCAAGCTCAAGCTCATCATCCGCGGCGGTGTCGGCGTTGACAACATCGACGTGAAGTACGCCGAGGCCAACGGCATCAAGGTCATGAACACCCCCAGAGCTTCCTCCCAGTCCGTTGCGGAGCTGGCCATGGCGCATATGTTCTCCTGCGCCCGCTATATCTCCATTGCCGGCCACACCATGCGTGAGGATAAGTGGGAAAAGAAGGCCTACGGCAAGGGCATCGAGCTTTGCGGCAAGACCCTCGGTATCGTCGGCTTCGGCCGCATCGGTCAGGCCCTCGGCAAGATGGCAAAGGCCATCGGCATGGAGGTCGTTGCATTTGATATCTTCCACATCCCCGGCATCGAGGAGCAGCTTGGCATCCCCTATGTCGAAATGGACGAGCTGTTGGCCAAGGCCGATTTCGTTTCCGTCCACGCTCCGGCCGTTGACGGCGGCAAGCTCATCAGCGCCGAGAACATCGCCAAGATGAAGGACGGCGTTGTCATCATCAACACCTCCCGCGGCACCAACGTCGATGAGGATGCGCTGCTGGCCGCCCTTGAAAGCGGCAAGGTCCGCGCAGCCGGTCTGGACGTGTTCGAGCAGGAGCCTGCAACGAACCACGCTCTGTACAGCCATCCGATGGTTTCCTGCACCCCGCACATCGGCGCAGCTACCCAGGAAGCCCAGAAGCGAATCGGCGGCGAAATCGTTTCGATCATTGAAAACTTCGGTAAATAACCAAAATTGTTACTACTTAGAAGGAGATAGAGCCATTATGAATGCTTATGTTCAGAGTGTCATTGAAAACGTCAAAAAGAAGCACGCCAACGAGCCGGAATTCGTGCAAACCGTTGAGGAAGTTCTGACCTCCATCTCCCCGGTCATCGACGCGCATCCCGAATATGAGAAGGCCGATCTGCTCAACCGTCTGGTCGAGCCGGAGCGTATGTTTACCTTCCGTGTCGTCTGGATGGACGACAACGGCAACTATCACACCAACACCGGCTATCGCTGCCAGTTCAACGGTGCGATCGGCCCGTACAAGGGTGGCCTGCGCTTCCAGCCGAACGTTTACCCCGGCATCATCAAGTTCCTCGGCTTTGAGCAGATCTTCAAGAACAGCCTGACCGGCCTGCCCATCGGCGGCGGCAAGGGCGGCTCTGATTTTGACCCCTCCGGCAAGTCCGAAGCGGAGATCATGCGCTTCTGCCAGAGCTTTATGACCGCGCTTTATCGCTACATCGGCCCGGATATCGACGTTCCCGCCGGTGACATGGGTGTCGGCGGCCGTGAGATCGGCTATCTGTTCGGCCAGTACCGCCGCCTGAAGGGCGTTTGGGAAAACGGCGTGCTGACCGGCAAGGGCTTCAGCTACGGCGGCTCCCGCACCCGTCCCGAGGCAACCGGCTACGGCGCAATTTACTACCTGCAGGAGGTTCTGAAGCACGAGGGCGAGGAGATCAAGGGAAAGACCCTCGCAATCTCCGGCTTCGGCAACGTCGCCTGGGGTATCTGCAAGAAGGCGCGCGATCTGGGCGCTAAGGTCGTCACGCTGTCCGGCCCCGACGGCTATATCTACGACGAGGCGGGCGTATCCTCCAGCGACGAGAAGATCAGCTATCTGGTCGAGATGCGCGCCTCCGGCCGTAACCGCGTGCAGGATTACGCAGACAAATTCGGTGTCCCGTTCTTCCCCGGTGAGAAGCCGTGGGGTGTCAAGGCCGACGTTATCATGCCGTCTGCCATGCAGAACGACGTGAAGATGGACTCCGCAGAGAAGATCGTCGCCAATGGCATCAAGTATTACATCGAAGTCGCCAATATGCCCACCACCAATGACGCGCTGTTCTATCTGATGAGCCAGAAGAACATGATCGTCGCCCCCTCCAAGGCAGTCAACGCAGGCGGTGTCGGCGTTTCCGCGCTGGAAATGTCGCAGAACTCCGAGCGTCTGGTCTGGACGGCGGAGGAGGTTGACAACCAGCTCCACCGCATGATGCAGAACATCCATCGCGTCTCCGCCGAGGCTGCGGAGGAGTACGGCTTGGGCTACAACCTGGTTGCCGGCGCAAATATCGCGGGCTTCAAGAAGGTTGCAGAGGCCATGATGGAGCAGGGCATCTTCTAATTTCAGCATACCGGTCAAATACAGGGCCGATGGAGAATCCTCCATCGGCCCCGTTGTTTTTGGAGCGGCAAAAACCGCTGCGCTGAACAAGTGCATCCCACAGGATGCAGTATCAACTTTCTTCGTAGGGCGGGGTCCCCTGACCCCGCCGTTTGCAGGCAGTTCGTCAGCCGCTGTAGGGGCGACCGCCCGTTGCCGGCACTTTCATTTTCACCGCGTTCTTCATTGCAACGTGCGCCTGCGGGCGCGGGGACTCCTTCAGTCAACCTGCGGCTGACAGCTCCCTCAGAGAGGGAGCCAAGGCGCTGCGGCGGAGCGGGTGAGCAACGATCGTCCTCCGCGTCGCTAAACGATACTGCGTACAACGGGCCGATGTGGGCATCGGCCCCTACGCATGAGCGGTCGTTTTTTGCGCCCAAGGTCGGTCATTGCGTAGGGCGGGATGCCCACGTCCCGCCGTAGAGCGCAGTATTGGCTGGGACAAAAGCGCCGTTGAATCGTACAATATCCCGATACGCAGCCGCCAACAGTGGGGTGTCGAGGACGCCGCCCCCTGCACATCGAGTGCTTGTAGCACAGTCAAGCGCCCCGTCCGGAGGTTCCGGGCGGGGCGCTTTTGAAATGAGAGGGGTATGGATATTGGAATTGCACGTATTGTTTTTATTCGTCGATTTCGATCGCGTCGGTGCGGTAGATGAAGCGGACCTCGCCGGTCATGCCGTCGGTCAGGCCGGTGAAGGACTGGTAGTCCTTGGACACATCGACCGTCGCCTTGAGGCGAGTCAGCAGACCGCTGATATCGCCGTCAACGGCATCGACCAGCTTTTCTACGCCCTGCTTGTCGAATTCCTTCAGGCCGTCGGAGAGCTGGAGTGCGCCGTCACGCAGCTCGGTCACGCCGCTGACCAGCGCCGGAGCGCCGTTTTTCAGCGTCAGAATGCCGTTATAGAGCGTATCCATGCCGGAGCTGAGGGTGGCCGTGCCGGCCTTCAGGTTGCCGGCACCGGCGCTCAGAGAATCCGCGCCTTCCTTGGCCGAATCGACACCGGCGGTATAGGTTTGCAGGCCATAGTAGAAGCCCGCATAGGTATCCAGCCGCTCCTTGAGTGCGCTGACGCTGGCCGCGCCGGACGCCGCCTGCTCGAGTGCAGCGGTGATCTGACCCTGCACCTCGGCGGAATTCATCGCCAGTTCAATCTGACGTTCGACCTCTGCGGCCACATTCTCCTCGACGGTCGCCTTCATTTCGTCGCTTGCCATCTTCTCCGCAACCTGCGCATCGATGACTGCCTGCATCTGTTCCGTGGCCATGGCCGCGTCAACCGCCGCGTTGACCTGCGCCTGAACCTCCTCGGAAATCGCGCCGGAGGCCACGCCCGCGTTATACTCGTCCACGGTCATGCCCATGGCCGCCAGTACCTGTGGGAGCGCGACCTGCGTTCTGCAGTAGTCCTCCACGCCCACGCGCACCTGCTTTTCCACCTCGGCGGTGACTGCCGCACGAATCACGTCGATCTGCGCGTTGACCTTTTCAGTGACCTGTGCTCTGGCAGTCTCTTGGATCTGCTGGGCGATGCTGTCCGGGTCAAGGGAATCGATCACGCCGTTGAGCACGTCGGCATAGTTGCCGATGGTCAGCGTCGGGACCTCAAGGCCGGCCTTTTCCAGCTCGGCATTGGCCGTTTGCAGCAGGGTGTTGAACACCTGTGCCGCGCCGCCGTTCAGCGCTGCGCTGTTGGCCGAGAGGGTGCCGAGGCCGTTGGCCAGCTCCTGCGAGCCGCTGACGAGAGCCGCTGCGCCGCCATCCACCTGCGCCGCACCGTTTTTCAGCGCTTCGGCGCCGGAGGCCATCTGGTTGATGCCGTCCACGAGCTGGCCGGACTTCTCCAGCAGCGTGCAGAGGCCTTCATAAAGCTGGGACGAGCCGCTCATGAGCTTCCCCATCGCGTCGGTCAGGTCGCCGAGGGAATCGGTCAGACCGTCGAGAGAATCGAAGCTCTCAGTGTCGAGCTTGTTGAACAGTTCGTTGGTCGCGAGGGTCACGGTGTTGCCGAGCTTGAAGTTTTCGACCTTTGCGGTGATCTCAACATATTCCGGAAGCTCCAGCTTCTCCGCGTCAATCTGCAAATTCTCCTGCAAGCCGGGCAGCGCCATGCCGACGACGACAATGTGCGTGCCGTCATTGACTACGCGGCCGTTTGTCACCGTCACGTCGCTGAAGCGGTTGCCGTCAAGCAGCAGACCGGTCAGCATTGCGAACGGAACGTAGATTTTTTCTTCCTTGCCGTCGATCTTGACGGTTTCGTATTGGTAATTCTCATAGGTGTAGCGGATGGTCACGGTGCCGCTCTTTCCGGCAAGCTCCTCGGCGGAGATGTTCTTGCCGTCGAGCGCGTAGGACACGTTGATACCAACCGGCAGCTCCTTATCGATGCTGCCCTTGCAGTAGATGTCGTTGCCCTGCGCGTCCCAGACGCGCAGATTGTCAGCATTCATGGTGTAGGTTTCGTCGCCCTTGACGTTTTCCACGTCCGTCAGTGCGCCGGTATCGGTGAGCTTGCTTTCGCCCTGCGGATTTTTGATCCAGTCGCTGACGATGATCTTCTGCACGCTGCCGTCCGCACCGGCAAGGACGTAGACGGTTTCTTCCTTCGACACGCCGTCGGCCTCTGCGGCGGCTGCGGTCTTAGCGGCGGCGTTGTCGCGGCCGACGAACGCGTGCGCTGCGGCATTGCCAACCAGCAGCACCATGCACAGGGTCAGGGCAATCAGTTTCCTTACTTTCGTTTTCATGATAACGCCTCCGAATTCTTTTTCGTTCCGATTTTTCTCATACCAACGGTGGTTTTGCACACCAGCTTATCACACAGCATCAAGAGCGCCGGAAGGATGAAGATGACGCAGAGCATACTGACCACAGCGCCACGCGCCATCAGCATACACATGGAGCTGATGATGTCGATGTCCGAATAGACCGCCACGCCGAAGGTCGCTGCAAACAGGCCCATACCCGACACGATGATCGACGGGATGGACGCGGCCAGCGCCGTCGTGACCGCCTCGCGCTTGCCCGCACCGCCGATGCGCTCGGTCTTATAGCGCGTGGTCATCAAAATTGCGTAGTCCACGGTTGCGCCAAGCTGAATCGTGCTGATGCAGATCGGCGCGATGAACGGCAGGGACTGGCCGAGATAATGCGGCAGGCCGAGGTTGATGAAAATTGCAAGCTCGATGACCGCGATCAGGATGAAGGGGAGCGAAATGCTCTTTTCCACCAGCAGGATGATGAGGAAGATGGCCAGAATCGACACCGTATTGACCACGCGGAAGTCACGGTCGGTCGTTTCGATCATGTCCTTCATGCACGGCGCTTCGCCGATGAGCATTCCGCTTTCGTCGTACTTTTTCAGGATCGTATTCAGCGCGTCGATCTGGTCGTTGACCGCGTCACTTGCGACCTTGTATTCCGAGTTGATGAGCAGCAGCTCCCAGCGGTCGCTCTTAAGAATGCTGCGGATGCTGTCCGGCAGAATCTCCTCCGGTACGGACGCACCGACAACGGATTCCAGGCCGAGGACGTACTTCACGCCGTCCACCTGCTCCATCTCGTCGATCATATTGCGCACAGACCTGGTCGGCAGGTCCGCGCTGACGAGCAGCATATGCGTTGAGGCGATGTCAAATTCGTCCGAGAGCTTGGAGTTTGCGATCACGTACTCCATATCCTCCGGCAGGCACTGGCCCATGTCGTAGTAGACCTCGTCGTTGGTCTTGTCGTAGCCGTAGTAGGCCGGAGCGACCAGCAGCGCGAAGATGATGAGGAACACCGGGAACACCTTCGTGACCTTGCCCGCAAAACGCTTCATATTCGGCAGCAGCGAGCGGTGGCGCGTCTTTTGCAGCGGCTTATCAAACACAAGGATCAGCGACGGCAAAACCGTCACGCAGCCCAAAACGCCGAACAGCACACCCTTGGCCATAACAATACCGAGGTCGCGGCCAAGCGTGAAGGTCATGAAGCACAGCGCCGCAAAGCCCGCAATCGTCGTCAGGGAGCTGCCCACCACGCTGGTCAGCGTTTCGCTGATGGCCTCGGTCATCGCCTCGCGGTGATCGTCGCAGCGGCTGCAATGGTCGTTGTAGCTGTGCCAGAGGAAGATGGAATAGTCCATCGTCACGGCAAGCTGCAAGACAGCGGAAAGCGCCTTGGTAATGTACGAAATCTCACCGAAGAAGTAATTCGTGCCGAGGTTCAACACGATCATCATACCGATTGATGCGAGGAACACGAACGGAATCAGCCAGCCGTCGAGGAAGATCAGCATCGCAAGGCACGCAAACAGCACCGCGAGGCCCACGTAGATCGGTTCCTCCTGCTCGCACAGGTCCTTCAAATCTGTGACCAGCGCCGACATACCCGAAACAAAGCACTGCTTTCCGGCGATCGACCGGATCTCACGGATGGCATCCATCGTCACGTCCGCGCTCGTTGCGCTGTCGAAGAACACGGCGACCATCGTCGAATGGTCGGTGTTGAATTCGTTATACAGCTTTTCCGGCAGCAGCTCCATCGGGATGGACAGATCGGCCAGCGAAGCGTAGCTCACAACGCTTTCCACGTGCTCGACCTGCTCGATTTTCTCGCAGAGCTTCGCAATATCCTTCTGCGGCATATCCTCCACAACGATCAGCGAGAAGGCGCCCTTGCCGAAATCCTCCAGCAGCTCCTCCTGCCCGATCACCGTGTCCATATCGTCCGGCAGATAGTCGAGCATATCATAATTGATCCGGGTTCCCACCATGCCGAGGATGGCAGGGATCATCAGCACCAGCGTGATAATCAAAATCGGGACCCGGAGCTTTACCACAGCTTTTGAAAAGCGCATATCCGCTCCCCCTTCCATATTTGCTCCCATAGTATAGCGTCAGAAGGCAAAAAGGGAAACGGGCAGTCCCCCGCCCGCTGACAAAAATTCAGACAGCCCATTTTTTCTGCCCGACTTTTGGACAAATCGAGCTGAGTGTGCAAAGAATTGTTTCGTTACGCTTTTTTCTGTTCTTCATATAAAACGCCCCACTTGTCATTGCGAAGCCCTGAAAGGGCTGTGGCAATCTCGCAGAATTATTTCCAAATTTCGATAGATTTCGGCGAATTCGGAACGTTCTGCAAAAGATTGCCACGTCGCTTCGCTCCTCGCAATGACAATCTTGGGACATTGGCAATTCAAACGCCCCCGTTTCTTTGGTCGAAACGGGGGCGCGATTTTATTCTGTTATTCGTTCATTCGTCGATATCGGCATTGTTCGCGACGTATTCCAAGAAGCGATAGAGCATGGTCGCGATCTCGGCGCGGGTCGCGTAGCTGCCCGGCTCGATCGTGGTCGGGGTGATGCCGTTGATGATGCCCGCGCCGACGGCCCACTGAATGGCCTCGCGCGCGTAGCCGGAGATTCTGCCGCTGTCGCGGAAGTCGGAAAGGCTGCCGATCTCCCGGCAGTCAAAGCCGCAGAGCTTTGCGTAACGATACAGGAAGGCGGCAAGCTGCTCACGCGTTACGGGATCGTTCGGGGAAAACTGCGTTTCGCTTGTGCCGTTGCAGACCCCGGCTGCCCACGCCCAGTTGACCGCGTCGTAATACCAGCTTCCCTCGCGGACATCGGTAAAGGGCGCGACATAGCTCGTCCACGGCCGGTCGCTGAGGTTGTACAGCACCTGCACGACCATGGCGCGGGTCGTCGTGGCCTCCGGCTCGAAGGTCGTATCGCTTGTGCCGTTCATGATGTGCAGCCAGTAGATCGGCCGGATGTATTGGAAGTACCATTCGCTCTCCGGCACATCGGTAAAGGGCGTTTTTTCCATATCCGCAAACTTGATACCGTGCTGCTTTGCGTACTGCTCGGCGTAGGTGCCGGTCTTGCCATAGATGGTGGCCAAGCTCGGCTGAGTAAAGAGCGTCGGCGGCAGATATTCGATGCAGTCAGGGACGTAAAGCTCGTAGATCGCAGAGGAATGGGACAGGCCGTTAAGTGCGCCTTCCTCCACCACGCGAACGTAGTCGCCGAGGACGATGGTGTCGTCGGTGCTGGTACAGGTCGCCTCGATTTTGGTGATCGGCAGGTCGTTAATCGTAGACGGCATCGTCAAGCTGCCCGCCGCCAAGGTGACCAGATGGATTGCCGTCAGCTCCTCGCCGTCCACGCGGAACACGCCGCCGGTCGTCAGCAGATGCTGACTGTCCGCATGGTCGTCGATCGCGATCAGGCTCCAGCTCAGCGGCCGGTGCTTCTCATAGCCGATGCAGGTCCCCCGGAACAGGGTCCCGGCATAGGCGCTGCACTCATCCGAAAGGGAGAAATTCTCGGGGAATACATAATAACAATTTCCGCCGTAATTGATGAAATCCTGATCGATATAGACCTCGTTGTTCGGCATGGAAACAAACTTCAGCGTTTCGCCGAAGCCGAGCGCATTATCATCAATGAACGTGATCGTATCCGGCAGGACAAGGCCGCCGGAGGTGATGTTATGCAGGCCGCACCACTGGATGGCCGTCACGGGATGCCCGTCCACCTGGTCCGGTATCACAAGAATCTCCGGCTGCTTCCCCGCCGTGCTGCTGATAATCTCCGCGATATCCTTCGTCGGATTCACGCGATACACAACACCGTCGATCTCTTTTTCGTAGGGTTTTTCCGCCTTTTTTCCCGTTTCGACATCGATAAACGTGATGTCGCGGTACTGGCAATAGCCGAGGATTGGCGTGTCGATATATCCGTAAACCGTCACCCGTCCCGGCGCATCATTGTCCAAAATATAGTCGCCGATCTCCTTCAATGTGCTGGGAAAGGTGATTTTCGTCAGCAGCGGGTTCGATCTGAACACGCTGTAGCCAAGTGTTTCCAGACCTTCGGGGAGGACAATCTCCGTGACCTGAAGGCGCACGAACGCCTCTTGCTGTATTTCCTTCACACTGCCGTTGAATATCAATTCCTTCGCACCTGTGGCGGCAAAAGCGTGTTCTCCAATGGTTTCCATCCCGGCGGGAAGGACGATTTTTTCCATCTTTACGCCATAAAAGGCCAGCGCCGGAACATTGGTAATCCCGGCGGGGAGCGTGCAATCCAAAATCGTGTTGGCCTCTCCCTCTCCGGAAGCAAAGGCATAAGCACCGATGCGTTTCAGCGCCGTCGGGAAGTGGTCCAGTGTCAGGCCGCAGCCCACAAAGCACCGCTTGTCGATCGTTTCGATCGAATCCGGAAGGGTGAGCTGCCCCAGATGCTCAGCAGCACAGAATGCACTGGGCAGAAGTCCCTTTACGGGGCAACCACCGAGCGTGTCCGGGATGGTAAGGTCCCCGGTAGCCGTGCAGGCGATGACATAGGCCGCACCGTTTACCGTAGCATACTGAATACTACCCTCCGTTTCGACCGGCTGTGTAAAGTAGTCATAGGGCAGGTCCTCAAAGGCGATGATGTGATGGTCGCTGTTGTCAAGCACATAGGACTCCTTCCACATAGCCGCCGAGCCATAAACGCGGGTATCCGTGTCAAAAGGAAAGTTATATATACCAATATGCACTTTTTCCGACAAAAGAACAACCTCAGAAAGCTCGTTATCCAAAAACGCCGCTTCCATATAGTTCACACTCGCCGGAATCGTCAGCCTGCCCTTCAGCCCGCAGTTCTGAAATGCGCCCGCTCCGATGCGTTCGAGCGTCTCCGGCAGCTGAAGGTCCGTCAGCTTGCAGTTTTTGAACGCCGGTCCCAAAATCTCCGTCACAGTGGACGGCAGTGCAACCTCCGTCAGGCCCGTATCGGAAAACGTGCCGCTCAGTCGTTTCAGCGTCGAGGGCAAATGGACGTTTTTCAGCTTCGGACAGTTCTGAAACGCCGCGTCAATATACAGCATTCCTTCCCCGAACGTCACCGTCTCCAGCGCGGCACAGTCGGAGAAAACATAGGCAGGCAAATGCAAGATCGTTCCGGGCAGAACAAGCTCCCGGACAGAAGTTCCCCGGAACAGTCCCTCCTTGATCGACTGCACGGGAAATCCGTTCAGCTCTGCGGGGACCGCGAATTTTTCGGGGAGCGTCCCGGAATAACCGCTGATCTGATAGATCATCGTATTGCCCAATACGTGGTCATATACCCATTCGGCTTGGAACGTGCAGCCCTCCGCCGCAAAGGCTGTGGGAAGGACGGACAGCAGGAGTGCGAGGGCTAAGAACAGGCTGAAGATGCGCTTTTTCATCGTGTTTGCTCCTCTCATTTTCTGTTACTGTATTTTTTTATTATATCCGTTCATTCTAATCTTGTCAACCGGATTGTGGCAAAAAACCTGCGCATCCGAGCGGATGCACAGGTTTTGCGTCATTTTGTTTCGTTGGGGTGGATGACGACCTTCATAGCGCCGTCGAGGCGCTTTTCAAAGGTCTCGAAGGCCTGTCCGATGTCCTCCAGCGGGAAGGTATGCGTGATGAGCGGCTTTACGTCGATATTGCCGCCGGCGATCATGCTGACGACCTTGCGGCCGCAGTTCGGATTCGCGCGGGAGCCGTAAATCGTCAGCTCGCTCTGCGTGGTATAGCGCAGGGGGATGGCCTCCGTCCGGCCCTCCTTGGCCAGACCGAGCATGACGACCTTGCCGCATTTGGCGCACATTTGCAGCGACTGGACGATCGTTCCCGGCGCACCGGAGCACTCAACGACCATCTCCGCGCCGAGGCCGTCCGTCAATTCACGGACCCGCGCAACGGGATCGCAATCGGAAAAGTCCACCAGCTCGTCCGCGCCGAGCTTCCCGGCCACCGCCAGCCGCGGAGCGCGGCCAACCACGATCACGCGGCCTGCGCCCAGCGCCTTGGCCATCTTCATGCTCATCATGCCGATCGGTCCGGGGCCGATCACGACGACCGTGCAGCCCGGCTCGACACCGGCGCGTTCCAGCCCGTGCAGCGCGACGCCGGCTGCATCACACATTGCCGCCTCGTCAAAGGACACGACATCCGGCAGATGCGTCAGGCTCTTGACGTGGTACGCGTTATACTGCGCATAGGCCCCCTGATAGGTAAAGCCGTAATGATGATGCCCCGCCGCGTTGTCGCCGTAATGCAGGCATTGATTGTAGTTGCCTTCAAGGCAGTTTTTGCAGTAGCCGCAGCCCTTATGGGCCTCGCCCGCCACACGGTCGCCGACGGCAAAGCCCCTGACACCCGCACCGACCGCCACGACCGTTCCGGCCCACTCATGACCGGCGATGAACGGATAGCTGGGCGGGCAGGTCCCGGCGGTTCCGCCGTGAATCAGCTCCGGGTCGCTGCCGCAGATGGCGACCGCGTCAATGCGGCACAGAACCTCCTCATCGCCGCAGGCAGGGACAGGGACCGTTTGCAGCTCCCATTCGCCGGGCGCCGTCAGCACCATAGCACGCATCGTAGCAGGAATTGCCGTCATTGTGTCGTTTCTCCTTATTATTACAGTAAATCTCTGCGCTTTTGCAGCTCGCGGAGGGTCGTTGCAAAGCCCTGCTCCATATACGGATAGCTGACCGTATCGTGGTATTCCTCGCCGAGGATGCGCTGTGCCGTCAGCTTGAGAAGATACGGATTTTTCACCAGCAGCGGGCCGGTCAGGTGCGTGCCGAAGCAATTGTTCTTCCGCCAGCCCTCCGCGCCGCGGTCGGCTTCGTTGCCGAAGCCCATCGACAGGCGGAACAGCGGCGTTTTCACGTCCGCGGTGCGGCTGCATTTGTTCATGAAGCCGACGATCTCCTGCCCGTCCAGCGCAGCCAGCACGTCGCCGACGATGCGGCGGGTCGATTCCGTCGTGGTAAACTCGTCCAGCGCAAGGCCCTCGAACGCCTGACCCTTCGCATCGGTCACGGTCTTGCCGAGCAGCTCAAAGGAGTTGCCCGTAAAGAGCATCACGCGGTTTTCCTCGCAGACAGCGTGCAGCGCGTCGCGGTATTCGGCGAGCTGCGACAGGGCCAGCTTCTGCTTCCGCTCCGTGCCCGCGCCCATGTAATAAAAATCGTAGCCGGAAATGTCCTTCTTTTCGTACAGCGACAGCGTATCGACGGAAACGGAATGGCCGAGGTCCTTCAGATACCGCGCCAGCACCGCCACGTTTGCATATTCGCCGTAAAGATTCATCACATCGTCATAGATGTGCAGCAGCTTACATTCCATCGTTGCCTCACTTTCTGACCGTGTTGGAGAGGAATTTTTCCTTGTCGGAGAAGCAGGTCACGGCGTAGAGCTGTTCCTCGCCGCTCTCGCGCAGCTCCTGGCAGGCCGCGTCGATGTCCTCGAACACATGGATTTTCTCCTGCGGTACCGACGTGAACGACAGGCGCATGGCAAGGTCGTTGCAGTACTTGCCGCAGAGATAGACCTTCTGCACCAGCGCATCGTTCAGCCAGTCGAAATCGATATCCCACAGCCACGAGGTTTCGCTGGTGAAGTACTTCCGGCTGACGGCATCGACGATCACGACCACCGTACACGGCACACCCTGCGAAACGGCGTAGCGGAAGGACATATCGTAGGAAATCGAGTTTTCATGCTTGGAAATCAGGAAGGTGCCGGGGTGCTTGCCGAGCTTGAACTCGATGTAGCGGCCGTTTTTGAGGATATAATCGCTCTCCAGCTCTGCGGCCTTCTCGCCGGGGACGCCCAGCAGCGTGCAGACGGCATAGGCGGCCAGAATATTATAAATATTGTAAATGCTGCGGAAGGCCAGCCGGATCGTATGGCCGTTGAGCGTGATTTTGCTGTTCGGCAGATCGATATCCGTGACGGTGTAGTCGGTATCGTGCCGCGCAAAGCCGCAGGCCGTGCAGTGGTACTTGCCGACGTGGTTGAAGTGGTAGTAGTCATACACCATCGGCTTGCCGCAGACGGGGCAGTACAGGCCGTCGTTGTACGCGCCGGAGAACACCTTCGTGTCGATGGCCGTATGGTCCAGGCCGAACCAGAGGACGTTCTCGCGGCCCTGCCCGAACTGGGACACGGCGGGGTCATCCGCGTTCAGAATCAGCGTCGTATCGTCAAACACGCTCTCGGCAATGGCATCGTAGACCCATTCGGGGTGGCCGTTGCGGGTGAGCTGATCGCGGTAGAGGTTCGTAATGACGTAATGCGTCGGATGGAACCACCGGAAGGTGTGCTTCGTATAACGCTCGTCCGACTCGATGAGCAGCACATCCTGCTTCATTTTACCGCCGAGGGTGCAGGAGTTGAGAATCATCGTGGTCACGCCCTCGATCTGATTGGAGCCTTCAACGTTATAAGCGACCGTCTTGCCCGATGCCTTCAAAACGGCGGCGATCATTTCCACGGTGGAGGTCTTGCCGTTGCTGCCGGTGACAGCGACGATCATCTTCGGCTTTTGAATGCGCCGGAGAATGTCGGGACAGATCTTCAGCGCATATTTTCCGGGAAGGCTCGTCCCCTTGCCGACGAAGCCGCCGACGAATTTAATCAGTCTGCAAACAAGAATTGCCAGTAGCTTTCTCATGTGTTTCTTCCTTTCGGTGCAAAAAACATAACTTTTGAATTATAGCACAGGAAGCCGCATTACGCAAGTAGGTTCAGGAATTCTTCCTCGGTCAGCACACGGATACCCAGCTCGTTGGCCTTTTTGAGCTTGCTGCCTGCGTTTTCTCCGGCGACAACGATGCTCGTTTTCTTGGAAACGGAGCCGGAAACCTTGCCGCCGCAGGCCTCGATGCGCGCCGTAGCCTCGTCGCGGGTCATTTCGTTCAGGCCACCGGTCAAGACGAACGTCATTCCGGCGAAGCGGTCGTCGCGCTGCGTCAGGCTGCTCTCAAAATTCACTCCGGCTGCACGCAGGCGGGAGATCATATGCTGCGACTGGGGGTCTGCAAACCACGAAACGATGTGCTGCGCAGTGATCGCGCCGATATCGCGCACCTGCGTCAGTGCCGTTTCGTCCGCCGCCATGAGCGCGTCAAGACTGCCGAAGGTCTGTGCGAGAGTTTTGGCCGCCTTTTCGCCGACCTGCCGGATGCCGAGGGCGAAGATCAGACGGCTGACATCGTTTTGCTTGCTCGCCTCGATCGCATCGAGGAGCTTGGCGGCCGCCTTTTCGCCGCTTTTCCAGAGCTGCTTCAGATCGTCCAGCTTCAGATAATAGATGTCCGCCGGGGAGGAAATATGACCGCCCGCGATAAGCTGCTCGACGATCGCATCGCCGAGGCCGTCAATGTCCATCGCGTTACGGGATACGAAGTGCGCAATGTTCCGGCTGAGCTGGGCGGGGCATTCCGCGCCGGTGCAGCGCAGGGCCGCGCCGTCCGTGTCCCGCTCGACCGGCGCACCGCAGACCGGGCAGCGATCGGGCAGACGGTAGGGCTGCGTCCCGTCCGGACGCTTGTCCATAACAACCTCAAGGATTTCCGGGATAATCTCGCCCGCCTTGCGGATGCGGACGGTGTCGCCGATGCGCACGTCCTTTTCGGAGATGAAATCCTGATTGTGCAGCGTCGCGCTCGTGACGGTCGTCCCGGCCAGCCGCACCGGTGCAACGACCGCGCGGGGCGTGAGCACACCGGTTCGGCCAACCTGCACAACGATATCCTGTAACACGGTTTCTTTGATCTCCGGCGGGTATTTATAGGCACAGGCCCAGCGCGGAAATTTTGCCGTGCTGCCAAGAGTCCGGCGCGCGGTGAGGTCGTCGAGCTTCAGGACCGCGCCGTCGATATCGAACGGGAAATCGTATCGCGTTTCGCCGATGCGGCGAATGGTTTCGATCGCCTCCGCCGCCGTGCGGCAGAGGGTGTGCGGAATGGTATGGAAGCCCTTTTCGTGCAGATAGTCGATAGTTTCCACGTGAGAGGGAAAGCTCACACCGTCGGCGAGCTGTAGATTGAAGATTAAAATGTCGAGCTTCCGCGCGGCAGCGATAGACGGGTCGAGCTGGCGCAGGCTGCCCGCCGCCGCGTTGCGCGGGTTGGCAAAGAGCGGCTGCCCCTGCTCCTCCCGCTGCGCGTTGAGCTGCTCGAACGTCGCGCGGGCCATGAACACCTCGCCGCGAACGATCAGCCGTGGCGGCGCGTCGGGCAGGCGCATGGGGATGGAGCGGATCGTTTTCAGATTTTCCGTCACGTCCTCGCCGATGCGGCCGTCTCCGCGCGTCGCGCCGCGAACGAACACGCCGTTTTCATATTCCAGCGCAACGGACAGGCCGTCCACCTTCGGCTCGACGCTGTAGACCGCGTCCGGCACGGTTTCGCGCAGATGCTTATCGAACTCCGTCAGCTCTTCTTCGGAAAACACATCCTGCAAGCTCTCCAGCGGCACGGCGTGCTCGACCTTTTCAAAGCGGCTGAGCGCCTGCCCGCCCACGCGGCGGGTCGGCGACACGGGCGAGGCCAGTTCGGGATGCTCGGCCTCCAGCGTTTCCAGCTCCCGCAGGAGCCGGTCGTATTCAAAATCCGGCATCGTCGGCGCGTCCAGCTCGTAATAGAGCCGGTTCGCCTCCTCTAATAATGCCGTTAATCGCTGCATTTGCTGTTGTACGTCCATAACCAATTTCCTTTCTCTCGTAAAGGCTCCCTTGTGCAAAGGGTAGCGTAGCGGCCTCGCGGTAGTGAATGACATGCCGGTGGCATGTCAGAGCCGCGAGGTGACCGAGCCGCGGCGAGACCTGTCAGCCGCAGGCTGACTGAGGGATTGTGCGGCAGACAGTCACGAATTCGCCCAACGTACGGCAAACTCGTAGCCTCCGCTGTGCAACCCTTTCAGCGCTTCGCGCCACCTCCCCTTACACAGGGGAGGCTTTAATGAAAGACCCATTATTTAATTAAGAATCATTTCGTCCAAAATACGTCGAGGGGACGGTGCCGACGATGACGGTTTCGGCAACGGCAACGGAGGAATCCACCGTGACCTCGCGCGTTCCCGTCCATGTTAAGATCGTCACGTCCACGCGAATATCCAGCATGATGCGGTGCAGCGTCTGATTGATGCCGGCAGAGGAAAAATCGTTGCGGAAATTCGCGTCCGAGGCTCGCACGGCAAGCACACGAATCGGGATTCCCGGCCCGCGCCCGGAAAACAGCTCCGGGAAAAACACGCTCCCCGCCGGAACGCTGAGCTGCTCGACGGAAAAGCCCTCCAGCTGCTCGTCGATGCGAAATAAAATACCGGTTTTCAGGCGATTGATCTCCGTCATATTCGAGCGGATCGCCGTTACGTTGCCTGCCGCGTCCTTTTCGATCGTGACCAGCTTGTCGTAGACCAGCTCCCCGGCCGCGATCTGCGCGTCGATTGCCGCGTTCACGGCATCGGATGCCTCATTATTGACCTGCGCGACCATCAGTTCGTCCGCAACCGGCGCAAGTAGCCGCCGGAACAACAGCGACAGCAACGCCAGAACGATCAGCGTTATCGCGAAAAGCGCCCGCAGCCGGTTTCTCTGCGCAAGCGTCATGGCACATCACCCCATAAATGATATGCCGCTTCCCTGCGATTTGATTCAGCGTTTTTTCATGCGCGGCGCGGCGGCACGGGCCATCAGGCGCTTCGTGCCAACCTGGTCGAAGGCAATTTCCAGCATCGCGTCGTTGCCCATTTTCAGCACGGACAGGATGATACCGTCGCCGAAAGCATCGTGCGTGACCATATCGCCCTTCTGGAAGCCGGGCAACGGGGTCTGTGGCTTCGGCGCGGGACGGAAGGATTCATAGCTTGCGGCGCTGCGGGTCGGCTTCGGCGCGGCGTAGCCGGTGTCGCGATAGCTGCCGTAGCTGCCGGACGACATTCCGTAGCCTGTATAGCCCTTCGGTTGGGCGGCCTGCTGCGTCACCATCAGCTCCGTCGGAATTTCGCTCAAAAAGCGTGAGGGACGGTTGCTCGTCGTGTGGCCGTAGAGCATCCGCTGGCGAGCGCTGGTGATGGTCAGGCGCTGCTTGGCCCGCGTGATAGCGACGTAGCACAGGCGGCGCTCCTCCTCAATCTCCTCGTTGTCGCCGATGGCACGCATCCCGGGGAACAGCCCCTCCTCCGCGCCGACGATGAACACGTTCGGAAATTCCAAGCCCTTCGCCGCGTGCATCGTCATCATCACGACCGAATCGGCGTCCTTGTCGTACTGCTCGATGTCCGTGTAGAGCGCGATTTCCTCCAAAAAGCCGCTCAGCGTGGGCGTGTCGTTATTTTCCATGTAAGTGACCAGCGAGGATTTCAGCTCGCGGACGTTTTCCAGCCGGGTGCGGCTCTCTACATCATCCTTCTGCGTGAGCATCTCGGTGTAGCCCGTGCGGAGAAGCAGCTCCTCATAAAATTCCGGCAGCGGCAGCTCATCAAGCAGCGCGGCGCACTCCTCGAGCATGGCCGAAAAGGTCTGTAGCTTTGCCGCCGCGCGGTCGAGCTGGTTGTAGTCTCGCGCGTTGCGGATAATTTCATACATCGGCTTGTGCTCGGCGCGGCCAAACATGGCGACAGTTTCGACCGTTTTTGCGCCGAGGCCGCGCGGAGGCTGATTGATGATGCGGCTCAGGCGCAGATCGTCGGCGCGGTTATTGATAACCCACAGGTAAGCCAGCATATCCTTGACCTCCGCGCGGTCAAAGAAGCGCGTGCCGCCGATGATGCGATAGCGCACGCCGGACCGCCGGAAGGCATATTCCAAGGCGTTTGACTGCGCGTTCGTGCGGTAGAGAATTGCAAAGTTGTTGAAGCCGACACCGTGCGACTCGGAGAGGATTTGATTTGCGACGAAGCTTGCCTCGTCGCTCTCGTTCATCGCCTCATAGTGCAAAATCGGCTCACCGCCGCCGTTGTTCGTCCAGAGGCGCTTGCCCTTGCGTCCGCGATTGTTGGCAATGACGGCGTTGGCCGCGTCCAGAATTCGCTGCGTGGAGCGGTAGTTCTGCTCCAAACGGATGGTCCGCGCACCGTGATAGTGCTTTTCAAAGTCCAGAATGTTCTGAATCGTCGCGCCACGGAAGCGGTAGATGCTCTGGTCGTCGTCGCCGACGACGCAGATGTTCTCATGCCGCCCCGCCAGAAGCGAGGCCAGCAGATATTGCAGATGGTTCGTGTCCTGATATTCGTCAATCAGGACGTAGCGGAATTTGCGCTGATAATAGTCCCGCGCGTCCTCAAACTGCTGCAAAATTTTCACGGTCAGCAGGATGATATCGTCGAAATCTACCGCATTGGAGGCCCGCAGCTGGTCCTGATACGCGGCGTAAATTTCAGCAATGCGGCGCAGGCGGTAGTCGTCGCCTGCGTCGCGCAGGCAATCCTCCGGCGAGGCCATTTTGTCCTTGCATTTGGAGATCATGCCGAGGATGGTCTTGGGCGGGAACACCTTCTCGTCGAGATTTTTCTCCCGCAGCAGGTCCTTGACCACGTGCTCGGAATCCGCCGTGTCGTAGATGGTAAAGCTGCGGTCGTAGCCGATGCGGTCAATCTCGCGGCGCAGGATGCGGCAGCAGGCGGAGTGGAACGTCATGGCCCAGACGTCGTTCGCCTCCGGGCCGAGCATATTGGCAAGGCGGTCCTTTAATTCGTTGGCCGCCTTATTCGTAAACGTAATGGCAATGATGGACCACGGTGCGGCGGGATGCAGCGCGGCAAGGGCATCGGCACGGGCGCGTCCGTCCTCGGTGGGCTTTGCCGCCTGCGCCTCCAGAAACAGCACATCCTCGTCGGTAATGCCGTCCGGGACCTCATTGCTGTCACTGCCGCAGCCGAAGCGAATGAGATTGGCGATGCGGTGGATGAGGACGGTCGTCTTGCCGCTGCCGGCCCCGGCGAGGAGGAGCAGCGGCCCCTCCGTCGTCGTCACGGCTTCGAGCTGGCGGGGGTTCATATTGGAAAATTGCCGCGCAATATACGCCTTGCGGGCGGCAACAAAACGGGCTTCAAAGGCTTCTGTCATGGCAGTTCTCATTTCTTTCTGAATTTACCCTCCTATTTTACTGCATTTTGGGCCGAAAAGGAAGAGCTGAGCGAAATTTATTGTTTTGCTTTTTCCCGCCTCCATGCTATAATGACGGTATCTACACGTCGGAGGAAACTGCCATGTCCATTTCTGCCAGCGCTCCCTGGCTTCATTATTACGGCACGATGCCGCGCACGATCGACTATCCCCACACGACGCTCTATGTCCAGCTTGCGCAGACCGCGCGGCGCTATCCAAACGACACGGCCTACGAATTCATGGGGCGGCGGACGAGCTACGCCAAGCTGCTGGCGCGTATCGATCGGGCAGCGCTGGCGCTGCAAATGCTCGGCATCGGCAAGGGCGACCGTGTGACGATCTGTATGCCCAACACGCCGCAGGCCGTGGACTGCTTCTACGCGCTCAGCCGCCTCGGCGCGGTGTCCAATATGATCCATCCGCTCTCCGCGCCGCAGGAGATTGCGTTCTATCTCGACATTTCGCACAGCAAGGCGGTCTTGACGCTCGACCGCTTCTACGGCAAGGTGTCCGGCGCAGCGGCCAAGGCGGAAAACCCGCCAAAGCTGCTCATCGCACGCATTGAGGACGAGCTTTCCCTCCCGCTGCGGTTGGGCTTTTCGCTGACGGAGGCGAAAAAGTACCCAAAGCTGCCGCAGACCGGCTACCTGCTCTGGTCCGACGCGCTGAAAAACGCCGCCGGGACGCTATCTGCACCGGACGCGGACTACGCCGGCTGTGCTTCCATTCTCTATTCCGGCGGCACGACGGGTAAAACGAAGGGCATCTGTCTTTCCTCCTATAATTTTAACGCGCTGGCGCTGCAAACAATTGCCGCCAGCGGCGTAGAAACGCTGCACGGGCTGTCGATGCTGTCGGTCATGCCGGTGTTCCACGGCTTCGGCCTCGGCATCGGGATTCATACCGCTCTCGTCGGCGGCGCGAGCTGTATTCTGGTTCCGAGCTTCAGCATCAAGACCTACGCCAAGCTCCTGCGGACGAAAAAGCCGAATTTTATCCCCGGCGTTCCGACGCTGTTCGAGGCGCTGCTGCGGGCCGACGGACTGGAAAAGCTCGATATGTCCTTCCTCGTCGGCGTTTTTTCCGGCGGCGACAGCCTCTCGCCGGAGCTGAAGCGCAAGGTAGATGCGTTCCTGCGGGCGCATCACGCCACGGTGCAGATTCGCGAGGGCTACGGCACGACGGAATGCGTCACGGCAAGCTGCCTGACCCCGGCGGCGTACGCCCGCGAAGGCTCCATCGGTATTCCCTTCCCCGATACCTATTATAAAATCGTCCGCGTCGGCTCGACCGAGGAGGTCGAGGCGGAAACGGAGGGAGAGATCTGTCTGTCCGGCCCGACGGTCATGCTGGGCTATCTGGACAACCCCGAGGAAACCGCGCAGACGCTGCGCCGTCATGCTGACGGCCGTATCTGGCTGCACACCGGCGATCTGGGCAAAATGGATGCCGACGGCTTCGTCTATTTCCGTCAGCGCATCAAGCGCATGATCGTTACCTCCGGCTATAACGTCTACCCGAGCCAGCTGGAAAATATCATCGACGGGCACGAAAAGGTCCTGCTCTCGTGCGTCATCGGCGTAAAGGACCCGTATAAAATGCAGCGCATTAAGGCGTTCGTCGTCCTCCAGCCGGGTATCGCTCCCTCTGAGGCGCTGAAAAAGGAGCTGCTGGCCTACTGCAAGGAGCGCATCGTGCGCTATGCGCTGCCGTCGGAGATTGAATTCCGCAGCGAGCTGCCGAAAACGCTTGTCGGTAAGGTCGCCTACCGCGAGCTGGAAGCGCAGGAGGCGGCAAAATGAAAAAGGAACGCATCTGGGAGCTGGACGCGCTGCGCGGGCTGTGCATTCTCGGCATGATCCTCATCCATTTCGTCTTTGACCTTGTGTTTTTCGACGGCTTCGAGCTGACACTGCCGCTGTGGTTTCAATATTTGCAGCAGTACGGCCACCTGTTTTTCATTCTCATCTCCGGCATCTGTGCCACGCTCGGCTCCAAATCCTTCCGGCGCGGCCTGGTCGTGTTCGGCGCGGGGTTGGCGGTATCGTACGCCACGCTGTTTGCCGATTATGTTGTCGGGATGGTGGGGCTGCGCATCTGGTTCGGCATTTTGCACCTGCTGGGCCTGTGTATGCTGGTCTATCCGCTGTTCCGGCGGCTGCCGTGGTGGGTGCTGGCGCTGCTCGGCACGGCGTTCGTGGCGCTCGGCATTTGGTTCGCGCGAACGCCGGTCACGGTCGATTTTCTGTTTCCGTTTGGCCTGCGCTCCGGAAATATATTCACAGGCAGCGATTATTTTCCCGTTTTTCCCGGTTTGGGTTGGTTTCTGCTCGGCGCGGCGCTCGGCAAGACCGTCTACCGCAGCAAACGCAGCCTTTTGCCGAATGTGCCGTCGGAGTGTTGGATTTTCCGGTTTTTTCGATTCTTTGGCCGCCATTCGCTGGAAATTTATCTCATTCACCAGCCAATTTTGCTCGGCATTGCCCTGCTGATCGCCGCAGTGTAATGTGCCCGGCGCGGACAATTGTAGAAATTGCCCATTCCTCATTTGCAGATTATTCATAATTTGTATAAATTTCCGATTGACTTTTGGGCGTTAAAGCGCTATAGTATCGACAAGCAAAACGTAGATCAAGTTAAAGGAGGTCGCGGCCATGTCTTTTCGTTTCTTCAACAACAAAAATACAGCCTCCAATTCCGCGTTCTCCATGAACGCTTGCTTTGCTGCGTGCTTTATTCTGCTTCTGATGGGTACCATGAAGATGGTATCCATCCTTTTTTCCATTTCTGTATCCATTATTATTGTAATTTCCGTCCTGCTGCTTCTGGCGCTGGGCGTTATTCTGGTATACGCAGCTCCGTCGAAGGAACACGAAGTTCGGTAGTTTTGTTACCAAAACCGGCCTCGTCCTTTCGACGAAGGCCGGTTTTTGTATATACTTTTTTGTAAAGGAGAAAAGGAAAATGAAAAAGTTATTTGCAATGGTACTCGCAGTCGTAATGATTGTAGGGCTGTTTGCCGGCTGTGGCAAGCAGGACAGTTTTGACGGTAAGACGATCAAGCTCGGCTTCAGCGGCCCGCTGACGGGCGATGCCGCCATGTACGGCAACGCCGCCAAGAACGCCATCGAGTTGGCCGTCAAGGAAATCAACGCCCTCGGCGGCCTGCAATTCGAGCTCAATGCCAAGGACGACGTGAACGACGCGGAAAAGGCCGTCAGCGCCTACAAGAGCCTCGTAGACTGGGGCATGCAGATCATGGTCGGTACCGTAACCACCACGCCCTGCATCGCCGTCGCGGCCGAGGCCAACAAGGATCGCGTGTTCTGCCTGACCCCCTCCGCCTCCTCGACCGAGGTCACTGCGGGCAAGGACAATATGTTCCAGATCTGCTTCACCGACCCCAACCAGGGCGCCGCCTCCGCGCAGTATATTTACGAGCATATGCCCGATGCCAAGGTCGCTGTGATCTACGACAACTCCAGTCCCTACTCCAACGGCATCTACCAGACCTTCGTTGCTGAAGCGAAGCAGCTCGGTCTGAGCGTCGTTTCCGAGATGAGCTGCAATGCCGACACCATCGACTACACCGTGCAGCTCGACGACGCGCAGAACAAGGGCGCGGATCTTGTGTTCCTGCCCATCTACTGCACCCCGGCCTCCGCGATTATGAATCAGGCGAACACCGACGGCTATAAGCCCGTGTTCTTCGGCGTGGACGGTATGGACGGCATCCTGTCCATCGACGGCTTTGATACGAAGCTGGCCGAGGGCGTCATGCTCCTGACCCCGTTTGCCGCCGACGCTGACGATGAGGCGACGCAGCGCTTTGTTGCCGCCTACCAGGAGGCCTACGGCGAAACGCCCAATCAGTTTGCTGCTGACGCATATGACTGCGTTTATGCGCTGTATCAGGCGCTGAACAACGCGAACCTCGCCGAGGGCGCGACCACTTCCGAAATCTGTGACGCCATGATCGCGCAGTTCACCAGCATGACCTTCTCCGGCCTGACCGGCGCGAATATGACTTGGAACGCCGAGGGTCAGGTCAGCAAGGCGCCTGCCGCCGTGGTCATTGAAAACGGTGTCTACGTTGATGCCGGCTGACAAGCTCTGATTTTTTCGCCCTGCCGCCGTTGATTTCTTCGGCGGCGGGCTTTTCCCCCGCGAATACAGAAAACGGGAGGCGGTACGAATATGTACTTTCTGTCCAAGCTGATCGACGGCGTGAGCCTCGGCAGCATTTACGCGATCATCGCGCTCGGCTACACGATGGTCTACGGCATTGCAAAAATGCTGAACTTTGCCCACGGCGACGTCATCATGATTGGCGGCTACGTCTGTTTTATCGCGATGAACAACGCCGGGCTGTCTCCGCTCGTGGCGCTGGCCATGGCCATGGCAGTCTGCACCTTCCTCGGCATCGTCATCGAGCGGCTGGCCTATAAGCCGCTGCGCTCGGCCTCGTCGCTGGCCGTGCTCATTACGGCCATCGGCGTGAGCTATCTGCTGCAAAGCCTCGCGCAGATCATCTGGTCGTCGAGCAAAAAATCCTTCACCGTTGACCTGAGCTTCGCCAATGTCTCGCTCTTCGGCGGACGGCTGAAGATCGACGGCGTCGCGGTCTGCGCGATAGCCGCGTGTATTGTCATTATGGTGCTGCTTAGTCTGTTCATCAGCAAGACGAAAACCGGCAAGGCCATGCGTGCCGTTTCTGAGGACAAGAGCGCTGCGGAGCTGATGGGCATCAGCGTCAACCGCACAATCTCCGTTACCTTCGCCATCGGCTCGGCACTGGCAGCAATCGCAGGGCTGCTGTTCTGTGCCAAGACCTCCACGCTCTCTCCGACGACCGGCTCATTGCCCGGCATCAAGGCGTTTACCGCAGCCGTGTTCGGCGGCATCGGGTCGATCCCCGGCGCGCTCATCGGCGGCGTGCTGCTCGGCGTGATCGAGATTTTCAGCGCCGAGTACATCAGCGATCAGCTTCAGAGCGCCGTCGTGTTCGCCGTGCTGATTATCATCCTTCTCGTCAAGCCCAACGGGCTGCTCGGCAAGAAGGTCACGGAGAAAGTCTGAGGTGGCCGAAATGAAGAGGATTCAATCGAAAACCACCCATAAAAACCTCGTCACGCTTCTCAGCGTCTGCGTCGTGTACATCGTCCTGCTCGTTCTGAACGGCGGCGGGCTGCTGTCGCGCTCGTTCAGCGGCCAGCTCGTGCCGATCAGCGCGTATATCATCATGGCGCTGTCGCTGAATCTGACGGTCGGCATCCTTGGCGAGCTGAGCCTTGGCCACGCGGGCTTTATGAGCATCGGCGCGTTCACCGGTGTCGTGGCCGCGGCGGTGCTGGGGCCGTACATCTCGAATTCCATTCTGCTGATGCTTGTGTGCGTCGTCATCGGCGGTCTGATGGCCGGTATCTTCGGCTTTTTGATCGGTATTCCGGTCCTGCGCCTGCGCGGCGACTATCTGGCCATCGTGACGCTGGCCTTCGGCGAGATCATTCGCACCATCTTCAACTGTCTGTATGTTGAGCTGGTGGACGGCGTGCCGCACTTTTCCATGTTCGGCAACGGCGTTGATACCACCAGCGGCCGCTTCGTTATCGCGGGCGCGCAGGGTGCAAGCATTTCCCGGCAGCTTTCCTCGCTGGGGTTCGGCTTTGCGCTGGTGCTGTTCACGCTGGTCATCATCATGAACCTTGTCCACAGCAAGGAGGGCCGCGCGATCAAGGCAATCCGCGACAATGCCATCGCCGCCGAATCCGTCGGTCTGAATCTGACCGTTTACAAGATGAAGGCTTTCGTCATCTCCGCCTTCCTCGCAGGCATCGCAGGCGTGCTGTTTGCGCTGAACTACACGAAGATCGAGGCCAAGCAGTTCGATTTCAATAAATCCATCAGCGTGCTGGTCATGGTCGTCCTCGGCGGCATGGGCAATCTGCGCGGCTGCATCATCTCGGCCGTGGCACTCAAGCTGCTGGAGTTGGTCCTGCTGGATTTCGGTGACCTGTGGATGCTCATCTACGCACTGGTGCTGATTCTCGTCATGGTTCTCAACTCCAACGCACGCTTCAAGGACTTTAAGCGTCAGGCCGCAAGCCGCATCAAGGCCATGCTGCATCAAAAGGAGGCCTCGAAATGAAGCTGAATCAGCCGAAAATGGTTCCCATGCCGACCGATGTCATCATTCCGGAGCGCGACCTCGGCAAGCTGCCGGTGCTCGACATCCGCAACCTCGGCATCGACTTCGGCGGTCTGACCGCTGTCGATAACTTCACACTGACGATCGGTGCGACGGAGATCGCCGGTCTGATCGGCCCGAACGGCGCAGGCAAGACCACGATTTTTAACCTCCTGACGAACGTCTATCAGCCCACGCGCGGCTCGATCCTGCTGCGCGGCGTGGACACCAAGGGAATGTCCACCGCGCAGGTCAACCGTCTGGGCATCGCGCGGACGTTCCAGAACATCCGTCTTTTCGGCGGCATGAGCGTGATTGACAACGTTAAGGTCGGTCTGCATAACCACATCAAATGCTCGTTTTTCTCCTCTGTCCTGCACACCCCCGGCTATTACCGCTCGGAAAAGCAGGCCAAGGCCCGGTGCCTTGAGCTGCTGGACTTCATGGGCATGGCGGATACGGCACATTACAAGGCCGGTTCCCTCCCCTACGGCGCACAGCGTCGGTTGGAGATCGTCCGCGCACTGGCCACAGAGCCGTCCATTCTCCTGCTCGACGAGCCGGCTGCGGGCATGAATCCCTCGGAAACGGCGGAGCTCATGGATCACATCCGCCGCATCCGCGACGAGTTCCAAATCGCCGTCATGCTCATTGAGCACGACATGAATCTCGTGATGGGCGTTTGCGAGGGCATCGCGGTCGTGAATTACGGCAAGATCATCGCAAAAGGCACGCCGGAGCAGATTTGCAACAACCCCACCGTCATCGAAGCCTACCTCGGAAAGAAAGGAGCGCAGACAGATGCTGAAGGTCAATGATATTCACGTCTATTACGGCGCAATTCACGCCATCAAGGGCGTTTCCTTCGAGGTCAACGAGGGCGAAACGGTCGCCCTTATCGGCGCCAACGGCGCGGGCAAATCCACGACGCTGAAAACCGTTTCCGGCCTGATGCACCCGCGCTCCGGCTCCATCGAGTTCCTCGGCAGGGACATCACGCACACCGAGGCGTACAAGCTCGTTTCACAGGGGCTGGCCCACGTGCCGGAGGGGCGGCGCATCTTCCTGCAAATGACCGTGCAGGAAAACCTTGAAATGGGTGCCTTCACCCGCAAGGGCGGCATCACCGACCCGCTGGACAACGTGTTCCAGCACTTCCCGCGCCTGAAGGAGCGCCGCAAGCAGGTGGCCGGAACGCTCTCCGGCGGCGAGCAGCAGATGCTCGCCATGGGCCGGGCCATGATGATCTCGCCGAAGCTGCTGATGCTCGACGAACCGTCGATGGGCCTCGCGCCGATTTTGGTAGAGCAAATTTTCGACATCATCCGTGAGCTGAAAAAGGCCGGAACGACCATCCTGCTCGTCGAGCAGAACGCCGGTATGGCGCTTGATATTGCAGACCGCGCCTACGTTCTCGAAACTGGCCGCATCACCCTCTCCGGGACCGGCGCAGAGCTGGCCCAGAGCGAGGAGGTCAAAAAGGCCTACCTCGGCGGCTGACGAACAAATTTTGATCGTGCGTCCAGCGGGCCGATGTGGGCATCGGCCCCTACGCATAATTGGCCGTTTTTTACTCCCAAGGTCGGTTGTTGCGTAGGGCGCGATGCCCTCATCGCGCCGCAGAGCGCAGCTCCGGGCGGGACAGGCATTCCGCAATACGTCACAATATTCCAAAACTCAACTGCCATCGGCGGGGCGTCGTGGACGCCGCCCCCTACAAAGAGATACCGTTCAATTTCACTACGGCGGCTGTCGGAGTGCCTGCAACGGCGGGGTCGGGTGACCCCGCCCTACGAACGAATCTCGATAGTGCATC